>JAJFGN010000010.1 GCA_021776115.1 Kiloniellaceae bacterium | reverse complement strand
ACAAGCCCGGCGGATCGATACAGCCCAATCATTGCGCATCGCGTCGACCAGCGTTCTCTTCCGGACAGGCCTCAGAGCTTTCGCTTGACGATGTCCTGAAGCATCTCCTTGTCCAGCGACAGATCAGCCACGATCTTCTTCGGCCAACTGTTCTCGTCCTCAAGCGCCCGTAGTCGCCTCACGATCACCGCGTCCGTGCTCCCCGCAGTTCTCCTTTGACGCTCATTCCGGCGCCTATTGACCCTGCTGTGACTTTTTGGACCTACGGCAGTCGTCGAGCCGGTGAAACCGGCGCGACTGGCCTTTTTTTCCCTGTCTCTCCCTCTGGATCAAGCCCGAGGGTCCGGCCCACTCCTCGTGCACGCTTCCTCGCGCCTCATTTGAAGCCCAAGGACTTCACGTAATCGACTATATTGTCGATGTCGCTGGGCGAAAGGCAGAACTGCTCCATCGGCCAATGCGGTGGGTGCAGGGATGTATGCAGGCGTTGCTCCGTATAGGTGTCGGGGACGTCCGCGATGGCCAGGAATGACAGGTCGCTCCACCGTCGGAAAGCCTTGAGATTCACACCCGTCATGGCATCGCGGCCTATCATTGCGCGGGATTGCCATTTGCTACGAGGCGGTTTGCGCCACGGCATGATCAGGCCCCTGATCTTTCCGCGAAGGCCCTTCCGGCCTCGCGGTCTCAATACACGACGACGCTGCGGATCGACTTACCCTCGTGCATGAGGTCGAAGGCGTCGTTGATCTTCTCGAGCGGCAGGGTGTGGGTGATCAGGTCGTCGATGTTGATCCTACCGTCCATGTACCAGTCGACGATCCGGGGCACATCCGTGCGTCCGCGCGCGCCGCCGAAGGCGGTGCCCTTCCAGGTCCGCCCGGTGACCAGTTGGAACGGCCGGGTCGCGATCTCCTGGCCCGCGCCGGCGACGCCGATAATGACCGAGACGCCCCAGCCCTTGTGGGCGCACTCCAGGGCCTGACGCATGGTGGTCACGTTGCCGATGCACTCGAAGCTGTAGTCGGCGCCGCCCTTGGTCAGTTCGACCAGATAGGGCACTAAGTCACCCTCGACCTCCTTGGGGTTGACGAAGTGGGTCATACCGAACTTTTCGCCCAGCGCCTTACGCGCCGGGTTGAGGTCGACGCCCACGATCATGTTGGCCCCGGCCAGGCGCGCGCCCTGGATGACGTTGAGCCCAATGCCGCCCAGCCCGAAGACCACGACGTTGGCGCCCGGCTCGACCTTGGCCGTGTTGATGACCGCGCCGATGCCAGTGGTCACGCCGCAGCCGATGTAACAGATCTTGTCGAAGGGCGCGTCTTCGCGGACCTTGGCCAGCGCGATCTCGGGCACGACCGTGAAGTTGGCGAAGGTCGAGGTGCCCATGTAGTGCAACACCTTTTCCCCATTCAGGGAAAAGCGGCTGCTGCCGTCCGGCATCAAGCCCTGGCCTTGGGTGCCGCGGATCGCCTGGCACAGGTTGGTTTTGGGGTTGAGGCAATATTCGCACTGCCGGCACTCCGGCGTATAGAGCGGGATGACGTGATCACCCTTTTTCAGCGAAGCGACGCCGGGCCCGGTATCGACCACCACGCCGGCCCCCTCATGCCCCAGGATCGCCGGAAACAGCCCCTCCGGGTCTTCGCCGGATAAGGTGAAGGAATCGGTATGGCAGATCCCGGTCGCCTTGATCTCGACCAAAACCTCGCCTGCCCTGGGCCCCTCTAACTGGACAGTCTCGATCGACAAGGGTTTCCCGGCCTCAACCGCAACGGCAGCGCGTACATCCATCGGATTGTCCTCCCTGTTGAAATCGGTCGGCCGGGCGACTTATGCGGCGGGCCCGACTTTCCCGCAATTGTGGCGGCGCCCCTTATGTTCCGTCTCAGGATCCCGCTTGGCAAGAGAGCGGGTTTTTTCCAGCGAAGGGGGTTTTGGTAACGGGCGCGGGGGTAACAGGTGCGAACACAGTTGCCCCGAAGGGGGCATAACACCGCGGTGGAAGCGGAGCCTTAGGCTGAACCCCGGTCGGTCAGCCCTGCGCCCATACCAAAGCGTCGGCCAGTTCCAGCGGAACTGGCCGACATATGCCCTGTGTTTTACTAGCCCTTCAGTTCGGCGCAGGCGTAGCTATTGATTTCCATACCTACGGCAATCTCGACAATCTTCGGTGTCGACCAGGTCATTCTCGGCTCCATTCCAAATTCGCCTCGACATTAGTCCAAGACCGCTCCGCACCGCGTGAGCGCCGGACGTGCGGCAATTGTGCGTACGCTCGGACAGAAAACAACCGTATCCAGACCCCGCGCACGATTTCACCGTGGATGATGTCATGGCGGCATCAATTGGGACAACCGCTACTAAAGTCCAATCTTCGGCCCTCGCGCCTGCGCGCCGGACATCTACCGCGTAACTCTAATATATTGTAATACTTCTACTTTCTATAGATCCGGCGAGTAATCCTCTCGCTTCCCCCGCCCGCGCGCCCGCGCGCAGGGGCCGCTCCCTGCCGGCCCGACATCCTCGGAAGACTTTGTTTCGGCCTTTGAATAGGGCAGAATTCCATGGAACCGCGGTGTCGTACCGGAACCGGGCGAGCACAAAGCCCGGAGCGCCGCAACGCAGGGGAGGAACGCGATGGATGGGGCCACAGGTCCTTCATTGCCGATTACAATGGGCGTGTCGCGCGCGCGGGAGCCGGAAGCCGCCGCGCGCGAATTGTTCGACAGCCTTTGGCAACCTGGTCTGGGAACCGTTCTATTCTTCTGCTCGCCGCAGTACGACCTGCCTCGGCTGGAAGAAGCGCTGAACAAGTGCTTTGGCGACATCCATCTCGTCGGCTGCACGACCGCCGGCGAGATCACTCCCCTTGGCTATATAGACGGCAGCATTACGGGCATCGGCTTCGTCGAACCCGACTTCACTGCGGTGTCGCTTCTGATTCGGGGGTTGGAGGATTTCCGTATCGCCTCTAGTTCCGATTTGGTGCAGTGCGCGTTGTCGGAGCTCAAGGCGGCGACGGCCGCGAATCCATCCTGCCTGACATCAGCGCCTATGGGACAGGTTGAGGTGATTGAGCAACGGAGGATTTCTGACTCATAATGCGGCGGGATAGGGCAAAGAGGCGTTGCTCCAGCAGCACGGGCGATTCACAGACGTAGGAGAGCGATTGCTGCCGCTCGTCGAAGACGCGCGTATCCCAAAGAAGCCGCTCCTCCAGCGCCTTGATCTCGGCGGCGTCCGCTTCGCTCCGGTTCTGCTTTTTTCTCAGCGTGTTGAGTTCTGCCGTCGCAGCCCTGATCCTTGACGCCAGCGCACCCTGGCGCCGCGCGTAACGCTCTATTCCCGCCACGATCTCGCTTCGCTCGGCGTTTATGATCTGCAGCACGCCGGTGAAGAGCAACGTGAGTTGCTCGTTTTTATCCCGCCCGAGGTCCGTGGCGAAGCGGTCAATCTCATTTTGCGCCTCTTCGATCGGTAGGCGCCGGGCCGAGATCTTGGCGGTGAGCTCAGCCAGCCGGAGCGATTCCTTCCAGGCCCTGCCGTTCTCCTGCACCTCAGGCCCGGCCCAGACCATGCCGGCGGATATCTCCGGCACTTTGCGCTGGATGCAGGGCCAGTCGGGGTTCGCTGGGTCGACGGCGCCGCGCGCCGGCGCCGGCGCGGCGGCCGCGGCGAGATACAGAAACAACAGGGCGCCGCGAAGGGGAAGCACGATCTCGCCAGGCATGGTCAGCCGCCCGGTCCGCCGCGCCGCGCGATCAAGCCCTTGGAAGGGTTGTAGGCCAGAATTGCCGCGCCGAGAAAGACGGCGGTGCACCCGGCCACCACGGCCAGCGCCAGCCAGTTGATCTGGCCGTGGAGCGAGAAGCGGATCAACTCTACGGCATAGGTAAAGGGGTTGAGGACGCAGATATTGTATAGCAAGGGGCTCGCCTCATTCATACGCCATAGAGGGTAGAGAGCCGAAGAGGCGAAGAACATCGGGAAGATGACGAAGTTCATGATGCCGGCGAAATTCTCAAGCTGCTTGATTCCCGACGATAGCAGCATGCCGAGGGCCCCCAGCATCATGCCCGAGAGAATAAGCGCCGGCAGCACGGCGAAGTAGCCGATAAGCGGCGGCTGCACGTCCCAGAACCAGGTGACGGCGAGAAACACGTAAACCTGGAGCAGCGATACGGCGACGCCGGCCAGGAGTTTGGAGATCAGGAGGAAACCGCGCGGGAATGGACTGACCAGAAGGGTGCGCATACTGCCCATCTCACGGTCATAGACCATGGATAGCGACGACTGCATCCCATTGAAAAGCTGGACCATCGCGACGAGGCCCGGTGTGATGTAGACCTCGTACAGCACATAGGTCTCGTAGGGTGGAATTATCGACACGCCGAGCACTGCGCGGAAACCGGCCGCGAAGACGAAGAGCCAGACCAGAGGGCGCACCAGGGCGGCGACGAAGCGTTCGCGCTGATGCAGGAAGCGCAACGCCTCCCGCCACATGATCCCTCGCAGGCACAGAAGGTACGCGACCGGACCAAGGGGCCTGGGATCCTGGATCGTCACGGCCTCGCTCATGCCACTTTATCTCCGTCCTTGGCGTCATCGCGAGTCAGCCGCAAGAAGGTCTCGCGAATGTCGTTCGCGCCCACGCCGGCCACCACCTGATCGCGCGAACCGTCGGCTAGAACGCGGCCGCGATGCAGGATGATGACCTGGGATTGCGGCAGGACCTCGTCGATCAGGTGGGTGGCCCAGAGGACCGCCAAACCTTCGTCTCGGCAGAGCCGCTGCACGTGGTCCACGATGCTCTGACGCGAATCGATATCGAGCCCCACCGTGGGCTCGTCGAGCAGCAGCAATCGCGGTCGGTGCAGGAGCGCGCGGGCGATCTCGACGCGGCGCATCTGTCCGCCCGAAAGCTTGCGCACCTTATCGCTCGCCCGCTCGGTCAGGCCGAGGCGCTCAAGTTCCTCCTCAGCGCGGCGCTTGGTCCGAGCCGGTGAGATGCCGTGCAGTGCGCCGTGGTAGATCAGGTTCTGCATGACCGAGAGGTCGAGGTCCAAGGTGCGCTGCTGGAAAACCACGCCGAGCTGCCGCAGCGCCTGCTGCGGCTGGCGCCGCACATCTTGGCCGAAGACCCGAATCCAGCCGGAGGTGTTGTCGTAGAGCCGGGTAATCAACGAGAACAGCGTGGTCTTGCCGGCGCCGTTCAAGCCGAGCAGAACGCAATGGCGCGATGGCGCGATGGCGCAACTCACGTTGTCGAGCGCCTTTCGCGCCCCGAAGGCATGCGAGACCGAATCGATCTCTAGCGCGAGCGGTCCGCGTTCCTCAACCATCGTCGACTATGATCTTTCGTCGGGTTCCCATCGGGGCTTTCAATCCTTGGAAACCGTCAGGCCCCAGGGAAAGCGGCCCACGGCGATCGACTTCACGACCTTCAGCCGTGCGACGTCGATCACCGACACATCATTGCTGACCCCGTTGGTGGTGAACAGCAGACTTTCGTCCGGCGCGAAGGCGAGCTGCCAGACGCGCTGTCCGACCAGAAGGTATTTCTCAACCTCGAATGTCTTCGCGTCGACGACGGCGACACGATTGGCCGGCCCCAGGGCAACGAAGGCGCGGCCACCGTCCTTGGTGATCCGGACGCCGACCGGCTGGATCGCTTCCGGCCTGACACCGGGAATCTCGAAGCCGATCTTCTTGATGATCTCGCGTGCGATCGGGTCGATCACCGAGACCGTGCCGCCGATCTCGGAGGTGACCCAGACTTGCGACCCATCGGCCGTGAACTCGGCGAAGCGCGGCCGGCTGTCGACCAGCACATTGCCCACGATCTCAAAGGTTTCGGTATCGATGAAATGGGCCATATTGGTGGTTTCCGAGGTATTGACGAGCACCCTGCCATCGGGACTGATCCCCATTCCCTCGGGCTCCACCCCAACCGGGACCTCGGCGAGAACCTTGTTGTTCTCGATATCGACCACGGTCACAAGGTTGTCGTCCTCGTTCGCTATGTAGAGTGGATTCCCGGAGGGATGCAGGATGAAGAGCTCGGGGTCCGGGCCCGAGGGCAATTCCTTGACGAATTCCCAGGTCTTCACGTCGATGACCTGGACCGTGTCGTCGTCGCTGGCACAAACCAAAAGTTGGCTGCCGTCCTGGGTCAGGAGAATGCCGCGCGGCCGCTGGCCAACCTTCAGCGTCTTCACGACCTTTAGGCTTTCGCTGTCGATCACGCTGATCGTGTTGTCTTTCTCGTTGGAGACATAGACGCTGAACGCCTTCACCTCACTGATGCCGCCGAATGCGGCGGCCGCCGCCAGCGCGAGCGGTGCTAAGGCGCCGGCCATGATTTTGGGCCAAGTCATGGTTGTCCTACCTCCTCCTTGGACCAGGTTCTTGTCGTTTCGGTCCCTATGGTATTCGGCACTTGGACTCGGGTTCGTCCAGGCCGAGCGTATCGAGCAAGGATAGCGGATGCAAAAAACCCGGCTGCGGCGACACGGAAACCAGGGCCTTGGGCGAGACCAGCAGGACAGGCTGGCGCAGTTGCCAATTCCAGGGCCGGAAAGTTAATTTCTGACCCATGAACCCCGCCAGTTCGAAACTCGGCCCGCGAATATAATCGCGGATCGCCGCGAAGCCGGCCGAGCCGGTCCGCGTTGCGCCTTCGTCGATCGAGCGAATCGCGGCCCAAACGTGATAATCGAGAGGCGTCATCCAGCGCCCATAGGTCTTCTTAAAGCGGCTTTGTAACTGGGCCGCTCCCCATTGCTCATGGGTGCGATGCCAGGTCGTCGGCGTCAGGCCCTGGGTGCCCACCACAGGGCGCGGCAACCAGGTGCGGTATGCGAGGTATTCCCCGAATTCGCCGATCTCGTCGGCGACAACCAGGGCATCGTATTCGACATCCTGGGTGAACACCGGAACCTCCGACTGTGCGGTGCGCCTGGCATCCGGACCGTAGGCCCAACGCCGCTCCTCCACGATCTTGTTGCCGAACTTCTTGGCCGCGCGACGCACCGCCTCGGCGAACAGGCCGTCGCCGTCCCGGCGGCCCACGACTAGAAACAATCCTGGCCAATGCTTCCAAGCCAGGTATTGCGCCAGCGCGTCGGCAAGCAGCGCCCGGCTCGGCGCCATGTGCATCACGTTGTCCCGGCAATCCGCGTCGCGCAAGCGATCGTCCGGCGCGCCGACATTGAACAGCAGGACATCCCGGCCCGCGGCCATGTCGGCCAACTCCAGCAAGGCCGGCGCCGGCACCCTGAGAACGATAAACTGCTTCCCTTCATCGAGCAGCGCTTGAAAGGCCGCTTTCGGGTCGCCGTCTGCCGGCACCTCGACCTCTTCCAGGACGAATTCCTGCTGCAGGAAGCGGCCGGTCGTGTTGTTGTCCGCAATGGAAAGCCGTCCGCCCGCAAGGCCCTGATCTTCCGGCGGCAGGTCCAGATTCGACAGCTTTGGCGGCCGCTCCATGACCTGACTCAGATAGGCGATCGGTATGCGCGCGAATTCCGCGGCCCAGCCCGCGCCGGCGAAGCCAAGGCCCCCCGAAACGATGATCGTGGCGGCCAGCAGGGCGGCGAGCCTCTTTCGGGGCTCGGGCTCGGGGGGCTCGGGCTCGGATTGACGCGAAGTATCGGTATGCACGCCCACAATGCTCATCGTATCTCAATCCGATCCGGAAAGAAGATATCATTGTTGGTCAATGATCTAAATAGCTTAAGAGCTAGAAGCGGCTTCGACCATTTTACTATTGCCAAGGCTTTCTTTCTTTGTGCCAATCGGGAAGGTGTGCTGGGAGGCTAAACTTTGAGATCGAGTGAAAACCGGCCGATATATCCGCGGTGGCGAGTGGTTGTTTTCACGTTTTGCGCGCTCGCGTTTCTGCCGACGGCAAGCGCCGCCGGCGACGGCAAGACCTCGGTGGCCGCCTTCGATTTCGAGCTGTACGACACAAGCCTGGAAGGCGAACTGCGCGGTAAGAACGAGTCGGAGCAGCGCCGCATCGCGGCGATCAGCGACCAGTTTCGCAAGCTCTTGGCCGAGTCCGCCCGCTACGATGTTGTCGATCTTTTGCCGGCAAGCGCGGAAATAGAAGCCGCCGGAACGTTTCGCGGCTGCAACGGGTGCGATGTCAAAATCGCCCGCGGGCTAGGCGCCGAGGTATCGATGACCGGCGTTGTGCAAAAGGTGAGCAATCTAATTCTCAACATAAACATCTATGTCCGCGACGCGCGCAGCGGCAAGTTACTTCAAGCCATGAGCGCCGATATCCGCGGCAACACGGACAAGTCCTGGGCGCGTGGCGTCTCCTGGCCCGTGCGCAACCGCTTGTTAAAGAATTGAAGCCGCGAGTCATGACGTTCCGATTCCTCCTGGTTGTTTTTCTGGGCCTGTGGGCGGGTACCCCGGGGTCGTACGCTGCGGCGGACAAACCGCTGAGCGTCGGTGTTCTGAAATTCGGTACCGTAAATTGGCAGCTCGACACCGTGAAAACGCATCGCTTGGCCGAGGCGGCGGGCGTGTCGCTTATGGTTCTGCCGCTCGCCTCGAAGAACGCCACCAGCGTGGCCTTGCAGGCCGGCGAGGTGGACCTCATTGTGTCGGATTGGGTTTGGGTCATGCGCCAGCGCGCCGCCGGCGCGGGTTTCGTGTTCGTGCCTTATTCCCATGCCTTGGGCGCCCTGGTGACCGCCGCCGATAGCGGCATCGAGCGGGTCGAAGATCTTGCTGGAAAGCGCATCGGTGTCGCCGGCGGCCCGGTCGACAAGAGCTGGCTGCTCCTGCGCGGCTGGAGCGAGCAGGCGTTGGGCTTCGATATCGGCGCGCGCACGGAGCCCGTGTTTGGCGCGCCGCCGCTGTTGAACGAGCAACTGCGGCGGGGCGATCTGGATGCGGTTCTGACCTTCTGGCCCTATGCCACCCGGCTCGAGGCCCAGGGGTACCGGCGTCTCATGGCTGTCTCCGAGCTTCTCGCGGGCCTGGGTATCGAAGGGCCCTTGCCCCTGGTCGGCTATGTCTTCCGGGAAAGGCTTGCCCGTGAACGGCGCGACGATCACCGGGCCTTCTTCGATGCCATTGCGGTTGCCAACCAAATTCTCTCGTCCTCCGAGCTGGAGTGGGAACGCTTGCGCCCGATCATGCGGGCCGGCTCCGATGCCGAGTTCAAGCGCCTGAAGGCCGGTTTCCGCGCCGGTCTGCCGGAGGATTTGTCCATGAACCTGGCCGGCGCGGAAGCGCTTTATCGTCTCCTGGCGAAACACGGTGGTGACAAGCTGCTGGGCCGGGGCACGCGGTTCGACCCGAACGCCTTCTGGTCGTTCGGCGTCCGCTGACCGGCCGTGGCTCGCTCAAACCGGCGGACTGCGACACTCGCGCTCTCCATCGCGCTGTTCATTGTAATTTGGCAGATTCTGGCCAGCGCGGTGGACGACCGGGTCTTGCCCGGCCCCGCGGCGGTTCTGCGGGTCTTATGGTTGGACACGGTAAGCGGAGAGCTAGCGTATCACCTCGGCGTGACGCTGGCCCGGGTCGCGGTCAGTTTCGGCCTGGCCATGATCGTCGGTTCGAGCATCGGCCTGGTGATGGGGCGTAGCGCCCGCGTTGACCGCTTTTTCGATTCCTGGCTGATCCTGTTCCTCAATATTCCGGCGCTGGTTACAATCGTTCTCTGCTATGTCTGGTTCGGCCTGAGCGAGGTTGCGGCCGTCACGGCGGTGGCGATCAATAAGATCCCCAATGTCGTGGTCACCATACGCGAGGGTGCCCGCGCGCTCGATCCGGCATATGCGAAGCTCGCCCGGGTCTACCGCTTGGGCCGCTGGCAGACCCTGCGCCACATTGTGCTGCCGCAGCTTGCCCCTTTTTTGCGGCCTCGGCCCGCTCCGGACTGGCCTTGGTCTGGAAGATCGTCCTGGTGGTTGAGCTCTTGGGACGCAGCAACGGGGTCGGATTTCAACTGCATCTCTTTTTCCAGCTGTTCGACGTGCCGAGTATCTTGGCCTATACGGTCGCCTTCGTGGCCATCGTGCAGATCATCGAACTAGGACTTTTCGGCCCCTGGGAACGCCATGCCAATCGGTGGCGCGCATGATCGCCCTCGACATCAGGATCGCGCGCAAGAGCTATCCCGGAAGCGACGGGGCGCCGCCGCGCACGGTCCTGCGCGACCTGAACCTTTCCGTCGAGGAGGGGGCTTTCGTCTGCGTTCTGGGGCCTTCGGGCTGCGGCAAGACGACGCTGCTCAACCTGATCGCCGGCCTGGATCGGGATTTCGACGGGCAAATCGATAGCGCCGGCCTCCACGCGGGCGCGCTCCGGATCGGTTATGTATTCCAGGAGCCGGTCCTGCTGTCCTGGCGAACCGTGGGCGAGAATCTGCGCCTGGTCATGGGTCCGGTGCAGATCGCAGCCGAGACTGATCTATCGCTGCTGGGCGCCATGAGCCTGCTCGACTACCGCGATGCCTATCCCAAGAGCCTGTCGCTGGGCATGAGCCGGCGTGTCGCCCTGGCGCGGGCCTTTGTCGTGGAGCCCGACCTTCTCCTGATGGACGAGCCCTTCGTATCGATTGACGAAAGTACCGCCGAGGGGCTGCGCCAGTTGCTTCTCCAGACTTGGCGGGCAAAGCCCACGACTGTCCTCTTCGTCACTCACGACAGCCGCGAGGCGGCCGAGCTGGCGCAACGCATTATCGTGCTGGCCGGCAGCCCGGCGCACATCGTCCTGGACCGGAGAATCGAGCTGAGCGACGCGCAGCGCGCCGATCCACGAGAGATCGACGCCGTGCGCCGCCAGATTCTGCCCGCGAACTGAGGTCGTTTCTGAAGCGGACTTCTCACGCAGGCCCGCGCGGCGCAAGAACCGATTGGCGTTCCGCCCAGATGCATCGTCCGGTTATCGCACCCTTGCAGACCTGCGTTTTGTAGGCGGTGTATCGGGCAGAAATTTGGCGCCTGACGTTGAGAAGAAATCCCAAAGGGCTTGTGCCGCAGGAAGCAGCCGCTTGTTGCTTTGTCTTACGACTAACCATTTGCGCACGATGGGTAGGCCTTCGACGTTGAATGCGGCGAGCCGGCCGTCGCTCAGCTCCGCGGATACCGTATGCGCCGAGATCAGGGCGATGCCGAGGCCCGCCATCACCGCCTGTTTGATGGTTTCGTTGCTGCCGATCTCCATCCCGAGAGTCGGACTAAGACCGGCCGCGGCGAAGAGGCGTTGCATGAGAAGACGGGTTCCCGAACCCTGTTCGCGCAACAGGAAGGTCTCGTCCGCGAGGTCGGTGAGCGCGATTCGCCGGCGTCGCGCCAAGGGGTGGTCGGCAGGGCCGACAATGATGTGCGGGTGGTCGCCGATAACGGTTTTCTCGACCGCGGAATCCTCCAGCGGGCGCCCCATGACCGCGAAATCTAGGTCATAGTTTTGCAGGGCAGATATCGTCTCTTCCCGGTTTCCGACTTGAAGGCGAATTTCCACCTTCGGGTGGATCTTCGCGAAGGCCGCGAGCGCCCGGGGCGCGAAGTATTTCGCGGTACTCACGACTCCCACTGAGACGCGGCCACCGTCGATGCTGCGGAGCGCATCCAGCGCCTCGCCGCATTCGGTCAATGCCAATTCGATGCGCGCGGCGGCGGCTAGAAGTTCGCTGCCTCCATCGGTTGGTCGCAGGCCGTCCGCGGTCCGCTCGACCAGCGGCACCCCTGCCGTCTCCTCAAGCAGGCGCATTTGCAGCGCAACCGCGGGCGGGGTGACGTTGAGGGCTTGCGCGCCGCCCGAGATCGTTCCGCTGTGCACCGCGGAGGCCAAAGCACGCAACTGCTTGAGGGTGACCCGGCGCATATCGGATGAAAGAAAATCTTTCATAAAACAAAAGATAAATAAAATTTACTTTTCCCGCAAGAGTCACCATCCTGAGGCAATAGATCCGACAAGAGCTTCGGGTCATAAGGACGCTCCCGTGAGTCCGGCGCCCCTTTGCTTAGGTGCCGCGACGAAGAACAATGGAGCGCCATCAGGAGGATAGATGAACGCGTTTCAAAGCCTTGGGCGGCATCTCCAAGATTGGTCGGGCGATAACAGGGCCCGCGCCGCGATTGCCGAGACCGTGGCACGCCTCGCGGAGACCGCGGTGCAGGTGTCCGGTCTCATAGCACAGGGGCCTATGGCGGGTGAGCTCCACGCAGTGGTTGGGGGAAATGCCGCCGGCGACGAACAGAAGGAGCTTGATCTCCGGGCCCACGCTTTGTTCGTCGCCGCTCTGAAGAGCGCGCCGGTCGCGGTTCTCGGCTCTGAGGAAAGCGAGACGGCGCTGATTCTGCAAGATGACGCTCCGCTCGCAGTAGCTATAGATCCCTTGGATGGTTCGTCGAATATCGACACCAACGTTTCGATCGGGACGATCTTCTCGATTCTGCCGATGGCCGGTGTGGGGGAGGGGCGGGGCGAGACCGTGTTCCAGCAAGCGGGAAGCAACCAACTCGCGGCGGGTTTCGTGATCTATGGGCCGCAAACCGCCCTCGTTCTGACTCTGGGTCAGGGCACGCACATTTTCACCCTAGACCGCGAGAGCAGCGTTTTTCTGCTGACCTGCGCGAATGTTCAGATCCCGAAGGGCAGACGGGAATATGCAATTAATGCATCGAACTACCGGCACTGGGATGAGCCGGTACAGGCCTATGTCGACGATTGCATATCCGGCGCCGAGGGGCCGCGCGGCGAAAACTTCAATATGCGCTGGATCGCTTCCCTCGTTGCTGAAGCGTTTCGGGTCCTTGTTCGCGGCGGGATCTTTCTCTATCCGCGCGACAATCGGCCGGGCTACCAACATGGCCGTCTCCGTCTCGTTTACGAGGCGAATCCGATCGCCTTCGTTGTCGAACAGGCCGGTGGTGCGGCGACGGACGGTGAGCACCGGATCCTGGATCTTATCCCGACAGAGTTGCACCAGCGCGTGCCGCTGGCCTTTGGTTCAAGCGACAAGGTAGATCGCGTCGCACGCTACCACACCGACCGTCACTCCATCGGTGAGCGCTCACCGCTGTTCGGCCGCCGCAGCTTGTTCCGCACCTGAGGGGCTCCTCAATGTCCACCAAACATCCCATCATATCGGTTACCGGTTCGTCTGGAGCTGGCACCTCGACGGTAAGGCACACGTTCGATCAGATCTTTCGACGCGAAAATATCACCGCCGTATCTATCGAAGGCGACGCCTTTCACCGCTTCGACCGGGCCGAGATGAAGCAGGCCATGCAGGAGGCGGCCGAGGGGGGCAACAATCATTTCAGCCATTTTGGACCCGAGTCCAACTTGTTCGAGGAACTCGAGGCGGTGTTCGGGCAATACAGCGAATCCGGCACCGGACGGACCCGCCACTACGTTCACGACGATGCGGAGTCCAAACTTTACGGAGTACCGCCTGGAACATTCACCGATTGGCAGGATATATCGTCTGACTCCGACCTACTTTTCTATGAAGGTCTGCACGGTGCGGTGGTCACCGACAAGGTCGACATCGCCCGGCATGCCGACCTCAAGATCGGCGTTGTGCCCGTCATCAATCTCGAATGGATCCAGAAAATACATCGCGATAAAGGTGCTCGCGGGTATTCGACCGAAGCTGTCATGGACACCATTCTGCGGCGGATGCCGGACTATATCCGCTACATCTGCCCGCAGTTCACGGAAACAGATATCAACTTTCAACGCGTCCCAACGGTGGATACGTCCAACCCCTTTGTCGCCCGGTGGATTCCGACAGCGGACGAGTCGATGGTCGTTATTCGCTTCAAGAACCCGCGCGGTATCGACTTTCCCTATCTGGTGTCGATGATTCACGACAGTTTCATGTCGCGGGCCAACTCGATCGTGATCCCGGGCGGCAAACTCGACATCGCCATGCAACTAATCCTGACGCCGATGATCCTAAAGTTCGTCGAGCGCAAGCGGCGGGCGTCGTGACCTTGTGGAGGGTATCATGAGCACTTTGGCGGTGCGGATCGGCACCAGGGACGAGACCTCCCGTGCGGATATGGCGAACGCCATTCGCGCGCTGTCGATGGATGCCGTGGAAAAGGCGAAGTCCGGTCATCCGGGCCTGCCCATGGGCATGGCGGACGTGGCGACGGTCCTGTTTACGCGGTTCCTGAAATTTGATCCCGCCGCGCCGAATTGGCCGGACCGCGACCGTTTCGTCCTTTCCGCCGGGCACGGCTCGATGCTGCTCTACAGCCTGCTCTACCTGACGGGCTATGAGGACATCACGCTCGACGAGTTGAAGCGGTTCCGCCAACTCGGTGCCAAGACGGCCGGGCACCCCGAATATGGGCATGCCACCGGTATCGAGATGACCACCGGTCCGCTTGGCCAAGGCATCGCGACCGCAGCCGGAATGGCGCTGGCCGAGCGTCTGCAAAATGCGCGCTTTGGCGATGCGCTTGTCGATCACCACACTTATGTCTTAGCCGGCGACGGCTGCCTGATGGAAGGCCTCAGCCATGAGGCCATCGATTTCGCCGGACACCTGAAGCTGTCGAAGTTAATCGTGCTTTTTGACGACAACGGCATCTCCATCGATGGCGCGACGTCGTTGACCACTTCGATGGATCAGCCCGCGCGATTCGCCGCCGCCGGTTGGGATGTCGCGCGTGTCGACGGCCATGACACCGAGGCTGTGGCGGCGGCGATCGAAGCGGCGCGGGCAAGCGATAAGCCGTCGCTCATCGCATGCAAAACCATCATCGGCTTCGGCGCGCCCAACAAGCAAGGAACGGCGGCGACGCATGGCGCGCCTCTTGGCGCCGAGGAAATCGACGCCGCGCGCGAGACGCTGGGCTGGCATCACGCGCCCTTCGACATTCCCGAACCCATCCTCATGGCTTGGCGCGCCGCCGGACAGCGCGGGCAAGGCGACCGCCAAGCTTGGGAGAGTCGGCTAGAGGCGGCGGACCGCGCGCCGCGCGATATCTTCGAAGCCGGCGTGCGCGGTGAACTTCCCGGCAACTTCGACGGCGTCGTCGACAGCATCAAGCGGGCATTTTCGGAGCAAGGCCCGAAGTTGGCGACGCGACAATCGTCGCAGCAAGTGCTGGAGGGGTTGAGCGAAGCGGTGCCCGGTTTGATCGGCGGCTCGGCCGACCTGACCGGCTCCAATGGCACCAAGACGAAAGCCTACAGGCCTGTCACGGCCAAGGATTTTACCGGCACCTACCTTCACTACGGGGTGCGCGAGCACGGCATGGCGGCGGCGATGAACGGTCTCGCACTGCATGGCGGCGTCATTCCCTATGGCGGGACGTTTCTCGTGTTCGCCGACTACAGCCGCCCGGCCATTCGCCTGGCGGCGCTGATGGGGCTGCGGGTTATTCATGTCATGACGCACGACTCCATCGGCCTGGGCGAAGACGGCCCGACCCACCAGCCGGTCGAGCACCTGGCCGCCTTGCGCGCGATTCCCAATCTGCTGGTGTTTCGGCCTGCCGATGCGGTGGAAGTGGCGGAGGCTTGGGCCTGCGCGCTCAAGCAGTCGGCCACGCCCTCGGTCCTCTGCCTCACGCGGCAGGGCTTGCCGAGCCTGAAAACTGAGCATACCACCGAGAACCGCACCGCACAGGGTGCCTATGCGCTGCGCCTGCCGCAGGGCGCGCGGGACGTGACCTTGCTCGCGTCCGGTTCCGAGGTGGCGATCGCGATGGCGGCTGCGGATATCCTCGCCGCCGAGAGAATTCAGGCCGCCGTTGTCTCGATGCCGTGCTGGGAACTTTTCAAGCGGCAATCGCGGGCCTATCGGCGCGAGGTTCTCGGCACCGCGCCGCGGGTCGGTGTCGAGGCCGCGGTCCGCAACGACTGGGATCAATGGCTCGGCCCCGATGGCGCGTTCGTGGGCATGACGGGCTTCGGCGCCTCCGCCCCGGCGCCCGAACTTTACCGCCATTTCGGAATTACGCCGGAGGCCGTGGCCGAAGCCGCGCGCGACGCCCTCGACGGCGCCAACAAGGAGGACTGAGGCCATGGCCCGTATCACCCTGCGACAGCTTCTGGATCACGCGGCGGAGCACGGCTATGGCGTGCCTGCGTTCAACATCAACAACATGGAGCAAGTGCTCGCGATCATGGAAGCGGCGCGGGCAACCGACGCGCCCGTGATTCTTCAGGCCAGCCGGGGCGCGCGCTCCTACGCCGGCGACCCCATGATCCGCAAGATGGTCGAAGCGGCGGAGGAGATGTACCCCGAGATTCCGATTTGCCTGCATCAGGATCATGGCAACAACGAAGCGACTTGTCTGTCCGCGATTCAATCCGGGTTTTCCTCCGTGATGATGGACGGCTCGCTCGAGGCCGACGCTAAGACGCCGGCATCCTACGACTACAACCTGCGCATTACCGGCAGGGTTACCGAGTTGGCACACGCCGTCGGCGTATCGGTGGAAGGGGAGCTAGGTTGCCTCGGCTCGCTGGAAACCGGCGAGGGTGAGGCCGAGGACGGTCATGGATTCGAGGGCAAACTGTCCAAGGATCAGTTGCTGACCGATCCGGAACAGGCCGTCGATTTCGTCTCTAAAACCAAGGTCGATGCGCTTGCTATCGCCATGGGAACCTCGCACGGCGCTTATAAGTTCAGCCGCAAGCCCGACGGCGAAATTCTGGCCATGCAGGTGGTGCAGGCGATCAACGAGCGCCTGCCCAACACCCATCTCGTCATGCACGGATCGTCGAGCGTGCCGCAGGCATTGCAGGACGTCTTCAATGCTTTCGGTGGCGCGATGCCGCAAACCTTCGGCGTGCCGGTGGAGGAAATACAAAGGGGCATCAAGTTCGGCGTGCGCAAAGTCAATATCGACACCGACTGCCGCCTGGCCATGGCTGGGGTCTTGCGCAAAGTCGCGAGCGAGAAAAAAGACGAATTCGACCCGCGCAAGTTCCTCAAACCGGCGACCGATGCCATGCGAAAGCTCTGCCAGGACCGTTACGAGCAATTCGGGACCGCCGGGCAGGCGTCGAAAATCAAGCCGATCCCCATGCCGGTTATGGCGAAACGGTACGCGGCGGGCGCGCTCGATCCCGAAATCGCGTATGTCACCCAAGCCGCTGAGTGAAATCTGTCAGAATGGAGATCTTGGTATGTCTGGAAAAAAGTACGACGCCGGTGTGAAGGCCTATCGGGATACCTATTGGGATCCCGGCTACACGCCGAAGGACACCGATATTCTGGCCTGCTTCAAAATCACGCCGCAGGAGGGCGTGCCCCGCGAGGAGGCCGCGGCCGCGGTTGCTGCCGAATCCTCGACCGGAACCTGGACCACGGTATGGACCGACCTGCTCACGGATCTTGAGTACTACAAAGGCCGGGCTTACCGCGTGGAGAATGTGCCGGGCGACGACACCTGCTTTTATGCCTTCGTCGCCTATCCGATCGATTTGTTCGAGGAGGGGTCGATCGTCAATGTGTTGACGTCCTTGGTCGGCAACGTCTTCGGGTTCAAGGCAATCCGCGCTCTTCGTCTCGAGGACATTCGCTTCCCGCTGCACTATGTGCTGACCTGCGGCGGTCCGCCGAACGGCATCACGGTCGAGCGGGACAAGATGAACAAATACGGCCGGCCAATGCTTGGCTGCACGATCAAGCCGAAGCTCGGCCTTTCAGCCAAGAACTATGGCCGCGCGGTCTACGAGTGCTTGCGTGGCGGCCTCGACTTCACCAAGGATGACGAGAACGTCAACAGCCAACCCTTCATGCGCTGGCGGCATCGGTTCGAGTTTGTCGCCGAAGCCGTAAAGAAGGCGGAAACCGAGACCGGCGAACGCAAGGGTCACTACCTCAACGTGACAGCGGGGACTGTTGAGGAGATGTACAAACGGGCCGAGTTCGCCAAGGAACTCGACATGCCCATTATCATGCACGACTTCTTCACCGCTGGCTTCACCGCCAACACGTCGCTTGCCAACTGGTGCCGCGACAACGGCATGTTGCTGCACATTCACCGGGCGATGCACGCGGTGGTCGACCGTAACCCACATCACGGTATCCACTTCCGCGTCTTGGCCAAGTGTCTGCGCCTCTCCGGTGGCGACCACATGCACTCCGGTACCGTGGTTGGCAAGCTGGAGGGGGATCGCGAAGCGACTCTTGGCTGGATCGACCTGATGCGGGAAAAATTCATTCCCGAGAACCGCGCCAGGGGCATCTTCTTCGATCAGGATTTCGGCCACATGCCGGGTATGTTCCCGGTGGCCTCGGGCGGCATTCATGTCTGGCATATGCCGGCGCTGGTCTCGATATTCGGAGACGATGCTGTCCTGCAGTTCGGCGGCGGCACTCTGGGCCATCCCTGGGGCAATGCCGCGGGGGCGGCGGCCAACCGGGTCGCGGTCGAAGCCTGCGTCAAGGCGCGCAACGAGGGCCGTCACTTGGAGAAGGAATCGCGCGAGATCCTGACCGAAGCGGCGAAACACTCGCCCGAGCTCGCCGCAGCGATGGAGACATGGCGAGAGATCAAGTTCGAGTTCGACGTGGTGGACAAGCTCGACGTCGCCACCGCCTAACCGAATGTTTGAAATGAAGGAGTGAGCGGCCATGGACATGACAATGCGAGACTATGGCTCCCGCATGGGAGATCCGGCGTCGAAGAAGTTCGGCACCTTTTCCTATCTACCGGAATTGGACGCGGCCTCGATCTGTAAGCAGGTGGACTACATGATTGCAAAGGGCTGGAACTGCGCCGTAGAGCACGTCGAGCCGGTGCGGGCCGCTGACGACTACTGGTACATGTGGAAGCTGCCGATGTTCGGCGAACGCAACGTCGATAAGATCATGAACGAGTTGACCGCCTGCCGGAACGCGAACCGGGGTCACCATATCCGCATTATCGGCTACGACAACAAGCGCCAAACCCAGGGGCAATCCATGGTCGTCTACCGCGGCGACACGTGACTCTCCATCCCGCCGCTTGGAAAAGCGCCTGCTGATATCCTTGGTTGCGGGCCCCGCAACAAAAATTACACAACTACGCCAAATCGTTGTGCCACAGAGCTCGCTTCGCGTGAAGCGGGCTTTGTGCTTTTGGGTGCCATATAGGTACCGGTAGAGGTCAAGTTTCCGCCAAGCTCGATGGCAAAGTTCGAGCGGCCAAGAGCTCTCTCGCTCCACCGATCTATTGCAGCGCGATCGCGAGGATAAACAGTCCGTGTGAGACCATGGATGCCACGGTCCGAACATGGTTCCATGCTGTCCACTTCCTGAGGTAACGCGCCCAAACGACCGTTGCCTCGGGGAGACCTGCATCGACTGACGCAAGGGCGTTGTTTAGCGGTACGTTGAAGATAATCGTGCTGAGAAACATCCCGGCAATATAAAGAACGCTGGCGGCGAGCGCGACCATGGCGCTCGGCTCACCCCAACGGAGCAAAGCTGCGGCGATCAAAACGAGACCGCCAATCGCGGTTCCGAAGAAGATGGGCATGAACAGCGATCTAAGGATGGTCATATTGATTGACTGCATGGCCAACATCCCATGGCTTTGAGGGATGCGGGAGAAGGCCGTCATAATGAATGTCGAGAACGCGAAGAAGATGCCGGCGATCAGGCCGCTTCCGATTGCGCATGCCCAGAGCAGGATTGAAAGGAAAAGCTGGCTCATCAAGGCATGTTCCATATGCCGCTGGCGGCGGTCTTGCGGACATAGTCTGAAAAATCGCCGGGCGGACGGCCCAAGGCCTGCTCGACGCCATGTGTCACACCAGAATTCCGGCCGTCGAGAATAGTCGTAAAGAGCTCGTGCAGAAGATCGGCGAGATCGGCCGGAACCCCGCTCTGCTGCATGCCTCTAACAAAATCCTCAGGAGTGATCCTGATATAGCGGATCGGCCGGCCCAGAGTTTGTGCGATGTCCTCGACCGCCTCTGCAAAGGTCAAGGCGCGCGGGCCCGTCACCTCGTAGAGCCGATTCGCATGTCCATCCTCGGTCAGGGCCGCTACAACGACATCTGCGATATCATCCACATCGATGAAGGGTTCGCGGACATCGCCCGCCGGCAAGGCGATCTCACCGGCGAGCACCCCATCAAGCAGGAAGTTTTCGCTGAAGTTCTGGCTGAACCAGCTGGCGCGCACAATTGTCCAGGTCACGCCGGACGCTTTTAGAGCCTCTTCCGCCCGCTGTGCGCCTTCTTCGCCGCGCCCGGACAACAACACGACGCGTTCCAAACCGGTCTCGCGTGCAAGTTCGCCAAAATTCGCGATTGCCTCCACGGCGCCTGATACCGCTAAATCGGGCTGAAAAGTCACGTAGGCACTTGAGACATGCTTTATGGCGTCGGCCCAAGAATCGGGTTTCGTCCAGTCGAAGGACGGGTCCGTGGAGCGTGAGACAGGCCGGGTGGTTAGGCCCCGCGCCTGGAGGATTGCGTCGACTCGCCGGCCGGTTTTGCCATTGCCGCCGACAATGAGGATGGGTGCGTTTTGCATAGTTCTCGCCGGTCCTTTGCGGCTGGGTTGAAATACGAGAAAACCTCGTATTTGCAAAAAGCGATAAACCCTCGTATTTGATTTGTCAAGTTATCACCGACAGGTTTGACCCGATGGCCCGAAAGCCCAAAAACACGCCGCATGTCACTTTCCAGACGGCTGGTCTGGCACGACGTGTTCCGGCCCAACACCGTAGCCGTGAGCGGTATAACCGGATTTTGGAAACCGCGGCGCAGATCATTGCCGAGAAGGGCGGTGAAGCGCTACGCATGAGCGATATTGTCGAGCGCGCAGGCGTGCCCTTCGGTTCGCTCTATCAATACTTTCCGGACAGAACCGCGATCATCGGCACCCTTGCCGAGCGCTACAACGCCATTGGACATGCATGCGTGGACACTGAATTATCGCCGGTCAAGACAGTCCGCGACTTGCATCCGGCCCTGTGCCGAATGATCGACGGCTATTACCAAATGTTTCTCGATGACCCGGTGATGCGCGATATCTGGTATGCGACGCAAGCAGACAAGACCCTGCAGGACCTCGACAAAGCAGATATGGAGGTGCTTGCCGCTATTCTGTGCGATGCTCTAAAACGCCTCGCGCCAGATCATGACGTTCAGGTGCTGGCCGGGTTTTCTCTATTGACCATGCACCTCATCGCCGCAGCGGTCCGCCATGCCATCACGCTCGAAAGAAAAGAAGGTGATCGGATCATTGCAACATTCAAGCGCGTGTTGCCGAGAGATCTTCTTGCGTTGACGGAATAGAGCAGGATGCGCTGGATCGGTGCCCGCGTGCGGATTCGTGCGGCGTCGCCGTAACGCCGCCCATCCGGACGATGGACGGGTACTTTTTTGCCCGCTGCCAGGGGCAGACTCCCCGCTGGGCCGCCTTTGAGGCGGAGGTCAACTTTGCCGCCCCCGTTCCCTTCAATGAATTCAAATAGTCGGGATTGAGTGGTGAAGGGTTGCGCCATGGGTTGGAGGCGTTCCCTGAGGTCGCGTACGTCTGCCTTGATGCCACCTAGGCCGTACTGATATCGCTAGTCGTTTGCGATCCGCACAGAAACCTACGAACACGGGAGTCGAGATCATGGAAACTGCCCTTCGCCTGAACCGAGATGAGCTAGAAGCTTGGGATCGCGACCATTTCTTCCATCCCTCCACCCACATGGCCGAGCATGCCCGGGGCAATACGCCGAACCGCATCATCGAAGGCGGCGAGGGTGTTTACATCGTCGATCGTCAGGGCAAGCGGAGCCTGGATGGGTTCGCGGGGCTCTATTGCGTCAACATCGGTTACGGTCGCCAGGAAGTTGCCGATGCGATTGCCGAGCAAGCGCGCAAGCTTGCCTACTACCACTCCTATGTCGGGCACTCGAACGAGCCGGCGATCCGTCTTTCGCGGATGATCATCGAGCGCGCGCCCAAGGGCATGTCGCGCGTATACTACGGCCTGTCGGGATCGGATGCGAACGAGACCAACGTCAAGCTGGTCTGGTACTACAACAACGTCCTGGGCCGGCCCGAGAAGAAGAAAATCATCTCGCGCTGGCGGGGCTACCATGGCTCCGGGATCATGAGCGGTTCTTTGACCGGGCTGGACGTTTTTCATAACGCGTTCGACCTGCCGCTCGCTCCCGTGCGTCATACCGAATCGCCTTACTACTTCCGCCGTGCCGACCGCGGCCAGAGCGAAGAGGCGTTCTCGCAATTCTGCGCCGACAAGCTCGAAGCCATGATCCTGGAGGAGGGGCCGGAAACCGTCGCCGCCTTCATCGGAGAACCGTGCCTGGGCACCGGCGGCATCGTGCCGCCGCCCAGCGGATATTGGTCGAAGATTCAAGCGGTCCTGAAGAAATACGACGTGCTGCTGATTGCGGACGAAGTGATTACCGGGTTCGGCCGCCTGGGTTCCGAATTCGGCTCCACCCACTACGGCATAGAGCCGGATCTCATCACCATCGCCAAGGGCTTGACCAGCGCCTATGCGCCGCTCTCCGGCGTCCTCGTCGGCGAGAAAGTTTGGCGGGTTCTGGAGCAGGGCTCGGACCGACTCGGCCCTATTGGGCACGGCTGGACCTACTCGGCCCATCCGATCTGCGCGGCGGCCGGCATCGCCAATCTGAAGATTGTTCGCGACGAGGGCTTGGTGGAAAACGCTCGCGAAGTTGGCGGCTACTTCAATGCGGCGCTCAAGGATGCACTACTCGACAATCCCATTGTCGGTGACGTACGCGGTGAGGGTTTGCTCGCGGCCGTTGAGTTCGCTGTCGACAAGGACGCGCCACGCTTCTTCGATCCGGCGCTCAAGGTCGGGCCTCGCGTCGCGGCCGCGGCCTTGGAACATGGCTTGATTGCCCGGGCGATGCCGCAGGGTGATATCCTGGGCTTCGCGCCGCCGCTTTGCCTCGAGAAGGACGAGGCCGACCGGATAGTCGACATGGCGAAGAAAGCCATCGATCAAGTGGCCGGAGAAATTTCATAACGCATGAAAACATTATCACCTTGATGGAAATGAGCGTACATGGGCGGAACGTCAGCGGATCTTAACTTCGTAACTTGCAACTTGAACTTACGGTGTCTCCCGCACTCTCGCGTTCGCCAATGCCGGGCGCGGATCTTGTCTGCCGGGGGTCGTTGACGGTGCGGCTACCGAGAGACGCGATACGGCTCTTGGCCGAGAATCTATGCGATCAAGTCAACGAGATCTATGCGCCGGCGAGCCCAATCCCCACAAACGTGCCGGTGCTTCCGGATCTGCCCGAGGAGGGGCGCGGCCACGAGGCCCTGCCCGAGCTCTGGTCGCTTGTCGTGGCCGGCAGTTCCCGGCTCGCGTCGCCGCTGATGATGGGACACATGGACACAGCGCCACATCCGGTCGCGGCCTTGTCCGATGCCGTTGTCTCCGCACTCAACAACAATCTTCTCTTTCGCGAACTGTCGCCGATCGCCAGCCAAATCGAAGAAGCACTGCTTGCGCTCTTTATCGAGCGGCTCGCTTTGGGCGAGGACTGGGCCGGTACCTTCGCAAGCGGCGGGTCCTTGGCTAATCTAACGGCCCTTTTCGCAGCCTGCGGCGGCTTCACCGAGCCGGGAGGGCGCGATCGTGTCCGTGTTTATGTAACGGACTCGATCCATGCTTCCGTGAAGAAATCGGCGGCAGTTTTGGGCATGACGCCGAGTCAGGTCATTATCGTCGCCAGCGACGAGACCGGGCGTATGCGTCCGGAAGCCTTGGACGCGAGCCTGAATGACAATCGCGATTTCCGGAACATCGTCGTCGGTGTTCTAGGTTCGACGATCCACGGTGCGGTCGATCCTCTCGACGAACTCGGGACGATGGCCCGCAAGCACGGCGCCTGGTTTCACGTCGATGCCATCTATGGCGGGGCCTTGGCCTTTAGCAGCCGGAACCGCCAAGTCCTCAAGGGCATCGATCGCGCCGACTCCATTGCGCTTGGGCCGCAAAAATGGATGTACGTGCCGCGGCTCTCGGCCGTGGTCTTGATCAAGGGCCGGGATATCTTCGACCAATCGCTGGGTGTCGATCTGCCTTATTCAGCCACCGGCGAGGCGCATCGCGGTAAATGGGGCCTGCAGGGGTCGCGCCGTGCGGACGCGGTCACCTTGTGGCTGACTTTGCAAACCCTCGGACTCAAAAACATCGGCGAAACGGTCGACAATGCCATTGCCTTGACCAAGACGCTTCACGGCCTGCTGCGGGTCGACGAAGTGCTCCAGCCAACCCATGCGCCCGACCTCAACCTGCTTTGCTTCAAGCCTCGGGGTCACCTTGGCGATGAGGCAATGACGAAAATTCACCGCGAACTTACGGGGGCTGGCGGTCCATGGGTTAGCCTCTCGCGATGGCGGGGCGAACTTCTCTTCAGATCCGTGCTGCTGTCGCCTGAGACCGGGACCGCGCAATTGCAGGCGCTCCAGGACTCACTATCGTCACTTATCTCCGAAGGTCGTCAGCCCTAGCGCCATCTGTAGGAATCGATAACGATGTAATAAATGCAGGGGCCGTCGCTCAGATTCTGAAAGTGATGCTCCACATCGCCACTGAACACGATAGAATCGCCTTGGTTCAGAATATGGGTGCCGTTACCTAGACGCAGCTTCAGCTTACCCTGGGTTACGACGAGATACTCGTCGACGCCACGGTGATGGGGTTCGAAAGGGCCCGCGCTTTGGCCCGGCGGCAGGGTGTTCACGACAAAATCGACACCGCGGCTCGGGAGTAGGGGCGACAGGGAGCGGCGTTCGAAGCCGGTCTCCGGATCGCGGAATGTGGGTTGGTTCTTTTGCTTTATCACGACTGTGTTGCGGCCGGGGTCACCGCCCACGAGTTGCGAAACGCTGACTTCCAGCCCCTCGGCAATTCGGCTCAAGACATTCGTCGTCGGATCCGCGTCGCCGCGTTCGATCTTCGAGATCATCGATTTGCTAACCCCCGCCGCTTCGGCCAGTTGTTGCAACGTCAATGACCTCTGTAGGCGAAGTGCTTTCAGGTGTTCGCCGAGCCGCGCAACCATAGGGTTCCCCCGATCATTATTGATCCTTGGCTTGGTGGCCCATTTCGTAAGCCTGAAGATGACAGTAGGCAGCGTGGATCAGCGGCGCCGCGATCCCTGCTCCTTGCGCGCGGCGGACCATGTCGCCAAGGATATGATCCGCCTCGGTTCGGCCGCCGGACCGCACGTCTCTCAGCATCGACGATGTTTGAGGCGACCCCCGCGTGGTGAGATCGCGGCGCGTCCGCGCCATGAAGTCGGCATCGGGACGGCGGCCCGCGGCGGCTGCGATGTCCTCACATTCCTGAAGCATTTCGGTGATGAGATGGCGACCGCCTTCGCACTTCATAATATCGCCGATAGAAGCGCGCATAAGACAAGTCGTGCCCGCCAGAGTCGCCAACATAACAAACTTGTTCCACATATCTTGGAGTATGTCCGTGCTTAGCCGCGCATCCAGCTTTGCTCTTTCGAGGAGATTCCCGAAGGTGCTGGCCCTTTCGCTTTGGTCTCCCGAAAGTTCCCCAAAGGTAATCGATTGAAGCCTATTGAGATGGCGGACGGCGCCGGACGGCGTGACAGTGGCGCCGATATGACAAGTCCCACCGAGGACATTTTCCGCGCCGAAGGTCTCACGCAAGAGATCGAGGTGTGCTATCCCATTCAGCAGGGGAAGTATACCCGCGTCCTGCCCGACGTATGGCGCTATGTCCGAGACGGCCGCCGTCAGGTCGTAGGCCTTGCAGGCGACGATCGCCATATCGAAGGACGCGTCGCCGGCCCCACCGGTTATGCACTTGACCGGCAGCTTTACGTTTCCAAAATCGCTTTCGATGACGAGCCCGTCGCGCGCAAGCTGCTCCGCTCGCCGGGGGCGAACCAGGAAAGTGACATCGGCTCCCGCCTCGACAAGACGGCCACCGAAATAACCGCCGATCGCACCGGCTCCAAGGATCAGAATTCGCATGGGAATAGACTCACCCTTAATCCTTCTTCGGCCGCGCCTGCGGTCTGACCGAGTCCGTCATGGCGACAGCAACCACAAGCTCGTTATCGAAGGGCGCATCCGGGATTCTGATTTCCACGCTGTGATAGCTCGCCTGGTTCTTGTCGATGGTCTTGTGGGCGACGGGTATCTCTAGCGTGCATCCAGCAGCAGCCCGTTTCTGGCTTGAGACCATCCAGGTTTCGCCCCCGATAGCCGTGCGGATCGGGTTTCCGAAGCTCACCGTGTGGATCAGCGCATTGCCGTGTTCGATCTCCCCCGCGAGACCAACTACCGCCGCCTTGCCAAAGCAGGCGACATTCTGGGGGCCGCCCAACTGAGCGATGCACTCGCCGGCCAATACCTCGCCCAATTGGGGCGAGAGGCGTTCGATCTCTGGCGAGAGGTCTTCTACAAAACCTCGATCCAACCAGGGATTCTTGAAAACAGCGGCGAAGGCAACTTGGCGGAATGGCCTTGCGAGTTCTTTACCTTCAAAATGAACAGTCTCTGTGAAGCCACAGATTTTTCGGAAGATTATGGACATGGTTGCCAGTTTACCTCTCTGTTACGGTTATCGCAGCGGAAACACGTAATCTACAGTCATATGTATATAGCATAGGGGATAAAATATAATATAGAAGACGTCAAGAACCGTAGCGGGAGCCCGCTATTTCCAGATTCTTGCGCCGGGCCGCCGACCTTCCGGGGATGATCCAGAGCGGAAAAGATACGTCGCGGCTATGCCACCACGAACAAGGTTGGCGGGCGCGTCGCAATCGAATTACACCGGTGGGGCGGCTATTCTGGGCCGTGCGGTGTTGACCGGGATCGTAATGGATCGGATAGCGGCGCCGGTGCTTCTCAAGTAAAATTGCCGTCTTAGACGATAATCTTAGATAGAAACGGGACGTACCATGGACGACGCCGAATACGCTCTTCGCATGGAAATCATCGCGACCTGCCGGTCCATGGATCGGCAGGACATTAATCAGGGCACCTCCGGCAACATCAGCGTGCGCTGGCGCGACGGGTTACTGATCACGCCCTCCGGGCTTGTCTACGACACCATGGCTGCGGACGACATCGTCTTCCTGGCGATGGACGGAACTCCCACCGGGCCGCACAAGCCATCGTCGGAATGGCGCTTTCACCGCGATATTTTGGCGGAAAGGCAGGACCTCGGCGCAGTCGTCCACGCTCATCCGCCTTATTGCACGGCGATCGCGATCACAGGAGAAGACATCCCGGCGGTTCACTATATGATCGCCGCAGCGGGCGGCTCGACCGTGCGTTGTGCGCCCTACGCGACCTTCGGCACGGACGAGTTGTCGAACAATGCGTTGCAAGCGCTGCAGGGGCGGCTGTGTTGTCTGCTTGCCAATCACGGGTCCATCGCCTGCGGTACGACCCTGGGCAAGGCGTTTTGGCTTGCCGATGAACTGGAGACCTTGGCGCGCCAATATTACTTGAGCCGCCAGTTCGGCAAACCGGTCGTCCTCTCCGACGATGAAATCGAACGTGTTATTGAAAAATTCAAAAGCTACGGGCCACGGCTCAAGGCTCAGACTTGACCACGGGCGCGGTCACATAGAGAAACTATCATGCGTCCACTATCTGAATTTCCACTTGAAGAGAGGCAGCGCGTCCGTGTGGTCTTGTTCGACATCGACGACACGCTGACGATGAACGGACTCCTGCCGTCAGCCAGCTTGGCGGCTTTGGAGGCCTTGAGCGCCGCCGGCATGATCGTCATCCCGGTCACCGGCCGGCCCGCGGGCTGGTGCGACCACTTCGTGCGTATGTGGCCGGTCGATGCTGTCGTCGGCGAGAATGGCGCGCTGTACTTTTCCTACAATCGGAAAGCTAGGAAGATGACGTCCGGCTTTGCCAAGACGTTCGAAGAACGCCAGAGAGACCGGTCTCGTCTAAATGACCTTCGCGAAAGAATCCTAACCGAAGTTCCAGGTGCAGGTATTGCGTCGGACCAGGACTATCGAATTGCCGATCTGGCCATCGACTTTTGCGAGGATGTCGATCCCTTGCCACCCGATCGGGTCGCGCGGATCGTCGCGATCTTCGAGGAGGCCGGGGCAACGGCGAAGGTCAGTTCCATACACGTCAACGGCTGGTTCGGCGACTACGACAAGCTGACCATGACCGGCCGGTGCCTGCGGGAGCTTTTGGGGATCGACCTGCAAATCCAAAACGAGGAGATCGTCTTCGCCGGCGACTCCCCGAACGATGCGCCCATGTTCGCATTTTTCAAGAATTCAGTCGGCGTCGCGAACGTTCGCAGCGCCATTTTGCCGGCCGAGCCGACATGGGTGACCCAGGGCGAAAGCGCGGCGGGTTTTTGCGAGCTTGCGGCCGCCTTGTTGGAGGCGAAAGCGGGTGCCTCGAAACTGCAGTCCTAACCGCCCGCCGAGTTTCAGATCGAAGTCCCGCCGGCGCGCCGGTATGCCGCCGGCGCGCTCCCAATGTAGCGCTTGAAGGCCTTGGAGAAGGTGGCGTCTGACTCGTAGCCAACACTATTCGCGACCTGGGGAATGGCTAATCCTTCGGTGCGCAGATAATGGGCGGCGCGGTGCATGCGCCATCGCGTCAGATATTGCATCGGGGTCTCACCGACGAGCGATTTGAAACGGCCGGCGAAGGCCGAGCGCGACATGCCGACTTTGCCGGCCAGCTCGTCGACAGTCCACGCCTTGGCGGGCTGTTCATGGATATGCGCGAGCGCGCCGCCGATGCGTTGATCGCGCAAAGCGCCGAGCCATCCGGCCTGGCCCGGCGGAAGTTGTTCGACGTAGCTGCGGATAACTTGAATGAACAGCACACCACCCAAGCGATCGAGTAAGGCTGACGTACCCATGCGTTCGGCACGTAATTCGCTTGAGATGAGTTGCGATGTCGTCTCAAGCCATTCGTGAGATTCCTTGCCGCCGCCGCGTATGTGGATGAGTGGAGGCAATTGCGCCAACAACGGATGCATCTCGCCGCGATCGAAGGCCAGATGACCGCAGGAAATGGCCGTTACCGCACCGCCGCCGCCACTACTTATGATATCCGGCTTGCGCGGCGGGTCGCCGACCATGAGATCCATGAATTTCACGGTTGGAACCGACAAGTCGCTTTGCAGGCGATGGGTATGGCCATGCGGCATCATGATGAGGTCGCCGGTGCCCAAGGCTATCGGGTCGTCGCCTTCCAGCGTAATGAAGCCATTGCCGCTGAGGACGATGTGAAACATCGGCGACGACAGCCCTTCGGACGACACGCCCCAGGGTGAGGTGAATTCCGCACGGCCCAGGATCGCGCCCGAGAGGTGCACCGCGTGCAGGATATCGCTCAGTACGTCCATGGCGAGGACTCTCCGAATTCAAGACGATGCGCCACAAAAGGTGCCGTTTGCGCCATGGAAGCGCCAGGAACCACGAATATATATTAGCGTCTACTACTGAGCAAATCCCTAATCCCAGGCCCCGGCAGGGCGGGCTCTAGGGGAGCTAAGCCTGCAGCGGAACGACAAGGAGGATGAGGAAGTATGACTGCGAAATGGAAACTTGAGGGCACTTATTTCGAGGCCTGCAACTGCGATGCGGCCTGTCCCTGCGTGTTCTTGAGCGCGCCCACGACGGGCGACTGCACGGTGTTTATCGGCTGGCACATCGACAAAGGCATGTCCGGCGCGGTCACGCTGGACGGCCTCAATGTTGCCAGGGCGATATACACGCCAGGTCACATGCTGGAAGTCCCCTGGACCGCGGCGCTTTATCTGGACGATACGGCAAACGAAGCGCAGACCGACGCTCTCACACGGATCTTCACCGGCACGCTTGGCGGAAGTCCATCCAAGCTGGCCTCTCACATCGTCACCGATCTCGGCGTACGCAGCCTGCCAATCAAATATGTGGCCAACGGCAAGAAGCGATCGGTCTCGATCCCCAACGTGGCAGACGTCGAGATAGCGGCCATCGTCGGTCAGGGCGAAGGGGACGTCACTATCAGCGGGCACCCCTTGTGTGTCGCGCCCGGATATCCCGCTGTGGCGAGCCGGTCCAGCCATTTCGTTTATGCGGACCACGGGATGAGTTGGGATATCAACGAGAAAACCGGCTTCTTTTCGCCGTTTAGCTACGCCGGGCCCTAAGGCGCCGCCGAAACCCCGCAACTTATACCAGGCCAATGAGAATTTTTCCACGCGCCCATCCGGCGGGACGCGATGCCGCTACTCGTCGCGACAGTCTGAACACGGAAAGGAACCTCGATGACGACCACCGAAAATGAGTATCGACAACCCGAGCTTCTGGTTGAAGCCGACTGGCTCGAGAATCACCTGAAGGACCCGGATCTGCGGGTCTTCGATTGCACCGTGATGGCCAGCATGAAGACAGATCTGGATACGGGCAGAGAATTCCCCTTTGCGTTCGAAAGCGGCCGCGCGAATTTCGATGGCGGTCATGTTCCGGGCGCGGGATTTCTCAACCTCTTAGGCGAGTTGTCCGATACCTCGTCGCGGCTTCCCTTCATGATGCCGTCCGGGAAACTCTTCGCCGATGCAATGGGGAAGGCCGGCGTCGCGAACACCTCAAAGGTTGTGCTTTACAGCACGGCGGAACCCATATGGGCGGCCCGGATCTGGTGGATGCTGCGCGCGTTCGGATTCGACAACGCCGCCATTCTGAACGGCGGTTGGGCGAAATGGAGCGCGGAAGGGCGTCCTGTCTCAAGGGAGTTCGAGGCGTATCCGCCGGCTCAGTTCAATGCACGGACTCGCCCTGGCGCGATCGTCGGCAAGGACGCCGTCCTCGCGGCCATTGGCGAGGAGGGTGTTTCCACCGTCAACGCGCTGCCATCCATGATTTTCTCTGGAACGGGCGGACCGGTATTCGGCCGCAAGGGGCGGATCCCTGGCAGTCTCAGCGTCCCCTTCGGGTCCCTGCACGATCCCGATACCGGTATCTACCTGCCCGCCGCGCAATTGGAGGCGAAGCTTGAGGCCGTGCTCTCGCGCAAAGCGGAGCGAATCATTACCTACTGCGGCAGTGGCATCGCCGCGTCGAACGACGCCTTCGCGCTCGCGCTTTTGGGGCATGACAACGTGGCCGTATACGATGCCTCCCTGTCTGAATGGGGCTACGACGACTCCTTGCCGATGGAAAAGGACTGATTGTCATGCAGCTCCGCTCCACCATAAGGCGGGATCGCTGGATCGTTGTCTCTTGCCTCCTTGGCGTAACCGCGTTGGCGTGGTTTTACTTGGCTTCCATGGGTTCTGGGATGGCGGTTTCCGGCGGCGCGGGCATCGCGTCTTGGGGAGCCACCGATTTCGGATTGATGTTCCTCATGTGGGCCGTGATGATGGTTGGGATGATGCTGCCCAGCGCCAGCCCCATGATCTTGATGTTTGCCAAGATCACCCGGAGTCAGGTTGAAAAAGACCTGTTGGGGCCCACCGGGGCTTTTGTTTTCGGCTACATCGTGATTTGGACAGGCTTTAGCTTGGCCGCGACGCTGTCGCAGTGGGGCCTGCAGAGTGCCGGGTTGCTCTCACCCATGATGGCCAGCACGAATTCCGTGTTCGCTGGCCTGGTGCTTGTTGCCGCCGGCGTCTACCAATGGACACCGCTGAAGCACGCCTGCTTGCGGCACTGCCAGACACCGCTGGGTTTTCTCATGACGCGATGGCGCGACGGTTCCGGGGGCGCATTTCGTATGGGCCTCACACACGGTGCCTATTGCGTTGGGTGTTGTTGGGCCTTGATGGCGTTACTATTTGTCGGTGGTGTCATGAACTTGCTGTGGATTGCTTTGCTCTCCGTCCTCGTCCTTGTCGAGAAGATCGCGCCGCCCGTTTCTTGGCTGCCCCGTTTTGTCGGCACCGGGCTGGTTGCATGGGGTGGCTGGATACTGATGTCCGTACGCTAACATATTCTGGAGACGATCACGTGAACGATATAGTCAACGCCAATATGAACGAATATTGGAACGGCGAGGGTGGCCAGAAATGGCTGCGGTTCCAAGAAAGGATGGACGTACACCTTCTTCCTTTCGGTCAAAAGGTCATAGACGAGGCAGCAATCTCAGCCGGCGAAGCGATCCTCGACGTAGGGTGCGGGTGCGGGGATACCGCAATCCGGATGGCGCGCGAGGCCGGGCCGGACGGCCGCGTGCTGGGCGTCGATATTTCGGAGCCGATATTGGCGCGAGCCCGAACGCGGGCGGAGTCCGCCTCCCATAAGAACGTTAGCTTCGAGACCGCCGACGCACAGACACATCGCTTCGCGGAGGCGGCCTTCGACCTCGTCGTTTCGCGCTTCGGCGTCATGTTTTTCGACGATTCTCTCGCGGCCTTTCGCAATATTCGGCGCGCCCTAAAGCCCGGCGGGCGCATGGTTTTCATTTGCTGGCAGGGTACCAAGGAGAACGAATGGATAAGGAAGCCTCTTGAGGTTATCGGGCTGCACGTGCCACTGCCGGAACCCCCCGGACCGGAGGAACCTGGTCCAACCGCTTTCTGCGATAGTGCGAGAGTCAAACGCATTCTGTCTGGGGCCGGCTTTTCCGACATAGCGATTACCAGCTGCGATACGGCTTTCTCCTTGGGCAACGGTCTCGATAATGCGGTCGAATTTGCCATGCAAATGGGACCGGCCAGTGGAGCCATCGTTCAGTCGGAGGCCGATGAGGCGACCAAGTCCCGCATCGCGGCCGATATGTGCGAGGCCCTCGCGGCGCACGAGACGCCGGACGGCATTGTCCTGGGTGCGGCAACCTGGCTCGTCTCCGCCCGAAACTCGTAATTAGACTCTCTGCCGCCCACGCCAGCAGTGGCATGGCTTGAGGCGGACTGCTAGGCTGGGCGCCAAATGCGGCGCGGCATCGCGTTGTCGCATTGGGGGGCAGGGGTCTTTCTTGGTTTCGATAGTGCTTGAACAGCCCGGCGTCCGCGGAGCCGCCGCGTGAGTAACGGCGCGGCCGGTGCCCGGCATGGCCTCGGTCCGCGCCTGCAAGTGCGCGCACTAACCAAGCGTTTTCCCGGCGTTCTGGCCAACGATGGCGTCGATTTTGCCGTCGCGCCAGGCGAGATTCATGCCCTGCTGGGCGAGAATGGCGCGGGTAAAAGCACACTTGTGCGTATGATCTACGGCGTGCTCCACCCCGACGAAGGCGAGATCCGGTGGGATGGCCGTGTGGTACGGATCGAGGATCCGCGCGCGGCCCGGCGCCTTGGTATCGGTATGGTGTTTCAGCATTTCTCCCTGTTCGAGGCCATGTCGGTTTTGGAGAACGTCGCGCTGGGCATGGACGATCCCGGTGGGATGGCGGCGTTAGCGCGGCGCGTGAGCGAAGTTTCCGCCAGTTATGGTCTGGCCCTCGATCCATCGCGCGGCGTCCATACGCTCTCGGTCGGCGAGCGCCAACGCATCGAAATCGTACGCTGCCTGCTGCAGAATCCGAAGCTGCTTATCATGGATGAGCCGACTTCCGTCCTGACCCCGCAGGAAGTGGAACGGTTGTTCGAAACCTTGCGGAAACTAGCGCGCGAAGGTTGCTCGATTCTCTACATCTCCCACAAGCTGGAAGAGATCAAAGTGCTGTGCGACCGGGCGACGATCTTGCGCGACGGGCGCGTGGTGGCGGAATGCAATCCCGCTACCGAAACCAAGGGCAGCTTGGCCCGACTCATGATCGGCGCCGAGCTAAAGACAGCGAAACGCCGCGCCGGCCACGACCCGGGAGTGGACCAGGGATCGGTGCGCCTGGCGGTCGAGGGGCTCGATCTTGCCGCCGAGGAGATTCACGGCGTCAACCTGAAAAATATCTCATTCAGTGTGCGCGCGGGTGAGCTCTTCGGGATCGCGGGCGTCGCCGGTAACGGTCAGAAAGAGCTGGAACTGGCGCTGTCCGGGGAACGCCGGGCCAAAGTGGCGGAGGCCGTTCGTATCGACGGCCACAAGGCCGGCCACTTAAACACCCGGGCGCGGCGCCACCTGGGTTTGGGGTGCGTGCCGGAAGGGCGGCGAGGCCATGGCGCGGTGCCGGCCATGAGCCTGGTGGAAAACGTGATCCTTAGCGGATACGACCGCATGAAGTTGTTGTCCTCGATTTTTATCAAGGATGGTGAGGCGCGCCGTTTTGCCAAGCGCGTAGTGGAAACCTTCGACGTCCGCGCGCCGGGTACCGGTGTTTCCGCCGGCAGCCTATCGGGCGGCAACCTGCAAAAGTTCATTGTCGGACGTGAGATCTTGCAATCGCCCGGCGTCCTTATCGTGTCTCAACCGACCTGGGGGGTCGATGCCGGCGCGGCGGCGGCCATTCATCAGGCGATGGCCGACCTAGCGGCGGACGGCGCCGCGGTCGTGATCATATCGCAGGATCTGGACGAATTGCTTCAGATCACCGACCGCCTGGCCGTGATTGGGTTGGGCGTCTTATCCGCGCCCCTGGTGACATCCCAGGTTTCGGTCGAGAAAATTGGGTTGCTGATGGGGGGCGTTCATGGGACTGCCCCCGGCTCTGACAGGTCCAGCGGGAGCGACAGGCATGCCGTTTAGGCCCGGCATGTCATTCAGAATCGAGCAGCGCCGGGAGATGTTTCGCGGTCTGCTTTATCTTTCACCCGTACTGGCGGTGGCGATGACGGTGTTGACGGGCTTCGTCCTTTTCGCCGCCATGGGCCATGACCCGGTTCTCGCACTCTATCATTTCGGCATATCGCCGCTTTTGTCGCTCTACGGCGTAAGTGAGCTTCTGGTTAAGGCGGCGCCGCTGATCATGATCGGTGTCGGCCTGGCGGTCGGGTTTCGGGCCAACGTTTGGAATATTGGGGCCGAAGGGCAATTGACTTGCGGCGCCATCGCCGCTGGCGTCGTGGCACTGGCGTTCTGGGAGCAAGAGGGGGTGTGGGTACTGCCCCTCATGTGCTTGGCCGGCGCGTTTGGCGGTATGGCCTATGCCGCGATTCCGGCATTTTTGAAAACGCGCTTCGACGTCAACGAGATCCTGACCAGCTTGATGCTGACCTACGTCGCGACGCTTTTCTTAGGCACCTTGGTCTATGGCCCCTTGAAAGACCCGGCCGGGTTCAACTTTCCGCAATCCCGCATGTTCACGGAGTCGGCTCTGCTCCCGATCGTGTTGGCGGGAACCCGGCTGCATTTCGGTGCGATCATTGCTCTTATGATCGCCGTCGCGGTCTGGGTCTTGATGACCTTCACGATCATCGGTTTTCAGATCCGCGTTCTCGGACAGGCCCCCGCCGCCGCGCGCTATGCGGGCTTTCATCGCAAGCGCCTTATATGGACCTGCCTCTTGATGAGCGGCGGATTTGCAGGGCTGGCCGGGACATTCGAGATCGCCGGACCGATCGGCCAACTGATTCCGTCGATCACGCCAGGATACGGCTTCACCGCCATCATCGTCGCCTTCCTGGGCCGCCTGCACCCTTTGGGCATTGTGCTGTCGGGCCTGGTGGTGGCGCTTTCTTACATCGGGGGTGAGAACGCACAGGTCGAGGTCGGCCTGCCGCAAGCCGTGACGGGGGTATTTCAGGGCTTGCTGCTGTTCTTTCTGCTCGCCTCGGATTTTCTGGTTCGCTACCGGATACGCCTGGTGGGAGCTGTAGCGGGGTGAGCGCGGAATCGGCGGTCCTGATCATGCTGACGGTCATCAGCGCGGCGACGCCGCTGCTTTTCGCGGCGCTGGGCGAATTGGTGGTCGAGAAGTCGGGCGTCCTCAACCTGGGCGTGGAAGGCATGATGCTGGCTGGCGCGGTCAGCGGTTTTGCGGTCACGGTCACGACCGGCAGCGCGGTTTTGGGCATCCTGTGCGCGGCTGCGGCCGGCGCCCTCCTATCCTTGGTCTTCGGCATACTGACCCTGACCTTGGCGGCGAACCAGGTGGCGACCGGGCTGGCATTGACGATCTTCGGGATCGGCCTGTCCGCGCTGGTGGGCTCCGGCTTTGTCGGGGTGCCGGTTGTGCCCTTGCCCAAGCTCGCGGTCCCCGGGGTCAGCGACTTGCCGGTCATCGGTCCGCTGCTATTCGGGCACGATGCCCTGATTTACCTGTCCATTCTGGCGACCGCCGGCGTCGGATGGTTTCTGACGCGCACGCGCGGCGGCATGATTCTGCGCGCGGTCGGCGAGTCGGACGAATCGGCCCATTCCATAGGCTTTAGTGTTATCCGTGTGCGCTATCTGGCGGTCTTGTTCGGAGGCGCCATGTCGGGCCTGGCCGGGGCCTTTATGTCCCTTTCTCATACCCCGATGTGGGCCGAGGAAATGACTGCCGGGCGCGGATGGATCGCCTTGGCCCTGGTCGTCTTTTCATCCTGGCGGCCAGGTCGGGTTTTGCTTGGCGCGTACCTGTTCGGCGGGGTAACTATTCTCCAGCTTCACGCGCAGGGCGCGGGCGGCCTGGGCATTCCGGCACAGGTTTTGTCGATGCTGCCCTACCTTGCGACCATTGCGGTCCTGACGATTATTGCTGCCGGGCCATGGAGGGGGCGCCTCGACGCGCCTGCCTGTCTAGGTAAACCCTTCAGGCCATCGACCTGAAAAATAACGATAAAATTGAGACAGGGAGACTCAAGTCATGAAAATTACCGCCACCCGCCGGAACTTCGTTCTCGGCTCTGCCGCCGCTGCCGGCGCCCTTGGCCTGGTTGGGCCCCGCGCTTTCGCGGCCGAGCCACTGAAGGTTGGTTTCGTCTATGTCGGGCCGATCGGCGATTTTGGCTGGACTCATGGACACGACCAGGGCCGTAAGGCGATCGAGGCGCATTTTGGCGATAAGGTTAAGACGACCTTCGTCGAAAACGTGGCCGAGGGGCCGGACGCGGAGCGGGTCATCCGTCAGCTCGCCAGTTCGGGCCACGGGCTGGTCTTCAGCACCTCATTCGGGTTTATGAACCCGACTTTGCGCGTCGCCAAGCAGTTCCCCAAGGTCAAGTTCGAGCACGCGACCGGTTACCAGACCGCCCCTAATCTCTCGGTCTACAACGCCCGCTTCCACGAAGGGCGGGTCGTCTGCGGCACCATCGCGGGTCACGTCACTAAATCTGGTGTTGTCGGCTACATCGGGTCGTTCCCGATTCCGGAAGTCGTTATGGGCATTAATGCCTTCACGCTGGCAGCACGTAAGATCCGGCCCGACATCAAGGTCAAGGTGGTTTGGGCCAACTCCTGGTACGATCCGGGCAAGGAAGGCGATGGCGCCAAGGCGCTTGTCGACCAGGGCGCTGACATCATGTGCCAACACACCGACAGCCCGGCGCCCCTACAGGTCGCGGAAACGCGCGGCATCCACGGTTTTGGCCAAGCTTCGGACATGAAAGCCTTCGCCCCGAACGCGCAACTGACTGCGATCCTAGACGTCTGGGACGGCTACTACATTCAGCGTACGCAGGATGTGCTGGACGATACTTGGAAGTCGCAATCTATCTGGTGGGGCCTGAAGGAAGGCATGGTCAAGATGGCACCCTACGGCCCTGCCGTGCCGGAGAACGTTCGCCAGGAAGCCGATGCGGCGCGCGACGGGATTATTTCAGGTGCGCGCCATCCCTTCATCGGGCCGATCAAGGACCAGAAGGGTGTCCTGCGTGTGGCTGAGGGCGAGATCCTAAGCGAAAAGGAAATCGCGACCATGGACTGGTACGTCGAGGGCGTCGAGGCTTAGGGAGCGCTCGGCTTCAGGAGAGGCGAACCTGAAAGCACGGATCAAGTGGGTCGAAGGCGTGTCCTTTGCCGGTCAAAGCGGCAGCGGGCATAGCGTGATCATGGACGGCGCGCCGGAAGCGGGTGGCCAGAACCTGGGCGTCCGGCCGATGGAGATGGTGTTGCTTGGCCTGGGCGGATGTACGGCCTTTGACGTGATCGAGATCTTGCGCAAAGGCCGGCAGAATATCGAAGATTGCGTCGTTGAGCTGGAGGCGAGGCGGGCGGAAGACATGCCCAAAGTCTTCACCCATATCCACGCTCATTTTGTGATAACCGGCTGCGGCCTCGATGAGTCTAAGGTCGCGCGGGCGATCCAGCTCTCAGCTGAAAAATACTGCTCGGCCAGTGCGATGCTCGGCAAGACCGCGGAAATCACGCACGATTTTGAGATTCTGGAGCGGGGCGGGGCCGGGTAAACGGCCCGCCACGGCCTCGACCGCCAGAGTCTGGTGCACGTTGTCACCCGGAACGCGGGCAGAGCATGCCCGTTACCGCTGGGCAAATCTTCAGCGGAGCGGCTCGCGGCTACGATCTTGCATCCACAGCAGTGTCAGGGCGGCGGTTGCTGCTGCCGCGATCATCAGCCAGGCCGGCGCAAGGGGGTGGCCGGTTGCTTCGACAAGCCAGGTGGCCAGCATCGGCGTGGCGCCACCCACGACACCGACACCCAGATTGAAGGAGATAGAATATCCGGTGAGCCGGTCCTCGCTGGGAAACAGTTCGACAAAGGTCGCCGGTGCCGAGCCAAGCGGAACCGCAAGCAACAGGACAAGGATCGCTTGCCCGAAAATCATCGCCGGGATGCCGCCATCGACCATCGACCGACCAAGCGGCCAAGCTGCGAAAGCGGCCATTACCATCGCGACCGCGATGAGCCGGGTGCGCCGGACCCAGCGGTCACCGATCCACGCAAAGAGAACCATTATGGGTATGATGACCACAGTCAGGGCGCTGTTTACCTGAAGCGCTTGGGCCTCGTCCATTCCCGCCTCGCGCGACAGCCAGCCGGGCAGATAGACCATCACAAGATAGAAAACCATTCCATAGCTTGCGGCGAACAGGAAGGCCTGCACCGCCTCGCTGCGATTCTGCGTCCAAACCTGCCGGAGCGGTGATTTCGATGGCGTACCCGCCTCATGCGCCTGAAAATGCGGGGATCGGGGCAGATGACGGCGAAGCAAAATCGCAACCAGGCCAATCACGCCGCCGAACAGGAAAGGCAGGCGCCAGCCCCAGCTATCGAGGGCATCGCCCGGGAAGACGGTGGTGACGATGGCCGCCGCCGCCGAACCCAGCAGCATGCCCGACATACTGCCGACATTGGCCCAGGAACCGGCGCGCCCGCGCGCATCCTCGGGCGCGGTCTCGACCATATAGGTGACTGAGCTTGAGAACTCGCCGCCCACTGACAGGCCCTGCACAAGACGTATGACGACCAGCAACACGGGCGCTGCGAAGCCGATGCTGTGGTAATCGGGCAAGAGGCCGAGCGCGATCGTTGGGAGCGCCATCATGGCGACAGAAATCAGCATGGTTCGCGCGCGCCCAATGGTATCGCCGAGCCAGCCGAACACCGCGGCCCCTAATGGACGCATCACGAAGCCCGCCGCGAACACCCCGTAGCTGGCCAGCAACGAGGCGGTCGGGTCTTCGCTCGGGAAGAACAGGCGCCCGATAATCGCGGCCAGATAGCCATAGAGCGCGAAGTCGTACCACTCGACGACATTGCCGACGATACCGGCGACTCGCGCCTTGCGGCTCTGCTGCTGAGTCATCGGTGCGGGGGGCGATTCATCCTCTTTCATGTATCCCTGGCTCCCGAAGCCTTTCCCGATAACCGCTATCGAAGACAGGTCGAAGAAAACGGCCAGCGCTACGATGACAAAGGAACTGATCGCCAGCCCGTCGCGGCTGTCCAGCTTTCAGCCGAGAAATACTGTTCGGCCCGTGCGGCGATTGGCAAGATGGCCGAAATCACGCAGGATTTCGAGATTCTGGAGCGGGGCGGGGCCGAATAAACGGCCCGCCCCGATCTCAAGGCAAGATTGAGCCGTTTAAGACGCGGTCGCGGTTTTCTTTTCTTCGGGCTTCGCGGTCTTCATGGGCGAGATGCCGCCGGCTGCGGCCTTGTTGTCCAGATGGCGGCAATTGCCGTCGAGGAAGGCGCCGGCCTCGACCGCTAGGGTCTGGTGTACGATGTCGCCTTGCACACGCGCGGAACGCGCGACCGTTACCGCCGGTGCTTCGACCTGGCCCTTGATAGAGCCCGCTATGTGGACCGTTTCGGCCATGACCGAGCCTTGAACGTGGGCGCCCTCGCCGATGCTCACGGAGCGGCTCTTGATATCGCCCTCGACATTGCCTTTGACCTGCAAGTCGCCCGAACAATGCAGATCGCCCACCACACGCAGGTCGGCACTGATAATCGAAGGCTCAGCGCTCGGTTTTCTGGGCGCCGGGGCCGGTGGGCTCGCCTGGGGCTGCGATTTCGCTTCGGGTTGTTTGTTGCTTTGAGAAAACATCTGGTCCTCCGTTGATGGTGCTTTTCCCGGTCCATGCCCAGGATCTAGGCCGTTTCCTGTTTCCGGTCGATTTGGGGCCGCCAGGGGCGGCGCCCCTCGAGCTGAGCGCCCGGTTCGATTGTCAGTGAATTGTGGAAGATACTGCCATGTACGCGCGCATTACTGCCAATGATGACGGTCGTTGCGCGCACGGCGCCGACCACGGTACCCCTGATTTCTGCGATGTCCGCCAGGATGGAGCCCTCGATCCAACCGTCCTCGCGTACCAGGATACTACGGCTGTTGGAGGTGCCTTCAATTCGGCCGTTAACCTCGATGTGGCCATCTGTGCGAAGGTCCCCGGTAATGACAAGATCGCTGTGTATCACGGTGTAGGTGTCGCTCGCGGAATCCGGCCATACGGAGTCTCCGGCACGGGCGGTCAGGTGGTCACGAACCGTACCGATATTTAGGAACATGATTTCCGGCTCCGCTGCACCTGGCGCTGCAGCGTTCCGTCCAGGGCCCTGGCCCGAGGATAACAAAGCCGAGTCCGATTACTGTGTGACAATTCTGTGCCCAACCCGCACCGACGTGCAAAAGAACCCCACCACGGCCGCAGCCTACACCAACCGCACGAACGCCGCTAGAGCATGGTCTAAGCCCCTGTATCCGGGCCGCTTGTCGTATGTCCCCAATTTGCCACAACCCGGGTAAGGGAACATTCGTAACCTTGGCTGTTAGATGGACATGACAGCCCTGGTACGGAGCCGGGCGGATTCTAACCGAGGACGTTAAGAAATGAGCCTTTTTGCGGTCCGAGCCGGCAGGCGGCGCCCGGTATTCGGTAAGACCCCGATCGACGCGAGCCAGATCAAGACAGGGGCGACCTTTGCGCGTACGGGAGCCCGGGACGTTGTGGAGACGGCCGAGATCATCAGTGTCCATGAGCATGCTGGCGGCGTCGCCCATGTTCACTACGCCTGCCGGCTCCAGCATGCCAGCACGGTATTGGATAAGGGGCCGCGCACGCTGGCGCTTCAAGCCTTCGTGGAACGCTTCCAAAAGCCGGTCACCCGCTCGCAAGCTTTCCTAAAAGGGTGAACCCCAAATAGGCTATCCGACCCTGTCCGGCGCGCAACTTATCCCATGACAAAGGGATTCGGGATTTCCTCGGCCAGGTTGATCCAGACGCTTTTAGTCTGCAGGTAGTCGTAGATTGCGTCCTGGCCGTTTTCGCGGCCGAGGCCGGAGCGCTTGTAGCCGCCGAAGGGCGAGGTGTAGCTGACCGCCCGGTACATGTTGACCCAGACCGTGCCCGCCTGCAGGCGCTCCGACATGGTGATGGCGCGGCGCATGCTTTGGGTCCAGACCCCCGCCGCCAGGCCGTAGAGCACGTCGTTGGCGATGGCGACCGCCTCCTTTTCGTCGCGGAACGGAATGACAGAGAGCACGGGGCCGAAGACCTCTTCCTGGGCGATGCGCATCTCGTTGCCGACCCCGGTGAAGACAGTCGGCTCCACGAACCAGCCGTCGCCGCATTCCGGGCGGCTGGCCTTACCGCCGCCGAGCGCGACCTTGGCGCCTTCGCCCTTGGCGAGTTCCATGTAGCCCAGGATCTTTTCGTACTGCGGCAAGGTGGTGACCGGGCCGACCTGGGTTTCCAGCGACATGGGATTGCCCATGCGCGCGGTCTTGGCGAAGGCGACCAGGCGGTCGACGAAGTCATTGTGGATCGATTCCTGCACCAGCAGGCGCGAGCCGGCGATACAGGTCTGCCCCGTGGCTGCGAAGATGCCGGAGATGGCGCCCTTGACCGCGTTGTCCAGGTCAGCGTCGTCGAAGACAATGTTGGGCGACTTGCCACCCAGCTCCAGGCTGACCTTCTTCAGGCCCTTGGCCGCGGTCTCGTAGACCCTTTGGCCGCTCATCTCGCCGCCGGTGAAGGCGACCTTGCGCACCTTGGCGTGGCCGACCAGGGGCTCCCCCACGTCCTTGCCGAAGCCGGTCACGACGTTGACCACGCCGGGCGGGAAGCCGGCTTCTTCAACCAGTTTGACGAATTCAAGCGCCGAGGCCGACGTGAACTCGGAAGGCTTGAGCACCACCGTGTTGCCGGCGGCCAGCGCCGGTGCCAGCTTCCAGGAGGTTAGCAGCAGAGGCGAGTTCCAGGGCGTGATCGCCGCGACCACGCCGAGCGGCTCGTGGCGGGTGAAGTTGAAGACCTGGGCCTTGTCAGTCGGGATGACCGATCCCTCGACCTTGTCCGCCAGACCGCCGTAGTAATAGTACCACTGTGGCACGTAGCGCAGTTGGCCGCCCATCTCCGCGATCAATTTGCCGTTGTCGCGGACCTCGACCTCGGCCAACTCTTGTGCGTGTTCCGCGACCAGGTCGCCCAGCGCGCGCAGCAGGGCACCGCGTTGGCTCGCGTTCAGCTTGGGCCAGTCGCCGCCGGTGAAGGCCGCGTGCGCGGCGTCGACGGCACGCGCGACGTCCTCCGCCGTGCCGCGCGGGATGCGCGCCCAGGGCTTGCCGGTATAGGGATTGAAGGACTCGAACCACTCGCCGCCGGCGGGATCGACGAATTCACCGCCGATGTACATCTGATAGGTCTTGAGTTCGCTCATCGCCCTGTCCCTCTGGGTGATTTCATGTCGAGCCTACTTTCTGGCTCCCCGTTCCATGCCGGGCTTGCCGCCGTGCGCGGCCGACCAGGCTTCCGGATCTTTGAGAAAGTCGCGTACGGTGGCTAGCCCGGCCTCTGAGAGGTAGCCGCGCTCCTGCGCCACCGTCAAGGCGTCCCACCAGGTGGCCAGCGCATGCAGGCGGACACCGCGTTCCGCCAGCATGGCGATGCCTTGCGGGAAAATACCGTAGTGGAAAATGACGAAAGTGTCGGCGACCTTTCCGCCTGCCTTGCGAATTGCCTCGACGAAATTGAGCTTCGAGCCTCCGTCGGTTGCCAGATCCTCGACCAGCAGAACGCGCGCGCCGTCCTCGAAGGTTCCTTCGATCTGCGCGTCGCGGCCAAAGCCCTTGGGTTTCTTGCGCACGTATATCATCGGCAAGTCTAGGCGCTCGGCAATCCAGGCGGCGAAGGGGATACCCGCGGTCTCGCCGCCGGCGATCACGTCGATCTCGCCGCGCCCAACCTCCCGCCCCACCATGTCGACCGCCAGGTCCATTAGGTGACCGCGAACCTTGGGGAAGGAGATGATCTTACGGCAATCGACGTAGACCGGGCTGGCGCGGCCCGAGGTGAAGGTGAAGGGATCGTCCGGACGGAATAGAATCGCCTCGATCTCCATCAGGCTCGCCACGGTCGCGCGGGACGTTTCGGTGATTTCGGACATTTCGACTCTCGGTAGGATGCCGGTCTCGATAGATTGCTGGGGCTTGGCTCGTCCCTAGATATCAGATATCGGCTGGTGAGCGGACTCGCAAATGGGCCGCCGCAAGGGAGATTCCGGTATGGGCGCGCGACCCAGGTTCGATCTCACGCTGTATTTGGTGGCCGGCAGTGCGGCCGCGCCTGGCCGGCGGCTGGTCGAGGTGATCGTGGCCGCCGCGCGCGGCGGTGTGACCCTGGTTCAGCTACGTGAGAAATCCTTGCCGGACGGGGCCATGATCGAATTGGCTCGTGAAATCAAAGAACGCCTGCACCCTTATGGAATTCCACTGATAATCAATGATCGTATAAAGGTCGCCTTGGCTGCGGGGGCGGACGGCGTTCACCTCGGCACGGATGACATCGATGCCGCACAGGCACGCGCCGCCTTGGGCCCGGATATGATTGTCGGTGTCTCCGCCGGCACCCCGGATGAGGCGGCCTTGGTCGATCCGGCCTTGGCCGACTACGCCGGTGTTGGCTCGGTCTATCCAACCGCGACCAAGCCGGATGCCGGGGCGCCGATCGGCATCCAGGGTTTGATGGCGCTGAAAGAGCGGATTCCGCTACCTGTCGTTGCCATCGGTGGGATTGGCGCCAAGCAGGCGGAGGCGGTCATGGCAAGCGGGGTCGCGGGTATCGCGGTGGTTTCAGCTATTTGCGGCGCGCGCGATCCGGAAGTTGCGGCTCGAAACTTGCGTCAAGCCATTGACTTGGGTCGGGCCAAGGTTGCTAGCTAGACCAGGGTGTCAGCGTTCGCTTCGGTAACGGAAAGTCCCATCGCCGCGCCCGACTAGGTTTCCGTCTTGGTCGCGCACCTCGCACGACGAGAAGAAAATTTGTTTTCCGCCGCCGGTCTTCGTGGCTTCGGCAGTGAGTGTAGCGCCGGGCAGAACCGCACCTAGGAACTGGCTGTGCAGAGATAGCGTCATGGCCCGCCGCTTGGCCTGGGGCGGTGCGCGGTAACAACCGGCGAAGCCGCAGGCGCTGTCGATGAGGGTGGCCATGACCCCGCCGTGGAGGATACCGCTGCGGTTCATATGGCGGTCGTCGATCTGCAAGGTTACGACCGCGCGGTCTTCCGTCCAATCGCTGAGCTCATATCCCACGACGCCGGCAAAGGGGCCGTGCAACGGCGGTCGGTCGGGGGGTGGACTATCCGGCATGGGGCGATAGCTGATTGGGGGCGGGCAGGAATCCGGGCACGGGCGGCAGACTGCCGGAGCCGGGCGGGGGTGTCCAGGGTCCCAGGGCCTCCTACTCCCGCCTCGGCCGGCCGGTCAGGGGATAGCTGGGGTCGTTGTAGCCGGGCGTGGAGGGGTGACCGGGCGTGACCAGGGAATCGATGAAGTCCTCGTCCTCCAGCGTCAAGTCGTGCGCCAAAGCGCCCAGGTATTCCTCCCACTGCGCCAGGGTGCGCGGGCCGGCCAGCACCGCGGTTATGATCGGGTTGGCCAGAACCCAGTTGAGCGCGAACTGACCGGCGGTCATACCGCGCGCCTCGGCCCGCGCCTTGATCTGTTGGGCATGCTCCAGGGATTCCTGGCGGAACTCGGTCTCCATCATGCGCTTGTCCTGCCGTGCGACCCGGCTTTCCCCTGCGGGCGCCGCATCGGGCAGATACTTGCCGGTCAGCACGCCGCGCGCGAGGGGGCTGTAGGGTACGACACCGAGGCCGAAATGCGCGCAGGCCGGCAGGACATCGACCTCCGGCACCCGGGTCATGGCATTGTAGTAGGGCTGCGAGACCACCGGGCTAGGCACGCCCATGAGCTGGCACAACCGCGCGATGTTCGCGTGTTCCCAGCCGCGAAAGTTGCTGACGCCGAAATAGCGCGCCTTGCCCGAGGCGATAATATCGCCGATCGCGCCCAGGGTTTCCTCCAGGGGCGTGCCGGGGTCGGGCCGGTGCAGATAATAGATATCGACGTAGTCAGTTTTTAGGCGCGTTAGGCTGTCCTCGATATCGCGCAACAGCCATTTGCGCCCGAGGCCGCCCATGTTGGGGGTGTCGCCCATGACATTGCCGGCCTTGGTCGCCAGGACCCAGGCGTCGCGGTCCCGCTTTAGGAGCTTGCCGGTGATCTCTTCCGACGCGCCCTTGGTGTAGACGTCCGCCGTGTCGATGAAATTGATTCCCGCCTCGCGCGCCTTGGCGACGATGCGCCCCGCGACCTTCTCGTCCGTGCGGTCACCGAACATCATGGTGCCGAGGCAAATCGGCGAGACGTGAAGGCCGCTGCGGCCAAGCCTGCGATAGTTCATGTCCTTGGATCCGTTCGTTCGTGGAATTCGACTCGTCGAGACGGGCCTAGCGATCGGTTTTCGGGGCGGTGGCGGACTCGGCCAAGAGCGACTCCTTGACCGTCTCGCACTTGTTCTGCAGGTGCATCTTCAGAATGCGGGCGAGGCGGGGGCCGTCGCGTTGGGCCAAAGCGTCTAGGATCGCCTCATGCTCCTCGACCGCTTGGTCCCAGCGCGCCTTGGTCATGTTAGCGACGTAGCGGGCCCGGCGCGCCCGTCCAGCCAGGCCCGCATACATGCGCGTCAGAGTTGCATTTCCGGCGATTTCCAGGATGCGTTTGTGAATACTTTGGTTGAGGCGGAAATACTCAGGCAGTTCGCGGCGCGTATATTGAAGCACCATGTTGTAGTGCAGGGCCCTAATTTCCGCGATCTCCTCGTCCGTGATGCGGGCGCAGGCGAGCTCTCCCGCCAGGGCCTCCAAGGCCCCCATGACCGGGAACATCTCGTCGATGTCGGCGGTGGTCAGGCCGGTCACTTGCGCCCCGCGATTGGGCAGGAGCGCCAGCAGCCCTTCCGAGGCGAGGACCTTGAGCGCTTCGCGCAGCGGTGTCCGCGAGACCCCGAAGCGCGTGCAGAGTTCGCGTTCCGGCACCCGCGTGCCCGGCGTCAATTCGCCCTCGACGATCAGGTCGCGCAGGCCTCCCACCAATTCGTCGTGCAGCGTGGCGCGCGGGATGCGCGTGGCCGGCGATCCACTTGCTGCGGCCGTCGCATCGCCGGGCTGTCGGTTCAGGTTCGCATCTTCCATGTCTCGCAGCTCCGTTATATCCGCTCGCCGAGCGCTTGCTCCAGGATTCGGGCGATGTGCACGGCCGTTCGGCCGGCGCCATCCTTGATTTGATGGCGACAAGAGGTTCCGTTCGCCACCACGAAGGTATTGGCCTCGGCCGCGCGCACGGCCGGGAGTAAGGCCAGTTCGCTCATCTTCATCGACAAATCGTAGGTCTCGGCATTGTAGCCGAAGGCCCCGGCCATACCGCAACAGCTCGACTGGATCGTCTCGACCGCGAGGCCCGGAACCAACCCAAGGACCGTCTCAAGGGCGGGCATGGTGGCGAAGGCCTTCTGGTGGCAATGGCCGTGCAGCAGCGCGCGGGCCGGCTCAAGTTGCTCGAGGTCGAGATCCAAGTGGCCGGCTTCGTGCTCGGCAGCCAGGAATTCCTCGAGCAACATTGCCTGGCCGGCCAGGGTTTCGCTCTGCGCGCCGGGCAGCATGACTTTGAACTCGTCGCGCAGGGTCAGCAGGCAAGAGGGCTCCAAACCGACCACCGGGACGCCGCGGGCGGCGAAGGGCAGGACGGCCTCCAGGGTCCGCCGCGCCTCCGCGCGCGCCTCGTCGACCATGCCCGCGGCCAGGTAGGTCCGGCCGCAGCACAAGGGCCGTCCGCCGCTTTTTGGCTGTGCCAGGTGGAGGCGATACCCCGCCGTGCGCAACACCGTCACGGCGGCGCGCAGGTTCTCGGGCTCGAAATAGGTGTTGAAGGTGTCCGCCAACAGTACCACCTCGCGCCCGTCCGGGTTCCCGGTCTCTGGTTTCACCGGAGCGAAACGGTCGCGCCGCCAAAGCGGCAGACTGCGCCGCGCGCTAAGGCCAAGCAGGCGCTCGCTCAGCGCGGCCAGCCCCGGCACACGGTCGCGCATGTTGGCGAGCGGCGCCAGAGCACTAAGCCAGGGCCCGTAACGGGGCAGGTTGGCGACCAAGCGTTCGCGCAGCGGGACGCCACGCTTCTTGGCGCGTTGGTACAAAACCTCGGTCTTCATCCGCGCCATGTCGACGCCAGTCGGGCATTCGCGCTTGCAGCCCTTGCAGCCGACACAGAGTTTGAGAGTCTCCAGCATATCGTCGGAGGTCAGGGCGTCGGGCCCAAGCTGTCCGGAGAGGGCGAGGCGAAGGCTATTGGCGCGGCCGCGCGTCAGGTGCTGCTCGTCGCCGGTCACGCGGTAGGAGGGGCACATGACAGCGGTGTCGAACTTGCGGCAGGCGCCGTTATTGTTGCACATCTCGACCGCGCCGCCCAAGCTGCCCCATTCCGACCAGTCGAGCGCGGTATCGAGGGGCCGAAGCTTATAATCCGGCTTGAAACGGAATAAACCGCGGTCGTCCATGCGCGTAGAACGGACGACCTTGCCGGGGTTGAGGAGGCCGGCCGGATCGAAGGCGTCCTTGACCTCCTCGAAGCTGCGCACCATGCGCGTCCCGAACATGGGTTCGTGGAATTCCGAGCGCACCAGGCCGTCGCCGTGCTCGCCCGAGTGCGAGCCCTTGTACTCGCGCACCATGGCAAAGGTCTCCTCGGCGATGGCGCGCATCTTCTTGGCGTCGGCCTCCAATTTCAGGTTGAGGATCGGGCGAACGTGCAGGCAGCCTTCCGAGGCGTGGGCATACCAGGTGCCGGTCGTGCCGTGCTTATGAAAGACCTTGGTCAGGCGGTCGGTGTAGTCGGCCAGGTCATCCAGCGGCACGGCGCAATCTTCGATGAAGGAGACCGGCTTTCCGTCGCCCTTCATCGACATCATGATGTTCAGGCCGGCCTTGCGGACTTCCCAGATGGCACTCTGGAACGAAGGCTCGACCGCCTCGACAACCGCGCCGGGAAAACCGAGCGAACCCATGAGTTCGTCAAGGCGCGCCAGATCGTGTAACTGCGCGGCGTGGTCCTCGCCAGCGAATTCGACCAGCAACAGGGCCTCCGGCGCGCCGACAACGAAGCGGTCCAGGGTGGCGCGGAACAAGGGGATGTCGCGGGCCAGCTCGATCATGGTGCGGTCGACCAGCTCGACCGCCGCGGGATTCAGGGCGACGATGTGCCGGGTCGCATCCATCGCCTGATAGAAGCTTGGGAAGTGGCAGACACCCAGTACCTTGTGGGGTGGGATCGGCTGTAGATCGAGTTCGATCGCGGTCGAGAAGGCGAGGGTGCCCTCCGAGCCGACCAGGAGGTGGCTGAGATTGATCGGCGTGTTGCCGGTTAGGGCATCTATGTTGTAGCCGCCGACCCGCCGGTGCAACTTGGGGAAACGGGCCGCGATTTCATCCGCCTCGCGCTGGCCGAGCGATAGCAAGCGCTCGGTCAGTTCGATCGCAGGTTCCGAGCCGTTTTCCCGGTCGCCCGGTTTGGCTGGCATCTCGCCGAAGGTCGCTTGTTCACCGTTCATGAGAATGGCGTCGATGGCGCGCACGTTGCGCCGCATGGTTCCATAGCGAATAGACCGGGCGCCGCAGCTATTGTTCCCGGCCATACCGCCGAGGGTCGCCCGGCTGCTGGTCGAGACATCGACCGGAAAGAACAAGCCATGCGGTTTTAGGGCCGCATTCAGGTGGTCGAGGACCAAGCCCGGCTGCACCCTGGCGCGGCGTGCCTCGGCATCGATCTCCAGCACCCGGTTCAGGTGCTTGCTCACATCGACGATCAGGGCCTCGCCGACGGTCTGGCCGCACTGCGAGGTGCCGCCGCCGCGGGGCAGGAGAGGGATCCCTTCCTCGGCCGCGACTTGAATACATCTGCGCACGTCCTGCTCGTCACGGGGCACCACGACCCCGATCGGCTCGATCTGATAAATCGAGGCGTCGGTGCTATAGCGGCCCCGGCTGAAGGCATCGAAAAGGACCTCGCCGGCGATTTCGCGGCTCAAGCGCCGGGCGAGGGTGCTGTCGCCAATTCGGCCCCTTCCTCGGGTCGCGATCTTAGCGGCATCCGCCGCCACTGCGCTCATTCAGCATGTCCCAGCGGTGAAAATTGGGCGTTTCTGCCGCAATAACATTTTGCATGCAGAAGTAAATCGTGAAGTTCGTTCATTCGATCGCTATCGTTTACCATATAACATATTGTTTAAACTACAATAAAATGGATCTTCGCACATCGTATTAACCGCGTTGATCGCCGCTTCGATGTATGCATAATTCAAAACACGATGCGCGGCAAGGTAAGCGCTATGCGTTATGCGCATAATGTGCTTGGCTGAGGACAACGATCCGGGCTCATCGCCCAATTTGCAGGGACAGACAGATATGACAAGACACAGGGGGCGCCACTTCTTGCAAATCCCCGGCCCGACCAATGTGCCTGACCGTATCTTGCGGGCGATAGACCATCCGACCATAGACCACCGTGGGCCCGACTTTGGGGCCCTCGGCCGCGAGGTTCTGGCGGGCCTGGGATCGATATTCAAGACTGCGGGGCCGGTCGTGATCTATCCCGCCTCGGGCACCGGCGCGTGGGAAGCGGCGCTCGTCAACACCCTCTCACCCGGCGACAAGGTCCTCATGTTCGAGACCGGACATTTCGCCACCTTGTGGAACCGTCTTGCGGAGCGCCTGGGCCTTGAGGTCGAGTACGTGCCCGGCGACTGGCGGCACGGCGTCGACCCCGAGGCCGTGGAGGCCAGGTTGGGCGAAGACCGGGCCCAGGAGATCAAGGGCGTCTGCATGGTCCACAACGAGACCTCGACAGGAGTTGCCAGCCGGGTCGGCGCCGTCCGCGCGGCGATCGACCGCGCCGGGCATCCCGCCTTGTTCTTCGTCGACACCATTTCCTCGCTCGCCTCCATCGACTACCGGCATGACGAATGGGGCGTCGATGTCACGGTCGCCGGGTCTCAGAAGGGCCTGATGCTGCCACCGGGCTTGAGCTTCAATGCGGTCAGCGAGAAGGCGCTCAAAGCAGGAAAATCGGCTCGCCTTACCCGGTCCTATTGGGATTGGCAGGAGATGTTGAACGCCAATGAAACTGGCTATTTTCCCTACACGCCGGCGACCAATCTTCTGTATGGCCTGCGCGAGGCAATTCGCATGCTGCAGGAGGAGGGCTTGGACAATGTCTTCGCGCGCCATGCCCGCCATGCCGAGGCAACGCGCCGCGCGGTGCGCGCCTGGGGACTGGAGGTGCTGTGCCTCGACCCGGCGGAGTACAGTGGCTCCCTGACCGCCGTCCTGATGCCGGCCGGGCACGATGCCGACGCCTTCCGCAAGACCACGCTGGAACGCTTCAACATGTCGTTGGGCAACGGCCTGGGTAAGCTGCAGGGCAAGGTGTTCCGGATCGGCCATCTGGGCGATTTCAACGATCTCATGCTGGCAGGCACCCTGGCGGGGGTGGAGATGGGGCTAACCGCGGCTGGCGTGCCGCATGGTAAGGGCGGCGTTCAGGTCGCCATGGATTTTCTAAGCGGCGAAACCGCCGCGCAGGACGAAGGGAAAGCGTGGGAGGTTACGGAGAAAGCCCGCGCGTCGTGAAAACTGAAATAACAAACCGAACAGGAGGACAAAATGCGCCTATTTAAAATATTGAGCACGGCCGCGGTGGTCGGTTTTCTCGCCGGGCCGGCAATGGCCGCGGAAACGGAATTGAAGTTCGGCCACGTCGGCGCGCCGGGCTCGCTTTTCGAGACCTCAGTCAACGAATTCGCCAAGCGCGTTAACGACCAGATGAAGGGTAAGGTCAAAATCGTGACCTTCGGCTCGAGCCAACTCGGCAAGGATAAGGAGTTGCTGCAGAAGCTGAAGCTCGGCACTGTCGATTTTTCCTTGCCGTCCAGCGTCATGTCGACAGTCAGCGATCAATTCGGCCTGTTCGAGATGCCGTACTTGGTCCAAAACCGCGACCACATGAAGCGGATAGAGAAAGAGATTTTCTGGTCCGAGATCGCGCCTTCCGCCGAAGCCAAAGGCTACAAGGTTTTGGCTGTGTGGGAGAACGGCTTCCGCCACATCACCAACAACCTGCGCCCGATCGATCAACCGGCGGACCTTCAGGGTATTAAGCTACGCACACCCAAAGGCGCCTGGCGGGTAAAGATGTTCAAGTCCTACGGCGCGAACCCGACCCCGATGGCGTTCTCCGAGGTCTTCACCGCACTCAAGACGGGCGTGATCGACGGCCAAGAAAACCCCTTCGCCCAGATCTACAGCGCCAAGTTCCAGGAGGTTCAGAAATACCTTTCCCTTACCGGGCACGTTTACACCCCAGCCTATGTGCTGGTCGGAAAGAAGAAATGGGATAGCTTACCCGCCGACATCCGCGCCGAATTGGAAAAGATCGCCAAGGAAACGCAGGCCTTCGTCCATCAGACGGCCGCGGCCCTGGAAACCGATCTGCTGAACAAGCTCAAGTCCGGTGGAATGCAGGTCAATACCGCCGATAAGGCTGCCTTCGTTAAGGCCAGCGCTGGGATCTACAAGGACTACGCGGCCGCGGTGCCTGGAGGCAAGAAGATGGTCGACAAAGCCCTGAGTCTGGCTGACGGTTCCTAAGCCAAAAAAGCGTTTTCACTCCCAGGGCCCGGACCCATTTGGGTCCGGGTGTGGGGCGGCTGCGCGCGAACCTTGGCGCGATTAAGGGAGCGAGGGCGAAGTGGGGAGTCTTGCGCGTGCGTCGCAGCGGGCGTCTCGAGGGCTGGAGCGCCTGCTCGAGAGTGCCGTTATTGGCCTAATCATCGCGTTAACCGTGGTCGTGGTGGTCGCCGTCGTCTACCGCAAGCTGGGCAATTCCCTCGCTTGGTACGATGAAGTGGCTTCAATCATGCTGGCCTGGCTAACCTATTACGGCTCCTGCCTGGCCGCATTGAAGCGCGCGCATATCGGTTTCGACGGTATCGTTCGCGCCGTACCGCCAGGCTGGCGCTTGGTCTTTCTCGCGATATCGGAGACCTGCGTCATCGCCTTCTTCGCGATTCTGGCCTGGACCGGTTGGGTAGTCTTGCTGGTTCTGGAAGGCGACACGCTGGTTAGCTTACCCGAAATTTCGGTTCAGATTACCCAGTCCGTCATGCCGATCAGTGCCGCCCTTTTCATCGTTTGCGAGCTGCTGAGCCTGCCAGGCCATTGGCGCAATCTAGGCCAGTCTTCGCTCGAAGAATCTCTGGGGGACAATGACGCCGGTTCTAACCAGGGTCATGTGGCGCCATGATCATTGCCCTGATGATCGCCGGATTGCTGGCCCTGATTATGATCGATGTGCCCATCGCCGTAGCCTTGGGGCTTATCGCTGTCATCTCCATGGTCCTGACTCAAGGGGCAGATATCCTGCCGAACGTGGCGCTGGTCATGTTCGATGGGGCGACCAAGTTCCCCCTCCTGGCTATTCCCTTGTTCATCCTGGCCGGGGCGATCATGAACGCCTCCGGCATTTCGCGGCGTCTGATCGCCTTCGCTTCGGCCATGCTCGGCTTCGTGCGCGGCGCTTTGGCCATGGTCAACATCGCGGTGTCGCTGTTCTTTGCCGAAATCTCCGGCTCGGCGGTCGCCGACGTGGCCGCGCTCGGCTCGGTCATGATTCCGGCGATGCGGCGAAAGGGTTACCCAAAAGCTTTCGCGGCCGCGGTTACTTCGTCCTCCGCCACACTGGCGGTCATCATCCCACCGTCTATTCCCATGATCCTTTACGGGGTCATGTCCGATTCCTCGATCGTGCAGCTCTTCGTGGCGGGTGTTGTTCCTGGGCTGCTGGGCGGTTTTGGCATGATGGGTGTCTCCTACTGGATGGCGCGCCGGCACAACTGGCCGGTCGAAGAAGTGTTTCAGCTTGCGCGCGTGCGCACCACCTTCCTGGACGCGTTGCCGGCCCTGGTGCTGCCGGTCATCATCCTGGGCGGCATCTTCGGCGGCTTCGTCACGGCGACCGAGGGCGCGGGCCTGGCGGTCGTCGCGGCGCTCGTCGTAGGCGGCGGCATTTACCGGGAGTTCAACTGGCGCTTCCTGCGTGAAGCGGCGATCGAGGGTGGTGTACAGACCGCCGTCGTCATGTTGTTGGTTGCGGCCTCGGCCCTGATCGGTGTGTTTCTGACCGAATTGCAGGTGCCGCAGAAGTTGGCGGCGGCGATCTTGGATTGGACCGATAACCGTTTCGCCGTTCTGGCCTTGCTTAACGTCTTTTTCCTCGCGGTCGGACTGTTCCTGCACTCGGCGGCGGCGATCATCCTGGTCGTGCCGGTGGTTATGCCGCTGGTCCTCGCGGTTGGCATCGACCCGGTTCACTTCGGCTTGATCGTGACGCTTAATTTGGGGATCGGACAGCAGACGCCGCCGGTCGCCAGCGTGCTTATCACGGCTTGCGCCGTGGCCAAGGCCAATGTTTGGGAAGTCAGCAAGGTCAATATCAATTTCGTCGCCATCCTGTTTGCGATCCTTATTCTGGTGACCTACGTTCCGGCCGTGCCCATGACTCTGGTCGAATACTTCTACCGCTGAGCGGAGAAATGCCTCGATGACCGACCCGATCCTGGTTCAACGCGACGGCGCGATTGCAACCGTGGTGCTCAATCGCCCCAACAAGCTCAATGCCATGACCAAGCCCATGTGGCGGCGACTCGGCGATGCCTTGAGGGAGGTTGCGGCGGACACGGCTCTGCGCTGTGTCGTCTTGCGCGGGGCGGGCGGCAAGGCCTTTTCACCCGGCAACGATATCTCCGAGTTCGAGACCGAGCGCCACGACCCAGCCTCGGCCAAGGCCTATGGTGAAGTGCTCCACCACGCCTTGGGCGCCTTGAAAGACTGCCCGCATCCGACGCTGGCTTTGATCGAGGGTATTTGCGTCGGCGGCGGATTGGAGATCGCGGCGCTGTGCGACATGCGCATCTGTGGCGAATCGAGCCGCTTTGGGGTGCCGATCAAGCGCTTGGGCCTGGTCATGGCCTATCCTGAGATTGCCGGCTTGGTCGATCTGGTCGGCCGCTCTGTGGCCCTGGAAATCTTGCTGGAGGGACGGGTGTTCGGCGCCGCCGAGGCCAAGGAAAAAGGCTTGGTCAATCGCGTGGTGCCTGACGCCGAGGTCGAACGGGAAGCCATGGCGACGGCACGGCGCATCGCCGACGGGGCGCCGCTGGTTGCGCGCTGGCATAAGAAGTTCTTGCGCCGCCTGGCCCAGCCGCAGCCCTTGACCCCAGAAGAGCTCGACGAGGGATTCGCCTGCTACGACACCGAGGATTTTCAGATCGGGTACCGCTCCTTCCTGACCAAAACCAAGCCGGATTTCAAGGGCCGCTGATATGCCCGAACGGCGCGGACCGCTCGCTGGATTGAAGGTTATCGAACTGGCCCACATCATGGCCGGGCCGGTTTGCGGCCTGATGCTGGCCGACATGGGCGCGGAGGTCATCAAGGTCGAGAAAGTGCCGGGCGGTGACGACTCCCGCCGCTTTCTGCCACCCGAAATCGCGGGCGAACCGGCGGCCTTCATGATGATGAACCGCAACAAGCGTGGGATCGCCGTGGACCTCAAGCAGGAGGAGGGGCGCGAGGTTCTGCGCCGCCTATTGAGATCGGCCGATGTCGTGATCGAGAACTACCGGCGTGGCACCATGGAGCGCTTGGGCTTGGGTTATGAGTCTTTGCGGACCGAGAACCCCGGCCTGATCTATTGCGAAATTTCCGGCTTCGGTCGTAGCGGCCCCTACGCCGATCGCGGCGGCTTCGACCTGATCGCCCAGGGCATGAGCGGCCTCATGAGCATCACCGGGGAGGGTGAGGGACGCCCGCCGGTCAAGGTCGGCGCCCCGGTCACGGATATCACAGCCGGCATCCTGGGCGCGATGGGTGTCCTGGCCGCCGTGGTCGAGCGCCAGAAAAGCGGTAAAGGTCAGCGGGTCGATACCTCGCTGTTCGAGGCCGGAATCGTGCATACCTATTGGCAGTCCGCCATCGCCTTCGCGACCGGCCAATCGCCTGGGCCCATGGGTTCCGCGCACCCGCTCAACGCGCCCTATCAGGCGTTCCGGACGGCGGACGGCTGGATCAACCTGGGCGCGGCCAACCAGAAGAACTGGCTGCGTGTGCTTGAGGCGATCGGGATGCCGGAGATTAACGACGACCCCCGTTTCGCCGACAACGCCGCGCGCATGAGCCACTTGAAGGACCTGGAGCAGGCCCTAGGCGTCGCCTTCTCAAAACGTACCACGGCCGACTGGCTGGCGCGCTTGGAGGGCGCCGGCGTACCCGCCGGGCCTGTGTTGAGCGTTGGCGAGATGCACCAAGACCTCCAGGCGGTCGCGCGCGATATGGTGCCGGCGCCCGAGCATACCCGCCTGGGGCCGGTCAAGACGATTGGCCTGCCGGTCAAGTTCTCCGAGACGCCGGGTGAGGTGGCTATGGGCGCACCGCTATACGGTCAGCACACCCGGGCCGTTCTGGGCGAGCACGGCTACGCGAAGGCGGAGATCGATGCCCTGATTGACCGCGGTGCCGTGATCGCGGCCGGTGAGCCCTAGGGGGCTAGTAACCCCTGGCCGGATCAGCAACGTTGGTTAGAGGGTCGCCCGCTAGATAGCGTCGCAAGTTGTTGCAAAAAACCTCGGCCGCGGCACGTTCCCAACCTGTAAACGAACCGGCAACATGCGGCGTGACGATAACGCTCGGCAAGGCCCAAAACGGGCTGTCGGCAGCCAGCGGCTCGGCCGCGAAAACGTCGAGGACCGCGCCGCCTAGGCGGTTTTCTCGCAGGGCTTCGATCAAGGGCACCTCCTCGACCACACCGCCACGCGAGACGTTGATTAAGGTGCCGCCCGGCTTCATGGTGGCGATCTCTCTGGCGCCGACAAGGCCGCGTGTTTCCGGTGTCAGGGGCACGATAACTGCCGTGTGGTCAGCCTGGGCCAGGGCCTCGGCCAGTCGGCTTGTGGGGTAGACGGTGTCGACCGCATCGTTAGCATCCCCGCTTCGGTGGATGCCAATAACCCGGAACCCGGCCGCGCGCGCTAGCCTGGCGATGGCGGTGCCAATGTGACCCAGGCCGACCACGCACAAGGTTTGGCGCGACCCGGTCGTTACCTCTCCCGTGCGCCAGCGGCATTCGGCCTGCTGGCGCATATAACCCGGCAGTTTCATGTTCAGGGCGTAGATGGCGCCCAGGGTGTATTCTGCAATGGCTGCCGCCGCGATCCCGGCCGAGTTGGTCACGGTCGCTTGCGCCGGGTCCCAGGGCGCCAAGTGGTCGATCCCTGCGCCGCCGCAATGGACCCAACGTACGGAGGCTTGCGCGAAGATCGGTACACGCGGATAGGGGCGGGGCTCGAACTTGTAGCTCAGCACGATCTCCGGCTGCGTCGCGGAAACGGTCTCGGCCAGTGCGTCGTAAGACAGGCAGCACGTGACGCGCGCCCCCGGGAACTCGGTCTCGATCAAGTTCAGGAACAAATCCGGCCGGTCGTGGTGAACGAGGAGCGAAATGGGTTTGGCTGTGCCGGTTGCCGCGGCGGACATCAGATCTGCGCGCCCACGAAATAGACGTCAGCCGGCGGAATGGTCAGGTCATACAAAACCTTAAGGCTAACGGCGATTACTAAGGTGGCTAAGATGATTCGTAATTGTTCGCCTCGCAACCCAGCGCCGATCCGAGTGCCAATCTGTGCGCCGACCACACCACCTGCCAAGAGGATGATGGCCAAGACAATGTCCACTGTCTGGGTCTGGACGGCCTGCAGGAAGGTAACGTTCCCGGTTACGAAGATAACCTGAAGGAGGGATGTGCCCACCACCACGCTGGTCGGCATGCCCAGGAAATAGATCATTGCAGGGACCAGGACGAAGCCGCCACCAACGCCCATGATCGCCGAAAGTACGCCGATCAGAAACCCAAGGCCGAGAGGTAAGTACGCGCTCATATAAAGTTTTGAGCGTGGGAATCGCATCTTCCAAGGAAGTCGGTGGGCCCAAGTACGGCGATGAGGCCCCCGAACCCCCGGGCCGGACGCGCGTTTGCGCTGTTTGAGGATGGTGCGCAGGCTTTCGACGAACATCAGGATCCCGACCGTGCCGAGAAGCACGACATAGGCCAAAGAAATTACCAGATCGATCTGACCGAGACTGCGGAGCAGCTTGAACAGGGTCACACCAACGGTGGAGCCGGCGAGGCCGCCCGCGATAAGAAATCCGCCCAATTTCACGTCGACATTGCCCCGGCGCCAGTGGGCGAATACGCCGGACAGCGAAGCGCCGACTACCTGGTTCGCGCTCGATGACACCGCGACAGGAGCTGGAATCCCAATGAGAATAAGTAACGGGGTCAGCAGGAAACCTCCACCGACTCCAAACAGGCCGGATAGCACGCCAATCATCGCGCCGAGGCCAAGGAGCACGAAGACGTTCTCGGCTACGCCTGCTATCGGGAGATACACATCCAAGGGTTTTAGGCTCCGGTCCGCGCACCGCCAGGCCATGGCAAGGCCGCCCGGAGGCAAGTCCAGGCAAGTTCAGGCTATAGCAAGTTGGACGGTGTTCCGCCAGCCTCAGACGACCATTCGTGGGGCCGTAGGTTTAGAACGACAGGCCGCTGATTGCGTCAACGGCCTTTAGGACCGCGCGACCGATCAGGATGATGAACAACGGCGGCAAGATAAAGACTATCATTGGTACAGTCAGAAGGGCTGGCAGGCGGGCAGCCTTTTCCTCGGCCTTCATAATCCGCTCGTTCCGGGACTCCGCTGACATTACACGCAGGGATTGCGCCAGCGGTGTACCGTAGCGTTCGGCTTGCATGAGCGTGTTGACGACTCCGCGCACGCCGGGCAAATCGACGCGCAGCGCCAGGTTCTGAAGGGCTTTGCGCCGATCTGGCAGGAACCCGAGTTCAAGGCCGGTGAGGCTAAACTCATCGGCCAGTTCGGGTGCGGTTTTCTCCATTTCTTGCGACACCCTCAAGAGGGTGGCGTCAAGGCTCAAGCCCGCCTCCGCGCAGATGACCATGAGGTCGAGCCCATCTGGCAGAGCCTTACGGATATTTTCGGCGCGCTTGCTCGCGGCGTTCTTGATAACGATGTCTGGCAGATACGCGCCCAGCAGAACGCATCCGATGGTAATTGCAAGCTTGCCCGCGGTGTTGAGGGCATAAAGGTTCAGGCCGTAAAACAACGTCACGGCCAATGCGCCGAGAACGAAGGGCAGGGCCACTTTAAGAAACAGGTACCGGATGATTGCATCTTTGGAACGCCATCCGGCCCGCATCAACTTAATCGATATTCGGGCGGCCTGGGCCGAGCGGAGCAAATTCAACCGATCCACGACGCGGCGCATCAAGCCAATCGTTGGAAGCCGTTCCTGCCGCCGTCGTGGGCCGACTATGCCGGCACGCAAGGCGTCACGCTGAGCGCCAATCAGCTTCGCCCTGCGCGCGCCAGGATCCTTGTGCAGCAAAGTGATCCATACAGTTATGCTGATCGTTGCCGCGGAGAGACTGGCCATGAAGACCAGAATCTGCTCTTGCGAAAACCCCAGTAAATCGAAAAACTCCGCGATCATATCTCGAACTTGACCATCTTAAACATGACGCCGGCGCCGGCGAAGACCATGAATAGGCCGAAGCCGACCATGGCCTGACCGCGCGGATCGGTGAACAAGCCAATGATGTATTCGCTGTTCATAATGTAGATGAGCAGGGTCATGATGAACGGAAGCGAACCGATGATATAAGCGCTGGCCTTGGCCTCCGAAGATAGTGCCCGGATCTTACGTTTTATCTGGCGCCGCCCGCGCAGAACATCGGTGAGGTTGGAGAGGGTTTCCGCCAAGTTGCCGCCGGTCTCGCTTTGGATCGATAGAGCGATGGTGAAGAAGTCGAACTCCTGCAGGTTGACCCGCCGCGAGGCCTCAAAGAGGACCTCATCCATCTGGCGGCCAATTCGAACGCCGTCAGTAACGCGCCGCAACTCCAATCCGACGGGGTCTGCGATTTCTTCACCGGCGGTTTTGATCGACTCCCCGATTGGCAAACCTGCCTTCAGGCCACGCACCATGAGATCGATCGCGTCAGGGAAGTGCTCGATAAATTGAGTCTGGCGACGCTTGATCCGCCAACCGAGAAAGCTGTGCGGAAAGCTAAGGCCTATGGTGAAGCCAGTCAGGACCGCGATCGCGATGGGTGCGCGCCCCACCGTGCCAACCAAGAATGCGACAGCCATGGCGATCAGCAGGCTCGTCAGGACGTAGACGCCGATGGAGAGGCTCATACCCGCTCGCTCGATCCGCAGGCGCAGAACTTCCTGGCGCGGGATAATCCGCCTGAGCAGATTGTCGAGAAATTCGATCTCGCTATTTTTTTTCTTTTGGCGAGCAATAGAGACGTGTGCTTCGCCCGGCGCGCGCTTCTGGTGATGCGCTCTGACGATCTCTATGCGCCGGTAGAGAGGCGCACGCTCGTTGCCCGAGAATAAGCCAAATAGGAGGAGGATGCAGCCGATCGGTAATAGCACGATAATCAGCGCTTCTGGGCCGGCGCCTGATCCACTTAGAAACTCAAACACCTCCATCACATGCACTCCAGCAAGCGGCGGTCGAGGCCAAAGTAGGCGGCATTGGCTGCAAAGTGGGGACGCAGCCCGGTCGAACGGAAATTTCCCTTCAGCATGCCGTCGAGACCCTCACCTTCGAATTCATAGGTGAAAAGGTCTTGGGTGGTAATGATGTCGCCTTCCATGCCGATAATTTCGGTAATGTGTGTGACCCGGCGCATCCCGTCGCGCATGCGCGAAACCTGAACAATCATGTCGATTGCGGCAGCGATCTGTGTGCGAACCGCTTTGGCCGGTAGGTTGATGCCGGCCATACCAATCATGTTCTCAAGTCGCGTCAATGCTTCGCGCGGCCGGTTGGCGTGAACCGTGCCGAGCGAGCCGTCATGGCCGGTGTTCATGGCCTGGAGCATGTCCACCGCTTCCGAGCCACGCACCTCGCCCAGGATGATACGATCAGGACGCATACGAAGAGAATTCTTCACTAAGTCTCGCATCGTGATCTCACCAGTACCTTCTAGGTTCGCGGGTCGTGTCTCCAGCCGCACGACATGGGGTTGTTGGAGCTGCAGTTCCGCCGCATCCTCAATGGTAACAATTCGTTCGCGCTCGTCGATCATTTGCGACATGGCGTTGAGGAGGGTGGTCTTGCCGGAACCTGTGCCACCGGAGATTAAGATGTTGAGACGACTGCGAGCGGCAATCTTGAGAACGGTACCCATCGCCTCGGAAATGTTGTGCTGCCGGGCCATCAAATCGAGAGTGATGCCCTTTTTGGAGAACTTACGGATGGAGATGGTAGGGCCGTCGATCGCTAATGGTGGAATGATAATGTTTACGCGACTGCCGTCCTGCAATCGGGCATCGACGAGTGGAACCGTTTCGTCGACGCGGCGGCCGATAATCGAGACGATACGTCGCGCGATATTGAGTACATGATCGTTGTCGCGGAAGCGAACGTCAGTGGCGTCCAGCTTACCCTTTCGCTCCACGTAAACTTGGTTGGGACCGTTGATCAAAATGTCGGTCACGGTCTCGTCGGCGAGTAGGGGCTCCAGCGGCCCCAGTCCCAACATATCGTCAAGGAGTAGCTCGACGAGGCTGAACTGTTCGATCTGGTTGAGGCGCAGGTTTTGTTCCGCAAGCACCTCGGTGACGATTTCACGCAGTTGGAGAGACAATTCGTCGCGCGGCAGTTGGGAGGCAGCGGAGACATCCAGACGGTCCATTACCGTCGGCTCGATCTTTAGTTTCGTGCGCTCAACCGTGGCGGAAACTTCGACTGCTGGTTTGTTGCGGGCCTCATTGCGTTCGCGCCGGGGTTGACGTGATTCCGGTACTTCATTAAGCGCTGCCGCTGCCGCCGGCGTCATGGATGCTTCAGTCTCACTTGGAGGTGGCGGAGCCAAGGGGCTATCGAACAACAACCATTTGATGAGCTCGGCAACCAAATTGCGCCGATCCAAAAGATTGAGTGACTGAGAATCCGTCTCTGTCGCCGTAGTGACGATCTGCCCGATGCGCACGGCCAGCTCGGGGCGGGGAATAGCAGCCAGATTCTGGCCTTCAAAGGCGCTAAGAACTTCGGGCCGGAGCTCTTCGACATATTGCGCTAAGCGCTGAGCATTGCCGAAGGTCGCCGCACCGCCTCGTTGGGTGGTTCCCGCAGAACGCGCGTTGCCCGTTGCGCCTTTCATATTCGGCTACTTTCTTTTGAAGAACCGGCGCCAACCAGTCTTCGGGGCGCTACCCACGTCTTCGGCTGCAATCTCCGTCATTTCCTCGGCTATCTTGCGGATCGCCTTGCTAACCGGATTCTTGGTTTGAATTTGGGCGATTGGTTTGCCGTTATTTGCGGCAAGATTGAATGTTTTAGGATCATCGGGAACTACGAAATTGACCTTATGCCCGAGAGCTTTCTGAAAGTCCTTGGTCGTCATCGCCTGATACTTACCGCCGGTGCGGTTTGCGACGATATAAACTAGCCGGCCGGGCGCGACTTCCTCGATTCCAGTTATGAGGCGCATGGTGTCGCGCAGACCGGACAACGTGAGGTCGGTCACGACAAGTATCTTGGAGCAATCTTCAAATACGCGCTGGCGGACGGTATAGGCGGATCGGGGAACATCCGCGACGATACACGTGTTGGACCGCCCTACTGTGTCGAATAGAATATCGATAGCGTCCGGATTGTACTCGATCTGGTGTGCGAGGGTTTCCTCGGTCGCCATGACCGACAGCTTTTCGGTCAGTTTTGCCGTGGCACTTTCGATGAAGAGGCTATCAATCCGGTTCGGACTCTCCAACGCTTCGCGCAGGCCGCGCGTCGGCTCCAGATCCAATGATAGGGCTACGGTTCCAAATTCAAGATCGAGGTCGATCAAAGCCGTCTTTTGGCCGCGCTCTTGACTGATCAGCCAAGCCAGGTTTACGGCGATGGCGCTGGCGCCGACGCCGCCGCGAGAGCCTATTACCGCAATTTTGTTGACCTTGTCAGTGCCCGTTTCCGTTGCAGCTGCCGCCGCCGGTGTGTCCTCGGTACGGCACAGTGCTGCGGCCAAGGCCTTTTCCGTAACTGGCTTGATCAGGTAATCGGTAATGCCGGCGCCTACCATCTCACGATACAGGTTGATATCATTGATCGTGCCGATGCCGATCAAACGCGTTTGTTCGCTGAACGCCGCGGTCAAGGACAGCATAGCGGTCAGCGGCGCCGAGGATTCTCCGATATCGACGATCAATACCGTCGGCGTCGGGGCTTCTGCCAGGTAGTCGAGGGCTTGCTGGCTGCCGCCGTCACGTACATAGGGTTCGTCGAAGAATTGACGAGCAACCGCCTCGACGACGTCGTGCGTCTGATTGTCGCCGACAAAGGCGACGCACTCCGCGGCGGCGTGCTCCGAGTCCTGTGGGTCCAGGAATTTTTCTGCGGCGCTCATATCAGATTCATTCCGAACTAGTGACGGATTGGGACTTGATTTCCTTAATCTTACCGGCGCGATATCGCGCGATCCCGGGCGCGAGCGCCTCGCCGTCGCCGGGGCCTTGCGGCCGTCCGCGTTCCAAGTCAAGTGGGTCAACGATCATTCGGCCGAGAACCGCTGTGTTGGAACAGCTCCAAATGTGGGTGGGGCGAGGACCGTAGATTGTCTTTGGCACATTGCAGTCCGGTTCGATAACCATGGCGCGGGTGACGGTCACGACGATGGCATCATCCGGCACGGTCATGGAATCGATCGGGTGGGAAGCAACCGCCGGCCTCATGCCTTGGTTCGAGAGGCTCGTGGATATAGAGCCTATTCGCGCGGCCGTTAGCACATCGTGCTTGCCGGCGGCCTTGCGTGGGCCACTGATTTCGATCCGGGTCGTTCGGTCCGCGCCGGTGTCCTGTAGAAATTTCTTCAGACGGACCATCTCGCTGTCGCTGAGATCGTCGGCGCCAAACGCGAAGTTGGTTTTATGAATCATAGTGATGATCTCGGCCTGTGGCTCGACGACCGCGGGCGCTAGACTGAGCATAGAATTATAGAGTTGGTGGAGAGGCACCACCTCGTTCGGCGGCATACTGTCAGGGTTCAAAAAGCAACCCGACAACATCGCCGATGCCAAGGTGACGTATAGCGACCGGAAACGGAAGGTACGTGTAGATACGAACATCATCTCCGTGACCTCAATCCAAAATATACGTGGCTGCGCCCGATTGCGTTCCGCCCGCGGGTCCGATTGGCACCTCAATGGTTCGCGACAGATTGGCGGAGAGATTCCGTGGCCGCTTGTTCTGTAGAGCGACGTTCGATTTGGTCAGGGGGTCGGTTGGTAGCGGCACATCGCGATCTTCAAACGGCTGCACGATGTAAGGCGTCACCAAGATAATCAGCTCTGACTCGTTTCTGCGGAATTGCTCGCTCTTGAACAACTCACCTAGCAACGGCACGTCTCCGAGAAAGGGTATCTGGCGAACGCTATCCTGGAAATCCTCTTGGAATAGACCCGCGATGGCGAAGCTGCGGCCGGAAGCCAGTTCGATCGTGGTTTCGGCGCGCCGGGTGGTCAGAGCTGAAATACTCAGGCCGTTCACCGACACCGCGCCTGCGGCCGAAAGTTGGCTGACCTCCGGGCGGACACGCATGCTAATGCGCCCGTCATTTATCAACGTTGGCGTAAAGGCCAAACTGATGCCGAACTCCTTGAATTGAACGACAACCCGGCCATCCTCGTCGATCGTAGGGATTGGAAACTCGCCGCCCGCCAAGAAGCTCGCGGTTTCGCCGGACAGGGCCGTCAAGTTCGGCTCCGCCAAGGTTTTGGCGAGGCCGATTTCCTCGAGCGCGTCGAACAGGACATTGATCGTCGCTTGTCCAACATTGAGGTTGCTAATTAGGCCGGCACCGAATTGATCGCCAAGTAGCGTGAACCCGCCTTGGCCCGACAGGGCGGCCGGGTTCTGCAAGAATGTCTCACCCGAGGTGAAACTGAAGTCGCCTCTCGTGATATCGAAGTTGAGACCGAGTTGCCGGACCGCCGTGCGCGACACCTCTGCGATGCGAACTCGCACGTTAACTTGGTTGGGGTCCGTGACCGCAAGGCGGTTGATGACTTCCTCACCCTCTCCTATGAAACGAACCGCGAGCCGGCGAACATTTTCGGCGTCGGTTACGCTGGCGACGCTGCCTTCCAACACAATTGCGCCTTGCACGGAATCTACTGTCACACTTCCGTTGGGTAACAACTTACCGATAGCTCGGTCCAAGCTAGGCAGATCGTGAGTTACGGCGATATCGATATCGGCAATGATGTTCTCGTTGCGGTCGACGGCGAAGAGCGTAGTTGTCCCCGGCGACTTGCCGAAGACATAGACCATGCGGGAGGACTTTACGGTGACATCCGCGATCGCTGGGTTGGCAATGAAGACTGACACCGCCGGAGCTGACAGGCGTACCAAACGGCCCTGATGCCGCGGGACCTCAAAGCGCCCGTCGCTCTGGGTTATCGCGCGCTCTTGGGCTAGCGTGGTGCTGGTTTCCGACCACAAAATTGAGCCCAAAATTGCTGCGAGCGCGAGTAGATGAGAACAAATCCTGGTCATCATTTGCGCCTGCGAAATTTTACTTCTTTGGTTTCATTACCCCGGGACACTTGGACGGTGTCGACGTTGGCGCTGCTGGGTTGCCATAGAAGGCGGCTAACCTCAGTATCCCATGTGTGAGTCAGGCCACGCGCTGGATCCGGTTCGGCTAGGGGCTCCTCGGAGTTGGTCAGGCGCTCTAATTCTGCCTCGTCCTTGGCCAAGCTGCGCAGCGTCAACGAAAGACGCCCAATTTCTCCGACGACGGCAAGCATTTCGGTCTGCTTGGGCGTGAGCTCGAAAGTTGCGTTCTTGAACACGCGCGCGCTGCCCGATTGGTCGTCAATGGTCTGATCGATGGCCAGCACGCGGACATTGGTTAACACCGTCTCACTTGCACGCCTGTCCTTGCCGCCGCGTTTGACCGCGTGTGTCAAGATTAGGTCAACTCTATCGCCGGGAAAAACCAGGCCGGAGATACCGGAAGTTGCGGTAACCTGAATCGACATGGCCCGGTATCCCGGTCTTAGCACCGCTGCAAGAAAACCGCGGTCGCCCGGCTGAAGGATACGTCCACGCGAGACCGGGTCACCGGTCGAAATGCCCTTGCGGACAACCGCACCCAGTAAGCCGATTATTGGATCGGGCCGGTCTTCGGCCTTAGGTTTTACGACGTAGGTTGCTGGGACAGCGTCACTCGGCCAAATCTGCCAGCGTAAGTGCTTGTCTTGCAACAAGGTGCCAGCGGGAAGGTCGGCGGCCGCGACCAAGACCATGGCGCCTTCGATCTTAGGCGGCGGTGGCGCGGCAGCTTGGGCCGGCGGGCGCTGGTTGTTAAGCCAGTCTCGGGCCAAGTATGCGGTCCCGGCAGTTATGAGAACCGCCGCGACAATGAGGATAATATTTCGTGCTGACATGGCCTTAACTTACCTTGAGCAGTGTAAAAGCCCCGTAAAGAGCTCCTACGGCGATGGCCGCGCCATAGGGGATGGGTTCGCCGCGTAGCTTGGGAATGACATCCCTGAAGCGGAAAAAGCCGGATACGAATACATGGGGCAGGGTGTGCTGCAACAAAACGAAAGCAGTGATGACGCCGCCCGTCGCCATGGTAATTAGAGTAAAATCCAAGATGAAATCCGGCCCGGCCCAAAGCGCGACCGCGCCGAAGAGCTTTGCATCCCCGCCCCCCCAAAAGCCAAAGGCGAAGAGTACGGATGCGAAGACCAGGGCGCCGAAAGCGATCAGGAGACTACTCAGCCAGTCGATCGGATAAACTGTCGACAAGACGTAGGACGGGTAGAGCAGCACGATCGCCCCCGAGAAGCGGTTGGGAATCGTCAACGTGAGGACGTCGTTGACCCCGGCCGCGAAGACTAAACCGACATACGCCAGAATGGCGACTGTCGCCGCGATGTCGGACGAATTCACGTATTCCATTGCGCCGCACATAAAAAGGAGGCCGGTGGCGATAGTCCGCCCCGGCCTCTCAATTAATTCTTACTTTGGGGCCGAATATTTATCCACTTCGGCCTTTTTATGTTCTGTTACGGAACCGCGACCGCGCCGCTGAGCTCGCTCGAAACACGACCAAAGATCGTGACCAGCGAATCACCCATAGCGGTCAGGGCTGTAATGGCGGCCACAGACACAAGAGCGGCGATTAGGCCATACTCGATGGCCGTGGCGCCCGATTCGTCGACGTAGAACTGCTTGATGCTCGTAAGCATGAGACGGTCTCCTTTTAAAGCGCATCATCCGGGGTTATTTCTATAGCGGGCGCATTAACAAAAGGTGAAGTCAAATAATAAACAAATAAAAGATTTTATCTAAATTTTATAATATTTCATATGTGCAATAATAATGTTGCTTATTATTTATTATAGAAGATAAATATTAGAGAATAAGCTACGGCTTTTGGGCCGAAGTTTACCTGGCTGCTCACCTGGCCGCGCCTTGCCCGTGGGACGGGCCATTGCATGGCAGGAGCCGCCCCAGAGCCCACCAGATCGCCAAGGTGCCGGCGATCCCGGCATAACCGTCGATGGCGTAGTGCCAGCCCAGGTGAATTGAGCCGATTTCAAGGAAGGCGAGATAAGCCAGAGCAAGGACCATGAGCCGGCGATCCAGGCCCCGTGCGGCAAGAACCAGGAGCGTCCCCATGCTCAGATGCATACTGGGCATTGCCGATATGCCCGATCCTGGACGCAAGTCGCCGGTAACATACATGGACCACAGGTAGTTTTGCGTATCTACCGCGCCGATGGCTGCCACCTTGTTGACCGCCGCCAGATGGGCCATTAAGTCCTGATAGGGGTTCGCGCCAGCGACGAAGTGCTCATAGTACACTGGACCGGCGGAAGAGAAGGCGATGGCCGCGACATTCCCTAGCAGTATCCACGCCAGAACGGTGGTCAAAAGCAGCCTTTGACGATCGGGGTTCGAGGTAAAGGTGAGCCAAAATTGCATCAAGGCGACAACGATAAGCCATGGATAGCTATAGAATTCGGAGATCAGTCCGGTGACGAATGGAGTCCCTAGGTAAGGCTGCAATAGCTCCCAAGGGTGGACACCTCCAAACAGGAACCGGTCGAGTTCGGAGAAGTCTCGGTCCCACTTAAAGGGATTGATCTCGGGTATCAGCCGCTTGATCGACGATACGACGGAAAGGAAGGACGGTGTCAGGACAAGCACCGGAAGCGGCGCCATGAGCCGGTGCGGCGCCAAGTAAAATGCCTTGAAGTCGGCAGCTAGAAAGGAAACCGGCCTCGCCGGTTTGTGCTCGTGGAGGATACTGGCGCCACGCGCAGTGACGGCGACGATTGCGAAGAATAAGTAAAGCCAACCCATGATCCCGCTATAGAGGGTCAACTTGATGAGCTGACCGTTCCAGCGTCCAATCGCGATGCCCAGCGCGATGTAGCCGAGCATGATGGCGATGAGCCATGCCTGCTGACGAAGAACATCCATGCCGGTTGCGATCCACAGTTCCAGGAACCTCTTGGGCGCGGCACGGCCGATCTCCGTGCCTTCAGCGGCTGGGAACGGAACCCGGGTGTCGCTCATGGGGCCGCCTGTTTTATGTCGGTCGCCACGTCTCCAAGTTCGGTGTCGTTTTTCAGCTTTGCCGGGCGGTTAATTCCGGCGGGCGGGCTTGGCGGCTGGACGGCTTCTAGAAGCAGCCTAAGTTCTTGCCGCGCGGCGACGTGGCTCATGGCGAAACGCAGACGCACGTCGTCCCGCGGCAGGTCGAGCAACGTCAGGCCAGACAAGAACAACTCCCGGTATATGACCCGTTCGCGTAGGCCGGGCCCTTCGCGGAACCCCAAGGACCCACATATTTTGGCAAGAATTTGCGACATGCTGCGGCGGTTCCGGGCATCCAGGTTAGCAAGCCTGTTGCGCAACACGATCCAGTCGATTTTTTGCCGGGCCGCCGGTTTTCGATGACGCGCGTCCTGAACAAGCTCGCTGTAGTGGCTTGGTCGCACGAGGCGGTGAGGCTTTTCGGTGACCTCGGCCAGGACGTCCAGGTCGACGAAGCTGTCGTTAATCGGTGTGACTAGGATATCGGCGTAGCCATGGGCCCAACGGGACAGTGGCGAATCGTATCCGGGCGTGTCGATAACGACGTAGTCGTTGCATCTGGATTGTCCGTCCAAAGCACGATCGGCTCTCCCGTCCTTGTGTGCGTCCGCGTCCAGGGTCTCATGGGTGGGTATCGCCAGGTTCGGGGTTTTGCCCACGGCAAAACGGCGGCGATTTTCGATATAGCGCGTCAGTGTGCCTTGCGGGCAATCGCAGTCGAAGCTGGCGACTTTGTGGCCCGCGGTCTGGAGGGCCACGATCAAATGCATAGCAATTGTTGACTTGCCGGTCCCTCCCTTGCCGTTGCCAAGCACGATGATCTTCGCTGGACCCAGGGCGATTCCGGGATTCTGAAGGTCTGTGCCGGCGCTTACCGCCGCCTGCGGGGACAAGGCTTCCAGACTAACGGTATTTGGGGGCGGCTCGCTCGGGTCCGGCGGCGCGTAGGAGTCGCTGAAGCTCCACGCGGCGGCCCGTCCACGTTTGGCCAGCAACAAGCTGTCTAGGTTCGCAGCCCTTGGCGGTGGGGTTCGCCCTGTCGCGCGGCGGAGGATGGCCGTTATGCGTGCCAGCAGTTCGTCTTTGTCGAAAGGTTTGGTGACGTAGTCGTCGGCCCCGACGCCAAGGCCTTTGATCTTGTCTCGCCGATCGTCACTGCCCGAGAGAATGAGGACCGGCGTGCGGATCCGTTGCGCCCGAAACTGTTGCAGCACGGCGTGCCCATCCACGTCGGGCAGGGAAAGGTCGAGCAAAACGATATCTTGTTGCTGTTCGCGAGCCAGCTCAATCCCCGCGGCGCCGGTCTCCGCGACGACACACGTGTAGCCGCGTGACATCAGCATAAGCTCGATGCTTCGGCTGACCGAAGGGTCGTCTTCTATGATGAGCGCGCGCATCGGGCAAAGTTGGGTTCACAGAGTGGTGATGGATTGAGCCGGGATCTGTCTGTTGTCGGATAGCGACTAGGGTTTGAGCGCGCTGGATGTAACGGGGATCCACGCCTGGGGGCGCGGTCCTTTGGATGCGGCGCGCCGTTCGTTTCCGGCGGTATCCGTTTCATTCTTTCCGGCCGGCTGCCGTGCGTTTGACCTCAAATCTCTGGACTTGATGATTTTCGGGCGGCTTGCACGTTGCTTTCCCACTAACTCCTCCACCGATTTGGTGAGAATCTCAGGAAGCGCGCCAGGCAAATCCTCGGAGGGGTGTTGACCGGAGGTGCTTTCGCGGGAACCATCTACACCCTGGCAACTCCCTGATTCGGGCGATTTGGCAGAAGGCGCGGGCACACGCCGCACCGAAAGCTCGAGAAGATCGATTATCGCGTGCAGCAGCGGTTTTAAGTCTTCCGATACGCCATTCCGAATCTCGGTTCCCGCTGCCTCGAGCGACTGGATCGGTGTGTTTATCCCGATCTCTTCGAGCAAGCGATCCAAGGTAGTCTGCAACGATTGACGCTGCGCCTTCTCGCTTTCGTGCAAGCGTAGAAGCGTATCGACGCTTTTTAGCAGGTGCTCGTTCTGCGCCGATAGATTGCTGACTTCCCTGGCCAGATGCGCTGTATCGGGCGCCTCAAGCGAAAAGGCGGCGGCGCTCAGCGCGCCGGACCTTTTTGGTTCTGCGACTATGTGCACTTGCGGAACTATCAGACGGGCCGTCCCAGGCTGCGAGCCGTCAACGGCGGCGGGTGGGACCGCGTCGCTTGGCACGGCTCGCCGGGTGTTCATAGGGTGGCGGGTCCCTTGGCGGCGCCGCCCTTGGCAATCTCAGGCTCTGACTTAATTACAAGACACTCGACGCCCTCGGCCTTAAGTGCGGAGCAGAGGCTCTTGGCGTTCCGTTTCGGGGCTGGTTCGGTCTGCAAGCGATAGACTGTTCCCGTGTCGCCGCCTAGGTCGGCGCGGCGCACGTCTGGCTCGATGTTGCTCAGCAGGCTGCTCGCCGCGCCCCGAAGCGAGTCCCAGCCGCGCCACGCCCGCTCTTCACTGGTGTAAGAGGCGAACTGTACTGTGTAGGTGTCCCGTACCGATTTCGCGGTGGGGGGGGGACCCGGCTGCGGCGGCTTTGCCACCAGTTGGGCGGGGGTCGGGGTCGTCCGCTGGCGGCTCCCGGATGGGGCGGTTGTGCCGGGGTTGTTGGCCGTGGCGGCGCCCGCATCGCTGGTGTCGCCGAGGTCGGCGCGCGCCGTTTGCCGCACCTTGGGGCCTGTGAGCGACCGTGGTGCCTGGGCCGCCTGGGTGCGAGTTTTGGCCACGGCCCTTGCCGGTCGCGATCGCAACGGCGTGCTCGCTGGCGCTGGCGGCGGGGCCATGGTTTTGGTCAAAGCGGTAGGGGCAGTCACGGGCCCCGATTCCGACCGCTTGCTCAAGGCCCGCGCGACCAGGTTTTGGCGCGCCCTATTGGGGGCGGCTTTGCTGGCCAGATTGCCGATTGGCGTTACACCGTCCTCGCCGGGCCCGTCCATGGGCCATGAGCTTTGCGGAGAGGAAACCAAGGCCGCCGGAGTGGATGTAGCCATTGCCGGTTCACCTGGTTTTCCGGGGGTCAACTCGGCCTGACCTTCTGCTTGACGTTGTGCCTCCGCTTGAGCAGCCGCAAGAGCCGCAGCGTTTGCTTCGGCCTCCTCTTTCGCCCGGACTTCGGCGAGCATGATCTCGGCTCGCGCGGTGGCGGCAAGTCCTTGCGCCATCAGCAGGTTGTCATGGCTTACCTGTTCGGCACCCGGGTTTTTGGCCAGCGATTCCAGTATCAGCAGACCCTCATCGTAGCGTCCGGATTGAACCAGGGAGAGGCCAAGGTTGTTTCGGAGCGCGGCGTCTTCCGGGGCAACTAACAGCCCTTCCCGGAAGACTCTTTGGGCTTCTGCGTGCGCGCCCAACAAGCCGCTCGCAACGCCGACCGCCTTATATAAGAGGGGATCCTTGGGATTGCTGCGCAGCGCGGCTTGGAATTCGGTTAGGGCCAGGTCGTGCTGTCCCCGGTTCAAGTAGCTTCTGCCTAGACCGTAGTGCGCGTCGGCGTTGGCCGGTGACGTCTTTAGGATCGTGCGATAGGCTTCAATCGAAAGATCGGACTCGCCCATCTCACCAAGGATGCTGGCCAACTCCAACAGGGGCTCCGGCGCGCTTGGATTGAGGCGGTGCGCTCGCTCACATGTCGCGGCCGCGGTTGTCAGGTCTCCGGCGTCGTGCATCTTTTCGCAAAACCGCAAGACTTGGCCGGCGCCGCCATCCACATGTGTCGGCAGGCCGGTCGCCGTGTTCGGGCCGATGCTCGGCAGACTGGAGCAGGCGGCCAGCAGAAGAAATCCTCCTAGCGAGGCTCCATTCTTCAAGGCGCGCCGCCCGGAATATCTCGATATCATCACTCGTTACCCTTTGCTATCGTACGCGCTGCCGCCGAGTGCGCCCCTTAAGTTTCCGGTCGGAAGTGGCACAACACATGATCCACCGCGCTTTCGTTATCGCTGAACGGGAGAGCTACGGCGCGGTAGCGGACGACCCTTTTTACAGACGGAAAGGTTTCAACGTCGTTCATAGGACGGCTTTCCCGAACAACTTCACCCGCCAAGGCCAAGAGCCATTGCAGCATCATGGGTGAAAGGTTGACGCGCGAGCCCCCCCGCAAGCCTGAGAGTCCGGGCGTGACGCCTTCTCCCGCCATGAATACCTTTTCTGGCTCCAGGGCCCGGCTCCCGGGACGGCAACGCATCAAAATGCTGTTGGGCCAGCTTTCCGCGATGGCCGCGGCATCGATCTCGGTGCTCTTCGGAAAGCGCCGCGAGCCCCTTAACCGGGTCCAATAGGCGACGATATCGCTATGGCGGGGCGGGGGCGGGCTCGCACTTGGAGCCGGTGTGGAGACAGCGGGTGGCGGCGCAGTGGATGGGCGGCGCACCGGCGCCTGACGCGGCGCCAGCGCGCGCTCCGCCCTTGCGGATTGCGCCCGGCGTGCGACGCGGGAGATGGCATCGGACATGGATCCGGCCTTGTCGGACTCTTCACTGTCGGATGAGGTAACGGATATGGCTGGGCGAGCATCAGCTTGCGGTGCCTGCTGTGGCGCGGATTGCCCGTGTGAAGCTGGCGACCGCTTGCGGATTTTCACGGACATGAGGGACCCAGGCGCGCCTAGTGCGCTCTTGGTGTCCGAAAGCGGTCCCGCTTCGGCATTCTCTGCCGTGCCGTCGTCCGGAATATCGCTTGGATCCATGTGGCCCAATTTCGCTCTCCTAAGACCGCCCACTCTCGGCCAGGCCCTCGCTAGCCGGGCATCGACGGTCACCGGCATGCTCCAAGTGTTCCTCATGATGAACCAGGAATTCTTTAAGCGCCTGTACGAGGATGCTTTGCTGAGTTCGCTCTGTGGCGGTGCTTATGGTCCTAAGATCTTGGTGCAAGTCTCGTGTCAGGCGCAGTGAAGCACGCACCCGGTCTTGTTTCGGTCGAGCGGCCTTGGCTCGCTTACGCGGCGCGGGCGCTGTCAAATTCAGGTAATTCAGCGAGGCGGAACCCCACCTTGCGTGGCCCTGGACTGAACCCCGGCACTCCGGCTTCTGGACCCGCATTGGGCGGGCTGAGCCTTTGCGGCTAAGCAATCCGGCCGTGAGGAACGCCACACTTGCCATCTCACAATACCTCGCTCGTTGCCCGACCCAGATGTTCAAAGGCGCGATTCCCCCCCGCCGCACGCCCATCAATCGACATTTCGGCCCGGTGAACGCTACGCGCCAGCCGATCCGACAGGTAGTCCCATAGCTGCTCGATTTCCTCGACCGAGCGGGGATTGCAGCTGATTTCCATCACTGTCCGGCCATCGATCATGCTAGAGGCGAACTCCGTGCGGTGATGGATTGTTACCGGTGCCACGGTTCCCGCTTGCGAGAGAGCGATCGCGGCCTCCGCCGTGATCCGCGCACGTTGTGTCGCGCCGTTGAGAATAAACACCAGGGGTTTGCCCAGCTTCTCGCACAGATCGACGGTGGCGCCCACGGCACGCAAGTCATGCGGGCTTGGGCGCGTAGGGATAACGACGAGATCGCACAGACGAACGACTTGCTCGATCGTGGCCGTGATCGCGGGCGGCGTGTCGAAGATCAGGAGTTCAATGCCGATCTCGCGCATCCGCTCGATGTCTTCGTCGAGGCGCGAAATAAAGGTTTGCGCGAAAACAGGTGTCTCGGCCTCGCGGCAGTTCCACCAATCCGACAGGCTTCCTTGGGGGTCGGTATCGATGATCGCGACGGGGCCCGCGCCAACGCGTTCCGCTTGGACAGCGACGTGACCGGCTAAGGTCGTCTTACCCGACCCACCCTTCTGAGAGGCAAACGCCATCACGCGCATCGCCTTGGGGCTCCCGCTGCAAATTCAACCGACTATCGTGCGTGAGGGTAGTATGGGGTGTGTTAAAAGTAATTTAATATAGAAAATCAATTTAAATATTTAAGTTAGTGAAATAAAAATATGTAAAACAGCAAGCGAATAAATATAACAATGTAGCCATTGCTGTTTGTTGTATTTCAAACTGTTGAAATTCTATGACGAGCTTCTGTGTATACGCTATTCGACGGGTCGAGGTTTGGGGCAGTTTACCGTCGTGACTACCCGTATTACGAATGTAGAATTATAAAAATGCTCGTCTAATTAGAACAAAATTAACCGCTACCTGTGATGGTCGCCGAATCGTGAATACGCGCAATGCGTGCAATTTAGATGGCTGTTTTCTGGAGTGGCGCTGTCCTTTCGTAGGGAAATCCCGCGGATCGATTTTCGGACACAGTTCAAGGTCGGAGCGGATTGGAGTGATCATGAGACAAGTTTGTGACAAGGCGAAGTGGTTGGTTCCAGCGTTGGTTGTGGCGCTGGCAACATCAGGCGCCCAAGCGGAAACGGCATCGCACGAAGCGCCGGGTGTTGCGGCGGCGGATGCGGATCAGGGGGCGCAGGTTGCGGCCAAGGAAACCGGGGCTGAGGCGGAGAAGCCGAGCCGCGGGAAATCGCTGTGGGGTTATGCCGGCAAGAAGGGCCCCGCGAACTGGGGCCGTTTGTCGGGCGAATTTCAGGCTTGCCTGGCGGGGGTCGGGCAGTCGCCGGTCAACATCGGCGGTTCCGGCGGCTTCGACGGCGCCAGCGTCGCGGAGATTTCCTTCAACTACACCCTGAGCCCGGTCGAGTTCACCAACAACGGCCACACGGTGCAGGTCAACTACGCGCCGGGCAGCAGCATGACCGTGGCCGGCAAGCGCTACGAGTTGTTGCAGTTCCACTTCCATACCCCGAGCGAGCATGCGGTGAAGGGTCAGCGCGCGGCGGCGGAGGCGCATCTGGTCCACAAGAGCGCGGACGGCGAATTGGCCGTGGTCGGGATCCTGATGGAAGAGGGCGCGGACAACCTGGCCTTGAGCGAGTTCTGGGGCTTCATGCCGCGCAAGGCGGGCGAGACCAAGCGCGACAAGAAGGTCCTGATCAACGCCCGCGATCTCTTGCCGAGCGATACCGGTTACTACCGCTACATGGGCTCCCTGACCACGCCGCCGTGCAGCGAGGGCGTGAACTGGTACGTCATGGCCGAGCCGGTGAGCATCGGCGCGCGTCAGGTGCAGCAGTTCGAGGTCACCATCGGGGCCAACGCACGGCCGCTGCAGCCGGTCAACAAGCGCCTGGTTCTGGCGCCGCTCGACCCCCGCTAAGGATTACTTGGGCGCCGGGCCCAGGAGGGTCCGGCGCCGCACCGTTTCAACGTTAGTCTTGGAGACACCTCATGGGATTTCTCAATTTCAACAACGCCCGCCTGGCGGCCAAGATCTTCACGGTCGTGGGTGTGCTGGGCCTGGTCGCCGGGACCATCGCGGGTGTCGGTATTTTCGCCCTGGGCAGCCTGAATAAGGCGGCCCACGACTTGGAGGCCGCGGCCGAAGAGGTGGCGGCCGGCGCGGACATAGAGGTCAAGGTGATGGCCATCAACCGCGGCGAGTACCACCTGGCGGCGGATCCGAGCCCGGAGACCATCGCCGACGTCAAGAAGGAGTTCGCCGCGGAGCGGGCCAAGATCGACGAGGAGCTGGCGCAGATCGAGGCGTCGGCGGATCCCGAGCAGGCGAAGCTGCTCGAGGGTATTCACGCCGCGATCCAGGTCTATGAGGCGGAGCTCGACAAGATCGTCGAGTTGGCCGAGGAGAACAGCGGTCTGGTCGCCCTTGACGGCGCCCAGAGCGAGATCCTGGAGGAGGTCAACAAGAGCGCCCATCAGGCCGAGGCCCTTGAGGAGGCGCTTCAAGAATACCTGCGCTACACCGAGGCCAAGGAGCTTAGCCTGGCCGAGAGCGCGGCCGACACCTACGTGAGCGCGAGCATCGTTCTGGCGGCGGTGGCCGGCGTGG
>JAJFGN010000085.1 GCA_021776115.1 Kiloniellaceae bacterium | reverse complement strand
TTGCCCGGCAACAACGGTTCAATCAAAGACCACCTCCGGTCCGAAATGACAAAACGTTCGGTGCGCATGAAAACCTCCTCAAAAGGAAGCTTGAATCACGTTTCGTCGTAAATGGGAATCCTAATTGTCCACAGACCCTAGAACGGCCACAGGATATCGTAGATTTGCTGACCGTAGCGCGCTTGCTGGACGTCGGTGATCTGGCCTCGCCCACCATAAGCAATTCGCGCCTCGGCAATCTGATCGTAAAAGATCGTGTTGGCCGAGGTGATGTCTTCCGGCCGGATCATGCCCGCGATCTGCAATTCCCGAACCTCGAAGTTGACGCGAACCTCCTGACGTCCGGCAATCACGAGGTTGCCGTTGGGCAGGACTTGGGTCACTAGGCCCGCGATGCGCAGGTTGATCTTTTCGTCTCGGTCGACGGTGCCGGCGCCTTGGGTGTTCGAGTTGCTGGCCAAATCGATCAGGCTGGTCGGGTCGATGGCTTCGGGAAGGATCTGGCCCAGGCTTGCCTCATAACCCAAAATGCTGCTCGCCGAGGCGTCCTCGCCGGCGGTGCGGGTGCGCTGCGTGGTGTTGGATAGCTCGGCCTTGTCCTCGATCTCAATGATCACGGTCAGGATGTCGCCGACATCGGCGGCGCGCTGGTCCTTCAGGAAGGCGCGCGATCCCGGCCGCCACAAGGAATTGGCTTGCCGGTCGACCGGTACCGGCGCCGGCATCGGCATGGAGACCGGCTGGCTGCCATGCAGGGATGCCGGGTTTTCGATCTTGGTCAGGGGCGGTTCTTGCCCGATCTGCGACAGGCGAGTTAGGGCGTTGCACCCGGTCAGGCTAAGCCCAAGGAGTGTGAATGCAAGCGCGCGGCCAAGGCCCGGCGTATACCCCGGGGACGCAAGACGGAGAGGGATAGGGAAGTTCATTTTGGACCCTCCTGATCGATGCCGGCCAGCGTGGTGGCGTAGACCTGCACCACGCCGGATCGCGTTACGGCGGCATCGATGATGGTTTTGGATTTCGTGTTCATGACCCGGATGACATCGCCCGCGGCGCCCTGATCCAGGGCCCGGCCCTGCACGGTCAGAACCATGCGCGGGCTTTCGAGGCGGATCGTCACCATGCTGTTCTTCTCGACCAGAACCGGATCGCGCAAATCCGCGCTCAAGATCGCTTCGCCGGGCCTCATAGGCCGCCGGGGGGTCTTACCCAAAAGACGATCCTGGGAGGCCACGGTGTTACGGCTAAGCCGATCGGCGCGGGTCGAGATCCACTCGATGTCCCTCTGCTTGATCACCTCGCCAGCCTCGATCCGGCGGGCGAGGACCGGAATTTCGGTCATTTCAATCGCACGCCCGGTGATCGCCGCGCGCGCCAGGTGGGGGCCTTCCGCCGGGGCGACAACCTGGCCACTAAAGCGCCCGCTGGTGGGATCGTAGGTAAATCCGGCGACCGCCAAGCTTGGCGACGCATCGGTGGGCAGATGCATCCGGATAGGTGGGGTGTCGAACACGATCGATATATTGCCGGATACACCCCGTTTGGCCAGGGCATCCGTGGCCGCGGCCTCGATACGCTTGGCTTCAATGACTTGGCTGGCCCGCTCGACCGTGACTTTATCGAAGCGCGACTGGGGCCGCCAAGGCAGGGCGTAGGCTTGCGCAACTGCTGCCAACCAGCGGGCACCCACTTCAACACGCTGTCCCGGTTCAGGCGCGCGGGCAATGGTGGTCTGACCGAGCGATTGGTCGGGGTCATCCAAACCTTCAAACAAGTCGTTCAGGCGAACCACCATATCGTCGACGATCGCGCGGGATTTGAGCACAATAGGCGCGGACGGCATCGCCACCTCGGGCACCTTCGCCGTGCTGCCCGCCTGGGTCGACAGCGGCAGGACGAGGACAGCGAGGGCGAAGATCGAAGCCGGTCCGATGTTCTCTAACTTTATCATTTCAACCCAATTCATTAGCGAAGCTGGTTCACCGAGGACATCATCTCGTCCGACGCCTGAATCACCTTCGAGTTCATTTCGTAGGCGCGCTGTGCCGTGATCAGGTTAGTGATCTCCGCCACGATGTTAACATTCGAGGTTTCCAAGGCGCCTTGCTGGATCGAGCCGTATCCGTTGCTTCCCGGCGCTGCCAGGCTTGCCGCGCCCGAGGCGCGGGTTTCCAGCAGCATGTTGTTGCCGATCGCTTGCAGACCGGCCTCGTTCGCGAAGTTGGCGAGCTGGAGCTGACCGACGTTGCTGGGCGCGGTTTGCCCGTCCAGGGCGACGATGACCTCGCCTTGCGCGTTCACCGTGATCGCCACCGCATCGTCGGGGATTGTGATACCGGGTTGGATGACAAAGCCGTTAGCCGTGACCAGGTCACCGTCAGCGCTGCGGCCCATGGCCCCGGCGCGGGTGTAGGCGGTTTCGCCGGACGGCAGCTCGACGGCGAAGTAGCCCTTGCCGTTGATTGCCAGATCGAGCTCATTCTCGGTGATCGACAAATTACCCTGCTCGGTTACCCTGTAGGTCGCGGCGGGCTTCACGCCCAGCCCCACCTGAATACCCGAGGGAACCACCGTTCCGGTATCCGAGGAAGAGGTGCCGGCGCGCAACAGGTTCTGGTACAGCAGATCGTGAAACTCGGCCCGCTGGCGTTTGAAACCGGTGGTGTTGATGTTCGCGATATTGTTCGAAATGACCTCGACGTTGAGCTGCTGGGCCAACATTCCGGTCGCCGCGATGTTGAGAGATCTCATAACCTTTGGTCCTATCCGGTTTTCTAGTTGCCGACGATGACGTCTTTCTAGTTGCCGAGGATGACGTCGATGGAGTCGAGAATTCGTTTGTGCTCGGACTCGGCCATTTTCCCGGCCGCCTGATAGCTGCGAACCACTTCGATCATGCGGGTCATTTCGGCGACACCCTTGACGTTCGATCCTTCGATCATGCCTTGCAGGACCTTTGCATCGGTCGCGGGTTGTGGCGCCTGGTCCTTTGCCTCGTACAAGCCATTGCCGTCCTTGGAGAGCGCCTGGGGCGCCTCGAACTCAACGACTCGCAGCTTCCCGATCTCGACCGCATCCGCCGAAACCGTGCCGTCGCCGGTAATCGTGATCGTACTGGTCGCCGGCGGAACGGTTATTGGGGCCCCGCTTTCGCTTAGAACGGGGGCGCCGGCCAAGGTAGCTAGCTGTCCTTGGTTGTCGAGTTGAAATGCCCCGTGGCGGGTATAACGTTCGCCCTGTGGGGCCTCCACCACGAAGAAGCCCTCGCCCGAAATCGCCAGGTCCAACGGATTGTTAGTTCCGGCCATGGTGCCTTCGGAGGTGTCGCGAAGGTACGTAACGTCACGTACCATGCTGAGCGGTGCTTCGGACTTCGAGGTACGTTCCAAGAACTCCGAGAAAATAATGGACTCCGCCTTGAAGCCGGCCGTGTTCGTATTCGCCAGGTTTGTCGCGATAACGTTCATTTGGCGGGCCAGGACGCCTTGCCGGGATAAGACAACGGATAGCGAATTTTCCATCTTTGACCGTATATCTCCGGTTATCGAACGCCAGGCGGTAGAGGTAGCCCGCAATGGCGGCCGGCCGCTGGCCTAGCGAGTGGTGCGATGCAGGAGGCATGCCAGGTAGCGCAACTGCCGGAAAACCACCGTTTTGTCACAAATGTGCGAGGCCGGTCGCTGGTGCGGCCTTGGCATTTAGCCATTTTGGCAGGACTTACTCGGCATAAATTGCCGGAATGGTCGCCAAAGGGGCTTCGCGGTGCGGCATCCTAAACCAGTTATTAACCGCGACTAATTAGGCTGCTCGCTTATTAAGTCTCTGATAATCAGCGAGTCTTTCTGGAATGACCGATCAAGCTGCGGCCGAAGATCCGGCGACGGACGACGCGCCGGAGGAAGGCGCCGAGGAACTGAAACCAACGGGCAAGATGCCCGGCAAGAAGCTCATTCTTTTCATTGTCTTGCCGATTTTGCTCCTGATTGGTGGCGGTGCTGGCGCCTACTTCGCTGGCCTGCTGGACCCCCTTCTGGGTGTCGAGGAAGAGGGCGCCGCGGAAGAGCTGGCGGCGGCCGAAACCGGCCCGGCGGTGTATTTCGAAATGCCCGAAATGCTGGTCAATCTAAATTCGACCGGCCGCAAGACCGGATATTTGAAGATATCGATCAGCCTCGAGCTAAGCTCGGAGGAAGATATCGTACTCTTGGAAGGTGTTATGCCACGCGTCGTCGACGGCTTTCAGGTGTATCTGCGCGAATTGCGGGTCGAGGACCTACAGGGTTCCGCGGGCTTGCAACGTTTGCGCGAGGAACTGCTGCTTCGCGTTGCCTCCGCGGCTAGGCCCGCGCAGGTCAAGGACGTTCTGTTTCGCGAAATGTTGATCCAATAGCGGGCCTGCGCCTCACGCCTCGAGGGTTTCAGGATCCGAGCGCCATAACCGGCCGACGGAATGAATGATGTAATGGCTGACGATATCGAAACAGAAGAAGGTGGAGGCGACGCCGATCAAGAAGCCATGATGGCCGAATGGGAGGCCATGGCGGATGACGACGGCGATATCGATGACGGCAGCGGTGAAAGTGCCGTCGGCTCCACTCGGGTCCTCGATCAAAACGAGATCGACAGCCTGCTGGGCGTTGACGGCGGCGGGCTAGAAGACGGCGACAAGTCGGGCATTCAGGCGATCCTGAATTCGGCGCTCGTGTCGTACGAGCGTCTACCCATGCTCGAGGTCGTGTTCGATCGTCTTGTGCGCATGATGTCGACCTCGCTACGGAATTTCACCTCAGACAACGTCGAAGTCAGCCTCGACAATATCAGTTCGGCCCGCTTTGGCGACTATCTGAATTCTATTCCGCTGCCAGCGATGCTGGCGGTCTTTAAGGCCGAGGAGTGGGACAACTTCGGATTGATGACGGTGGATAGCGCTTTGATCTATTCCATCGTCGACGTGCTGCTCGGGGGCCGGCGCGGAACGGCGGCCATGCGCATCGAGGGCCGGCCCTATACAACGATCGAACGCAATCTGGTCGAGCGGATGGTTCACGTCGTGCTCGGCGATCTTTCCGCCGCGTTCGACCCCCTATCGCCGACAACATTTCGCTTTGAGCGTCTGGAGACGAATCCGCGTTTTGCAACTATTGCGCGGGCCGCCAACGCGACTGTCGTGGTCACTTTGCGGGTCGATATGGAAGACAGAGGAGGCCGGATCGAACTTCTTATTCCCTATGCGACTCTGGAGCCGGTGCGCGAACTCCTGCTGCAAATGTTCATGGGCGAAAAGTTCGGCCGCGATTCGATCTGGGAAAGCCATCTGTCGGCGGAACTTTGGCAAACAGAAGTGCCTCTGAAGGGGGTGCTGGATCAAGTTGAGTTGCCGCTTGGTGATGTTCTGTCCTGGGTTCCGGGCAGCCGTTTGGAGCTCAACTGTTCACCAACCTCGGCGGTTGAGATGCGGTGTGGCGACGTTCCGTTGTTCACCGGGCATATGGGGCGCAAGGCCAGTAATATCGCAGTGAAGATCGCCGGAAAGATTGTGCGCGAGCAGGACGCCAAGGAGGAATGAGCTTGGACCTCACCTTCTCGACAGGCCTCGACGTGCTCATCGCTATCCTGCTCGTCGCGACGATCGCCTATGCGGTCTCCTTAAGTCGGAAGTTGAATCGCTTGCGCGACAACAAGGGCGAGATGGAAGCCGTTATCGCGCGTCTGATCGAGTCGACCGACCACGCACGCACTGGGCTCGAGGGGCTGCGCACGCATGCGGCGGAGGTTGGCGAGCGTCTGCAGCAAGGGCTCAATCAATCTCGCGGCCGTGCGGACGAACTAGCGTTCCTTATCGAAAAAGCGGAGGCGCTTTCGCATCGCCTCGACGCAACCATTGCAGCCGCGCGCGTGCCGCAACCGGTTCCACCTGTCGCGCCGGCCAATTCCAGCAACCCCGCGGGCGGGGCGCAGTCGGCCGGGACACAACCGCAAGATTCGAACCGCGAGCCTCCACCGGGAGAAGCTGAGCTGCTCAAGTCTTTACAGGGGATGAGGTGATGGCCGGACCCGAGGTGACCAGGCGTGATTAGGCGGATACGGCTCCTACCCGTTCTGATGACCGTTGCCGGCCTGGCGCTGGCGGCGCGCGTGGTCGATGTTTGGCAAGGTTTCGCGGTCATGGCGCAGGAGAACCCGCCGGCCGTCGAAGGTGAGGCGGCAGCGGGTGAGGAGCCGGCCGAGAACAGTGCGGTTCCAGCAGATTCCAACCTTGCGCCGGAAAGTATTTTCCAGTTGCCGCCCGATCCCTTGTCCATGACCGACGAGGAAGTAAACCTTCTGCAGTCCCTTGCCGAGCGGCGCGACGAGATAGAGCGGCGTGGCCGGCAGCTTGAGGAACGCGAAGTTCTGTTGCAGGCCGCGGAACGCCGGATCGAGGAAAAAGTAAGCGGGTTGAAGGCATTACAGAAAACAATCGAAGACCTATTGAATGAACACAAGGCGAAAACCGAAAGTCAGTACGATAGCCTTGTAAAGGTCTACGAGAACATGAAGCCCAAGAGTGCCGCGCGCATCTTCGAGGAACTCGAGATGGAGGTTCTCCTGCCGGTCATAGAGCGTATGAAAGAGCGAAAGATCGCGCCGATACTGGCCAAGATGGACGCCGAAAAGGCCAAGGCCATTACCACGGAATTGGCGCAGCGGCGAAAGCTACCCGACAATGGATAGTTCCAGGGGCCGGCGGTATCGTCCGCTGGACCCTATCGGTATGCCATTCGGTCAGGGCCGTACTTCGGCGGAAATCCGCCCATTTTTAGATAGTCTTAACACCGTTTAGCTATGGTTTCCGTTGTATTTCCAGTGGCGGGCTGCTGTTGCAGCGATCCGCCAGAGACGAGGAGTGATCTATGGCTGGCGTCGAAAAGAACATGCCCATCCTAATCGTGGACGATTACAAGACCATGCTCAGGATTATTCGGAACCTGTTGAAGCAGTTGGGTTTCGACAATGTCGATGAGGCAACGGATGGAAGCGGTGCGCTGCAGAAGCTGCGCGACAAGGAATTCCATCTGGTCATCTCGGACTGGAACATGGAGCCGATGAGCGGTTTGCAGCTGCTGAAGGAAGTGCGGGCGGATGTGAAGCTGAAGGAACTGCCCTTTATCATGATCACGGCAGAGAGCAAGAGCGAGAACGTGATCGCGGCAAAAGAAGCGGGTGTCAGCAACTACATTGTCAAGCCGTTCAACGCAGCGACGCTCAAGGGCAAGCTGACTGCGGTCCTGGGTAACTTCTAAGAGACCTTTGCGGCTATACCGGCTATGAACGCGGAAGTGGAATCGCGACTCGCGGCGTTGGGCAAGCCTGGCGCCGGCGTCGATCCGGCAGATATCGCCGAGGTCGTCGAAAGCGTCCTCGGTTCGATTTCCGGGGACAAGTCGGGAATCAATCTCAAGCTGTATGAGGATATCGAAGCTCTGGCCAAGTTCATAGCTGCGGCCAAGTCAGATATTGCTTCCCTTCGCGCGGACGAGATCAACACGAAGTTTATCCCGACCGCATCGGACGAGCTGAGTGCCATTGTCGGCGCCACCGAACACGCCACGAACGAAATCTTCGAGGCGGTAGAGACCATCGAAGCCGCAAGCGGCGAGATGGAGCCCGAGGCTGCGGCCCCTTTTGCGGATGCGGTAACACGTATCTACGAGGCGTGTAGCTTCCAGGATATAACCGGCCAACGCATCACTAAGATCGTGAAGGCCTTGGAAGAAGTCGAGACCAGGGTTTCCAGTTTGCTTAAGGCCTTCGGGGAGCAGGTTCCCGAGCGCACCTTCGATGCTCCACCTCCAGCAGCAGCCGAACCTGGCCCGGATGCCGGCGCCCAGGCCCTGTCCGACGAAGAGCTCAAGAACGGCCCGCAACTGCCCGGCAACGCCATGAGTCAGGAAGACATCGATGCGCTCATGGCCAGCTTCGACTAGTACCGATGGCCGACGCGGCTCAAGCACCCGATAGGCAGGACGGCAACAAGTACATCGTCCTGCTGCTCAGCCTAAAACTCATTCTCCTGGCCTTTTTCATTTTGTTGAACGCGCTGTCCAGCTTCGAGTCGCAAAGGACGCACGCGGTCTTGGAAAGTGTTAATCGCGCTTTTCGGGGTACGATCGAGACGCCCCGCGACGCCAACTCCGTGACCGCGTCGCTCGGCGTGCTGCCGTTACCGCAGGATCTGACTGACGAGATCGGTAGCTTGTTCGAATCGTTTGTGCCCTCGGCGCGCGCCAAGAGTACGGCCAGGGCAACCGTGATGACCGTCGAACTGCCTGCCGATGAGCTGTTCCTGCCTGGGACGCACGATATCCGCCCGGAGCGCAAGATCCTGATCCGCCGCTTGGCGCGTGCGTTGATGCGCGATGCGGACGGCATCATGAAATACGAGTTGGCGTTCGAACACGGCGCCAGCGCTGCCGCTTCACAGGGGTCGGCGAACCAAGGCGCCGCCACAGGCGGCAAGATCGCACGATCCATTCGGCGTGGTGACACGATGGCGCACTACCTGATCCGTCAGTCCATTCCGCACACGACCCTGTCGATTGGCCTGCGCCCCGGGGCGCCGGACACCGTTTGGTTTGTCTTGCGCATGCGTACCGACGCCGTGCCCTTGGCGCGGCCACTCGACACGCAGCCGGCGGGAAAGCCGATCATAAGGCGCGCCGAACCATGAGTGAGGAGAACCAAAAGACCGTGGCCGCATCCGCACCGGCTTGGCAATCGTACTTGGGCGATGTCAGCGCGGGTGTTCGCCGTACTTTCAACGATGCTTGGATGATCACTTTCACCGATCTTGTCGCGCTGTTGCTGGCGTTCTTCGTGCTCTTGTTCTCGATGTCGACCGTCGACCGTTTCAAATGGCAAAGCCTGGTCCGGTCGTTGGCGGGAAATTTGGATTCGGTACAGGCACGCGAAGGCGCCAAGCCGGCCGTGGAATTTCAACTCGACCAGGACGATCCGCCGCCCGGCACCGATCTCGATTACCTGAAGCCGGTCGTCGAGCAGCGGCTGGCCTCCGAGCCGGCACTTTCCGCCGGCGTGGTATGGCGCGCGGCGGGGCGGACGGTGCTCAGTCTACCGGCGGCGACACTCTTCTCTGGCCAGGAAAGCACCATCGCCGAGCGCGCGAACGCGGCGGTCTATGCGATCGGCGGTCTTGTTCAAACCCTTGATAATTTGATCGAAATTCATGGCCATACCGCGCGCGAGGATGGCCGTGACCCGGAATCGCTGGGATGGGGCGTTTCCCTGGCGCGCGCGTCCGCGCTGGCCGAAATCCTTGTCGAGGCCGGGTATCGCAGCGAAATCACGGCACGGGGCTATGGGGCTTCGCGCCAAGGAGAGTTCGCTATACCAGGGTCTTCCGGCGCGGCGGATAGATTGCGCAATCGCATAGACATCGTAATTCATGAGGTCGCGCCGCAAGGCTCGTAGCAGACATGCGCTTATCAGTAACCTTCGCTCTAAAGGCGGCATCGATCCTGGCAGTCCTTCTGGCCGTGCCAATGGCAGTGGCTGCGGAACGGGTAAGGGTAAGGGTCGGCGAGCATCCGGGATTCGATCGCTTGGTATTCGATTGGGCCACCCCGGTTGGGGTCAAGTTGGAGGCGGCGTCCGGGCGCGTGCGTCTGAGTTTCGACCGTGCGGGTGAACTGGATCTCAGCCGTGTGCGCAAGGACCCCCCACCCAGCGTGCGCGGCGTCACGCCTGAAGAGAGCGCCGAAGGCTTGAGCGTCGTCGTCAGGATCGCGCCCGGCGCTAAGGTTCGGCTCTCGGAAAGCGGGTCATCGGCGGTCTTGGATATACTTCGCAAAGACACGCCTTTGGATGCCGCTCCGGCACGCCCTGCCAGGTCCGCCAAGACCACCACCCGGGTTCCAGAAGATGCGGTCCCAAAGCCGGCGCCCGCGGCGGAGGCGCCAGCGGCCCGAGTGGCGGTGCCACCGACGTCATTGACCGCGCGTCCCGGCACGCCGCCGCGCGCGCGCGAACCCGCACCGGCCGTGGCGTCGGCCGAGTCAAAGAATAAGGCGTCCGAGCCATCGCTACGCGGCGCGGCGCCACTATCTCTTTTAGATGCGCGGCCTCAGCCGGAGGAAATCGCACAAGATAATCCCGCAGCGGCCGAGACGCCGGGGGCGGCTCCCGTCCCGTCGGTCACTAAATTGCCGCCGCTTCCGCCTCGGGCCAAGCCGGCAAGGACCGACACAAAATCCAAAGTGGCGGGCAAGAACGCTAGCGGAGGCGATTCCTCGTCGCGCGTCGAAGCGCTTGCAGATATTGAAGGCATTGGACCAGGTATTGCGCCTGTCAAAGCGGTTGAGGAGGGCAGGACCGGTAGCCTTCTGGTTATCGCCGATCAAGGGCGGAGCCTGCTCGACAGCACGGCCATCAATTTCTTCGACGGCGTACCGCAGACCATGAACAACCTCCGGTTCCAATGGGATGTCGATACGGCTTTGGCGGTGTATCGGCGCGGCCCGTATCTTTGGCTCGTGTTCGACCGGGCAGTGCTGGGCGATATTACCGAGGGCCTGGCGGAGTTGGCGCCGGAGATGGTGCCGATCAAACAGTTCGCGGCGCCGAACGCGACCTTGATACGCATGACGCCCCCGCCAATCCTGGAGCCGAAGATCACACGCGACGATACAACCTGGGTGATAGAACTTTGGCCGCGGCCGCCGCGCGCCACGTCGTCGGTCGAGATCGAGATCGAAGGTGGCAGGACGGCGGCACAGGTTGGTTTTGCAGTCGCGTTACCCGGCCGTACGGTGTCGTTCGAGGATCCGGATTCCGGGGCCCCCATGATCGTCGTGCCGGCGTTGATCGCGGAGCAAGGATTGGCGGTTGCGCAGACATTCCCGCAGTTTCAGGCCTTGCGCAGTTTTCAGGGCCTGGCGATCGAAGTAGTGGACAATGCGCTGCAGGTGGAGGTTGACGGCCTCGGTGTTCGAATCACCCATCCTGCCGGGCTCATCGTATCTAAGGGATCCACTCTGGCCCTTCTGAAGTCGAACGCTCGCCGGCCGGCGGTTGGACCGCGCCTGTTCGACCTCTCCGCGTGGCGCCAGCCGATAGAAGGTAACTTCATCGATGTTCGTCACGCCTTGCAGGCGGCACTTGCGGAGTCGGACCTGGCCCGCCGGCCCCTGGCGCGACTGGATCTCGCCCGCTTTTATTTCGCGCATGGCTTTGCGAGCGAAGCCGCAGGGCTCTTGAGTGTCGCAGAAACTTTGGACCCGGTTATGCGAATCGACCCCGAAACGCGCCTCATGCGCGGAGTCGCCGCATTTCTGGCCGGCGATTACAGCGCCGCCTCCAAGGACCTGTTTCACCCCAGTCTGAGCGGTGAAGCGGAGGCCGAGTTATGGAATGGCGCCCTGGCCGCTATTGGTTTCGATTGGGATGTCGCATCCAAGAAGTTTGCCGAGAACGCGCATTTGATCGCGGACTATCCGCACCGGGTGCGCGCGCGCCTTTGGCTCATGGCGGCCGAAGCGGAGTTGGCCGCGAACCGCCTTGCCGCCGCGACCGGATACTTGACGAATTTGCTAAACGACAATCCGAACCGCGATGAGGAGTCTCAGATCGCGGTACTGACCGGGTACAGTCATTTGCAAAAGGATGAAGAAGCAAAGGCGCGCGCCCTTTGGCAGAGTGTCGTGCAATACAGCGATCATCGTCCTTCCCAAACCAGGGCCCGGCTGGCTCTTCTGGACTTGGCGGTTGCCGAGAAATCCGTGACCGCGACCGAGGCGATTGAGGAGCTGGAAAGGTTGCGTTTCGCCTGGCGTGGCGATCAGATAGAAATCGCGCTGTTGCAGCGCCTCGGAGACCTTTATCTGACCCAGGGCCGATACCGCGACTCGCTGAGGGCATTCAGACAAGCGACGACGAATACGCCAAGCTCCCGATTTGCCCGCGATGTGGCTAAGCGCATGCGCGACGTTTTTTTCGACATCATCGCCGGCGAAGAAGGCGCGGACCTGCCACCGCTTAGCGCACTTGCGCTCTATGAGGAGTTTAAGGAATTATCGCCGCCCAGCGTGAAAGGCGATCGAATGCTCGAGCGTTTGGCCGAGCGCTTGGTCGAGGTTGACCTTCTGCCGCGCGCGACGGAACTGTTGACCGCGCAGATAAAGTATCGCCTGTCGGGAGAGGAAAAGGCCACCGTAGGCGCCCGGGTCGCGTCACTCCATTTACTCGACGACGCGCCCGAAAAAGCGGTCACGGTGTTGGGTCTCAGCGAAGAATCCAACCTGCCCGACGACCTCAAGCGCCGCCGTCTGTATATACGCACGCGCGCCCTGTCGCGGCTTTCACGCTACGAAGACGCGTTGAAACTGATTAATAAGGATCCCAACCCCGAAGCATTGCGCTTGCGCGCGGATATCCTCTGGGATCAGGCGAACTGGCCATCGGCGGCGTTGATCTTAAAGCAATTGGTGCCGGAAAAGCCGCGCGCCGACCAGGCTCTCACAAAACAGGACAGCCGTAACGTCGCAGATTTGGCGGTTGCTCTAACCTTGTCCGGTGAGACATCGCAATTGGTTGCCCTGGGAAAAGCTTACAAAGACGCGATGGCGGCTGGTCCCGACCGGGAGACCTTCGCTCTTTTGACCGACGGGGCGGGTGGCGAATCCAATCGCCCAATTGCGGATCAACTGGCAGCGGTCGAGAAGGTTGAGGAATTCATGGCCAGCTACCGCGATCGCTTGCAAGAGCCGCAGGCAAACTGACGCCACTCGCCCAGGTCACGGACTCATAGCCCATAAGTCGTCATCCCGGATCAAGTTCGGGACGACAATCGAAGTGCGCGGCGGAGTCCCCCAACACTCCTGCAGAGTCATTGCCGGGCTTGACCCGGTAATCCATCGTAGTCGGAGTCTCGCTCGTCGATGGACCCTCGGGTCAAAGCCCGAGGGTGACAAAGGAAATGCAGACGAGAGCGACAACGGAGGTGCAAGAGGGTTCCGGCATGCTTTTGAATCCGAACCCTTCATCTCGAATCGGACTCTCATACTTGCCGGATGTCTATCCGCCGTAACTTTGCACCAGGCTGCCGGCGACCAGGTACCAGCCGTCCACCAGCACGAAGAAGATCAGCTTGAACGGCAGCGATATCATGATCGGTGGCAGCATCAGCATACCCATCGACATAAGCACCGTGGCGACCACCATGTCGATGATTATGAACGGCAGGAACAAGAGGAAACCGATCTCGAAGGCCCGGCGCAACTCGCTGATCATGAAGGCCGGAATCAGCGAGCGCATGGGCGTCTCTTCCGGGGTCGCGACGGGCCCGGTCTTCGCCATGTCCATGAACAACTTCAGATCCTGTTCGCGCACGTGGCTCAGCATAAAGTCGCGAACCGGCGCGGAGGCTTTATCGACCGCTTCCATCTCGGTTAGATCCTCGGCGATCAGAGGTTGAATAGCTTCGTCGTAGATGACCTCCAAAGTCGGCAGCATGATGAAAAGCGTGAGGAAGAGAGCGAGGCTGATTAGGACCGAATTGGGCGGTGTCTGCTGAATTCCCAGGGCGCTTCGCAGAAACGACAACACAACCACAATCCGCGTGAACGACGTCACCATGATCAGGATCGACGGCGCCAGGCTGAGGATCGTGATCAGTGCGACAAGCTGGATCAGGCGGCTGGCGGTCGAGCCTTGCGCCTCGGGCCCCAGGTCGAACTGAAAGGTCTGCGCCAGCGCCGGTCCTGCCAGCAGCAGCGCCAGCGACGCCGCCAGCAAAACGCTGAACAGGGGCGTGCGGAGAGACCGTCGTTTCGTCATGTCGCGGCGCTCCCGGGCCGGGCCTCGTCGCTGGGCAGCTTACGGGCCCCGGCTTCGATCTGGGTTGGCGCGATACCGCTCTCGATCAAGAGATCTCGATTGGGCCCGAGCAAGATCAGGTGTTCCTTCGCGTCGCGGCGCAAAAGGACCAGTTTGCGCCTGGAATCGATGACCTTGACCTCGACGATAGCCAGGCGCGGCGATCCGCCCTTGGTGGGCGCCAAGGTCCCGCCGAGGCCGAGGCGACGGGCGCCCCAGGCGCAGAGGGCGATCAGGGCCAACACCAGGGCTAACGCGGCCAGGAACCGCAGGTACGTCTCGATCTCCATTGGCGGCGTTGTCCTAGCCCGTGGGCTTGTCGGTGAGCGCGGCCAGACCGTAGGCGGACAGAGCCTGGGCCCGGCCGCCGGTCTGCTTCAGGTCGCCGCGCAGGTCTTCTAGCCGGGCTTCGATTAAGCTGGCCAGTTGGCTGAATTCATCGATTAGGGCAAGGACGCGGGGTTGAAGCGCGGCTCCCTCGTTGCCCCGCAGCCTTTCCAAGCGGCTGCAAAGGTCGTTGACCCGACCCTCGATGGAACTCACATCGATAAGATTGCCAGCATTGAGAAGGTCACGCGCGTGCCGGATCACGGCACCGATCGACTCCATCTCGGCCATGATATCGGTAGCTGAAGTCATGATTGGGACGGGCCTCCCGATAGAGCGGCTTGGTTTCTGTATATGTAGGACAGGATCTCGGCGACGGCGGCCAGGGCTTCCAAAGGAATCTCGCTGTCTAGTTCGACCGCGCCCAGGATCTCGGCCAGATCGGCGTCGCTCCGCACCTTAATGCCTCGCTCGAAGGCAATTTCGAGGATTTGGTCGGCCAAGGCGCCGCGGCCCTTTGCGATCACCCTCGGCGCGCGGCGCTCGTTACCGCCACTATCCAGGGCCACCGCGACCGGCGATGCGGGGTTCTTTGGGGGCAAGTCGTCGACCAAGGCGCGCTATCCAACAGGCAGTGAACCGGGAGTGGGCGCGAGGGCGCACCGCACGGCCGTCAATGGTGACGATACATGCTTAATGAATGGTTTAGCGGTGCGGTCTCTCTGGGATACGCCACCGATTCGCCGCGCGCCTAAAGTGGCCGATAGGGCTGTTCCACCACACTAGGAAGGCGTCTATTCGCCTCCGGCGCCGACCTTGCGCTTACCGGGCACGACCTGAGCCAGAGCCTCGCTGCCGGCGGCCGCGACGCGGTTCTCTTCTTGGATCCGCTCGAATATCTCGCGACGCAACACGGTCGCGTGCTCAGGGAAGGTAAACCCAAGTTTAATGGATTTACCCCGAACCTCTATAACCGTGACCTCGATCTCATCATTGATAATGACCGATTCCCCGATTTTCCGCGTTAAATACAGCATTCCGGCGCCTCCTGTGCCGGCCCCCCCTCTTCCCAGGCTTTGAAACGCCTGATTTCCCGTGTTGGGGCGCATTAGAGAATCATTTTATACGATTTCACCGATTTTTAACAAGCCATCCGTAATACTGCCATTACGGGGAAACGGCGCTAACGGTCGGAAACGGCCACTGGGAGCGGAATGGACGGCAAACTCAACCTATTCTCTGTAATCGCCAAGCGTATGGACTGGCTTGGCCAGCGCCAAAACGTGCTAGCGGATAATATAGCCAATTCCGACACGCCGGGTTTTGTGCCCCAGGATCTCGACGAGGGGCAATTCCTCAATATCCTGCGCCGCCGCTTGACGCCTGTGGATCCGTGGCTGACTCACGGCAGCCACTTGTCCGGGACGGCCCTCCGCGACGGGCCGGCGCGGGCCACAGACCAGAAGCAGCCCTACGAGACCTCTCCCTCGGGCAACGCGGTTGTCATCGAGGAGCAGTTGATGAAGGTCGCCAAGACCCAAGGCGACCATCAGACCATGACCAACCTCTATCGCAAGCACATGGACATGTTCCGCATGGCCCTGCGCGGCGGCGGTTGATCGAGCGGCGCGAGGTAACGGTGCATGAGCGATCTTTTGAAATCCATGGACGTTGCGGCCTCGGGGATGAAGTCGCAGGGCACGCGCCTGCGGGTCATTTCGGAGAACGTCGCCAATGCCGGGTCAACCGCGCTGACGCCGGAGGGCGAGCCCTACCGGCGCAAGCTGGTCACCTTCGGTAGCGCGCTGAACCGCGAGCTGGGGGTCGAGTTGGTCGACGTGCGACGGATATCGCGCGATTCCAGCGACTTCGGCCGCCGCTACGAACCGTACCATCCGGCCGCCGACGTCACCGGATACGTCGCGACCTCCAACGTCAACAGCGTCATCGAAATGGCGGACATGCGCGAGGCGCAACGTAGCTATCAGGCGAATCTGAAGGTCTTGCAGGCTTCCCGCCGAATGCTGCAGCAGACCATTGAACTATTGCGCTAGTCGCGCGCCGAACCCTATGCGGTGGCCAGAAAGGCCGCCGGCGGATCGCCAAGAAGGCCAGCAGCCACGGGGTCGTACGACCCGGGAGCAATGCCATGCCTGTTAATTTCACCGATGCCGTCTCTGCCTATCGGAAGATCGCGAACCAGGATACGCTGCCTGGCTTTGGCGCTGCGGACCAGGCCAAGTCCAGCGAATTCGCCGATATTCTGCGCGACGCGACCCAAGGCGCAGCCGATACCCTGCGCCAGGGCGAGGTGCAAAGCCTGAAGGCGGCGGCCGGCACAGCCGACCTGAACGACGTCGTCACTGCCGTTGGCAGGGCAGAGCTTACGCTACAGACCGTCGTCACGCTGCGCGACCGGGTCATTCAGGCCTATCAGGAAGTCTTGCGTATGCCGGTCTGACGCGGCTGCGTGGACGAGCTATTTTTCGGGGGATCGAGATCATGAGACCGGGTACGAAACCGGGTTTGCTCCGTCACGGGGGTGGCGCATGAACGCCATCGACGTCATGGAAGTCGCACGCGAGGCGGTGATCGTGATGCTGAAGGTCAGTTCGCCGGTGCTCATACTGGCGCTTTTCGTCGGCCTCACGATCTCCCTATTCCAAGCCTTGACCCAGATGCAGGAGATGACCCTGACCTTCGTGCCGAAGGCGCTGGTTATCTTCGCCTCCCTGCTGGTCTTCGTGCCGTACATGCTGGGCGTTCTGATCGCCTTCACCCAGAGCTTGATGGACCGCATCGTCGTGTTGGGCTGACCGGGGGCGGGCCGGGCGATGTTCCAGGAACTCTTGCCGGCAAGCGTCTTCGCCGCCCTGCTGGTTTTCGTGCGGATCGGCGCGGCCATGTTGCTTTTGCCCGGCTACTCGGCGCCCTACGTGTCGCCGCGTCTGCGCCTCCTGCTTGGACTCATGATCGCCCTGGTCGTGACGCCGGTGGTATCCCCGATCCTGCCCGCGATGCCGGAAAGCGCGACCGCCCTGTTGTTGATCATCCTGGGCGAAACCCTGATCGGGTTGTTCTTCGGGACCATCGGCCGGCTGTACCTGGCGGCCCTGACCACCGCGGGCATGTTCGTCGCCTATGCCAGCTCCATGGCCAACGCGCTGACCAACGATCCCAGCGCCGCGCAGCAAGGCTCGATCGCCGGGTCGTTCCTGAGCGCGGCCGCGTTGATGCTCATCTTCACCCTCAATTTGCATCATCTGATGTTGATGGCGGTCGTCGATAGCTACAGCCTGTTCGTTCCCGGCCAGGTGCCGCCGATCGGCGATTTCGCCGACATGATCGCGCGGGTCGTGGCCGCGACTTTCCTGCTCTCGTTCCAGATCGCCTCGCCGTTCATCTTGGTCGCCATGATCTTCGTTTTGGGGCTCGGCCTGCTTGGCCGCCTGATGCCGCAGATGCAGGTTTTCTTCGTCGCCATGCCGCTGCAGATCGGCATCGGGCTGGTCGTCCTGGCGGCAACCTTGCCGGCCCTGTTGCGATGGTTCACCGACGCTTTCGAGAACGCCTTCGTTCCCTACCTCGCGCTCTAGGGGCGTGCGGGCATGGCCGAAGAACAAACCGACGACTCACAAAAAACAGAAGATCCGACACAACGGCGGATCGATCAGGCGCGCGAAAAGGGGCAGGTCGCACGCTCCCAGGAGATCAATCATTGGTTCATCATCCTGGCGATGACCCTCCTGGTCACCATCTTCGCTGGGCCCATGGTGCGAAGTATATCCCAAGCCCTGCGCCGTTTCGTCGAGGAGCCTCATGCGATCCGTCTCGACAGCTATCTCCTGCGCGAGGTCCTAATGGAGACAGCGGTGCAGGTTGGTTTGGCCCTGATGGTGCCCTTGGCCGTGATCGTATTGGCGGCCTTGGTCGCTGGCGTGATTCAAAACGGCCTGATCATCAGCGCCGATCCGATCAGCCCAAAGCTGGAGAAGATCTCCCCGGCCAAGGGCCTGAAGCGTATGTTTTCGGTGAAGTCGCTGGTCGATTTCCTCAAGGGCTTCGCCAAGATCTCGATCGTCGCCGCGGTTGTGGTGATCCTTTTGCGGCCCCAGGCCGGTGTGATTCCCAATATCGCCGGCATGAGCCTGACGCAGTTCACCGATCTGTTGCAGGGCCTGGCCGCGCGGGTCTTGATCGGTGTGTTGTCGGTGATGACTCTGATCGCGGCGCTCGACTTCGTGTTTCAGAAGCAACAGCACTTGAAGCAGCTCCGCATGTCGAAACAGGAGATGAAGGAGGAACACAAGCAGGCCGAGGGCGATCCGATGGTCAAGGGGCGCCTGCGCCAGATCCGCATGGAGCGGGCGCGCAAGCGCATGATGGCCGCGGTGCCCGAGGCGGATGTGGTGATCACCAACCCGACCCATTACGCGGTCGCCCTGAAGTACGATATGGAGGCCATGGGCGCCCCCCGTCTGGTCGCCAAGGGCATCGATTCCATGGCCAAGAAAATTCGCGAACTGGCCGAGGAGCACGACATCCCGATCGTCGAGAACCCACCGCTGACCCGCGCGCTCTACCAAGCGGTCGAACTCGACGAGGAAATCCCGGCCGAGCACTATAAAGCGGTTGCCGAGGTCATTGGTTTCGTCATGCGCCTCAAAGGCCGCGTGCCGGGAGGTTCGGCGCGCCCGGCACCATGACCCCGCAAGCGATCGCCGCGTCTTGCCCGGCGCGACGCCGGTATGCTTTACATATCGCTGTCCAATGCGCATGGAGTGGATGAGCGGCGTGAAACGCGGGGTCTCATGTCTCCTGGCGGCGCTTTTCTATGCGGCGCCGGCCAGGGCGGCGGAATTCGATCTGGCCGCCTTAAAGGCGTTCTGGCCACCCGACATGGAAACCATGGTGTTAGGCGGTCTGGCGATCACCGCTTTGGCGATCGTCGCGGCGCTGGTATCGATGGTCCGGCTACGCCGCGCCTATGCGCTGCAGCACGATATCTTCGGCGCGGTTCCTCAACCTCATCAGGTTGTCGACGAGTTTGGCCGGACGCTGCTGGTCAACGACGCCTTCATCGAGTTCTTCGGCGAGTCCGAACGCCCGGCGCCCGAACTGTTGGCCGAGGAGTTGGCCGGGGAGGAGGACGCGCGCGGCCAGCTCGATCGCCTGGCCGCCAAGGCGCGTAACGGCGTGGCCGGGTCCCTGGAGTTGCGGGTACGCCCGCGCGGCGCCACCGACGGCCCGCCCGAGTGGCGCTACGTGGTCGCCTATCCGGTCGTCGAGCGGCCTGGCACTGTCCTTTGGATGGTCAACGACATCACCTTGCGCCGCCAGATGGAGCAGGTCGTCAAAGAGGAGCAGGAAAGCTTCGTCGATCTTCTGGAGAATGCCCCGGTCGGATTCTATTCGGTCGATGAGCACGGCCGGTTTATTTTCGCGAACCGCACCCTGTGCGACTGGCTGGGCCTGTCCCACGAGGACATGGAAAACAGCATGATTTGCCTGCACGATGTGATCGCCGAGGCCTTGCCGTTCGATACGCCGCCCTATCACCCCTTCCCCGAGGCGGAGGCTGCGCGCGGCGAGGTCATGCTGGTCGACGGCGAAGAGGGCCGTTTCCAGGTCGCGATCCGGCAGGACGTGGTGACCGGCGCCGACGGTCATGTCTTGCGTACCCGCTCGGTCGTCCACAACCTGTCGCGCGAGCGCGCCGTCGCCGAGGCCTTGGAGCGCTCGGTCCAGCGCTTCGAGCGCTTCTTCATCGACGCGCCGGTCGGTATCGCGCTCTTGGATTCGGCCGGACATCTGACCGAATGCAACAGCGTTTTCGCCGGGTTGGTCGGGCAGAGCGCGGAAGACCTGGCGGGGCGGTCGCTGTTCGATCTGGTCAAGCCGGAGCACCAGGAGCGGATCCGCGCCGCCTTGAAACCGGCTTCCGGAGAGACGGCGCCGGCGGTGCGCGGAGCGATCGAGGCGCACTTGATCGGTGCGCGCGAGACCGCCTGTGCGATCTACCTGAACGTGGTCACGGATTCCGCCGGCGCGCCTAGCGGGTTCATCGCGCACTTCATCGACACCACCGAGCAAAAGAAACTGGAGGACCAGTTCGCCCAGTCCCAGAAGATGCAAGCGGTCGGCCAACTGGCGGGCGGTATCGCGCACGATTTCAATAACCTTCTGACCGCCATGATCGGGTTTTCCGATCTATTGCTCCTGCGCCACCGCCCGGGCGACCAGTCCTTCGCCGACATTATGCAGATCAAGCAGAACGCCAATCGGGCGGCCAACCTGGTGCGTCAGTTGCTGGCGTTCTCGCGCCAGCAGACCTTGCAGCCAAAGCGCTTGAACCCGACCGACATTCTGGCCGAGCTGTCGCATCTGCTGCGCCGCCTCTTGGGCGAGAACATGGAGCTCAAGATGGTGCACGGCCGCGACCTGGGCATGGTGCGCGCGGATCAGGGTCAGCTCGAACAGGTCATCATCAACTTGGCGGTCAACGCCCGCGACGCCATGCCCGATGGCGGGACGGTCGAGATTCGGACCTCTAACGTCACGCTGCGCGACGAGTTGAAGCGCGGCGGCGAGGCCGCGCCGGCCGGCGACTACGTGCTGATCGAGGTCGAAGACAACGGGTGCGGTATAGACCCGGAAAATCTGGACCGCATCTTCGATCCTTTCTTCTCCACCAAGGAGATCGGCGCCGGAACCGGGCTTGGCCTGTCCACCGTCTACGGCATCGTCAAGCAGAGCGACGGCTACGTCTTCGTCGACAGCAAACCCGGCCAGGGCACGACTTTTTCTATCTACCTGCCGCATTCGCAGGCCGCCGCAGGCACGGCGGTGGTCGAAGAGCAGACGGCCAAGGTGGCCCGCGACCTTTCCGGCATGAGCACCGTCCTCCTGGTCGAAGACGAGGATGCCGTGCGCTCCTTCGCGGCCCGGGCCCTGCGCAACAAAGGCTATGAGGTGCATGAGGCGCAGTCGGGCGAGACCGCGCTGGAGATCATCAAGGAGAAGGGCGACACGCTCGACATCCTGGTGACCGATGTGGTCATGCCCCGGGTCGACGGTCCGACCCTGGTGCGCGAGGTGCGCAAGACCCACCCCGACCTCAAGGTCATCTTCATCTCCGGCTATACCGAGGACGCGTTCCGCAAGAAGCTGGGTGAGGAAGAGGGCATCCATTTCCTGCCCAAGCCCTTCAGCCTCAAGCAGCTCGCCGCCAAGGTGAAGGAAGTGATCGAGGAAGCGCCGGGCAAGAACACCTGCGCCGCCGCGGCCGGCGCCGAGGAAGCGGCCGCCCCCGCGGCCCCGAATGCCGAGGCGGTCCCGAATGCCGAAGCGGCCCCGAGCGGCGGCCCCTCCGGCGAAGCTGCCGCCCCGTCTCCTGCCGCCCCGTCTTCCGCGACTCCGTCGCCCACCGCCCCATCACCCGGGCCCGCAGCCCGCCAAGAAGCGGGCGAGTAGGGGCCGACACCCGGCGCGCGCGGCCAGGCCGTTTCCCGTCGTGCATGGCGATCGTTCTCTTTCCGTTCCATTTTTTGCTTGAAAAGACAGGAACAAAATGGGTACATTGGCCTCTCGTTGCAGACCCCCGCACCCTATGGGATAAGGAAAGACACACCATGTCGAAAACCGCGTTGCGCTTGGTCGAGAGGGATTCAGTGGACAAACAGAAGGCTTTGGAAGCGGCCCTCGGGCAGATCGAACGCGCCTTCGGCAAGGGCTCGGTCATGCGCTTGGGCGCGGATCAGGTGGTCGAGACCGAGGTCGTCTCGACCGGCTCGCTGGGCCTGGATATCGCGCTCGGCATCGGCGGCCTGCCACGCGGCCGCGTCGTCGAGGTTTATGGGCCGGAGAGTTCGGGCAAGACGACGCTCGCCTTGCACGTCATTGCCGAGGCCCAGAAAACCGGCGGCACTTGCGCCTTTATCGATGCCGAGCACGCGCTCGACCCAACCTATGCCGTGAAGCTGGGCGTGGATGTGGGCGAGCTCCTGATCTCGCAGCCCGATACCGGTGAGCAGGGCCTGGAGATCGCCGACACCCTGGTGCGCTCGGGCGCGATCGACGTTCTGGTCATCGACTCCGTGGCCGCCCTGGTGCCGCGTGCTGAGCTCGAGGGCGAAATGGGCGACCAATTGCCCGGCCTGCAGGCGCGCTTGATGAGTCAGGCGCTCAGGAAATTGACCAGCTCGATCTCGCGTTCGCGCACCATGGTGCTTTTCATCAACCAACTGCGCATGAAGATCGGCGTCATGTTCGGCAATCCGGAGACCACGAGCGGCGGGAACGCGCTCAAGTTCTATTCCTCCGTGCGCCTCGACATCCGCCGGATCGGCGCGATCAAGGACCGTGACATGGTGGTCGGTAACCAGACCAAGGTGAAGGTGGTCAAGAATAAGCTGGCGCCGCCGTTCCGCGTGGTCGAGTTCGATATCATGTACGGCGAGGGTATCTCCAAGAGGGGCGAACTGCTCGACCTCGGGGTCCAGGCCGGTATCGTCGAGAAATCGGGCGCCTGGTTCTCCTGCCAAGGCCAACGCATTGGCCAGGGGCGCGAGAACGCCAAGAATTTCCTCAAGGACAACCCTGAAATGGCCGCGGCCATCGACCACAAGGTGCGTGAAAACGCCGGCCTGGTTTCTGCCGCCATGCTCGAAGGTCCAGACGATCCGGGGACTCCGGGCGACGGCGCCGAGGTGGCCGAAGGCTAAAGCGGCGCGCGCGCAACGCCTCTCTTGATCCAGAGGACACGACAACGGCTGGACCCAATCAGGGTCCGGCCGTTTGCATGGGGCCGATTTTCAAGGGAAAAAATAAGCCACGAAGACGCAAAGAAGCGCGAAGCTTAGAGGGATCGCTTTTCTTATCATACCCGGCGATGACATCTAAATCGGTGCTCCGTTCGCGGTGTCTCTCTTTTGCTTCGTGTCTTTGCGTCTTCGTGGTGAATCGCTTATTTGGCCGCGCGCTTGGCGGGAGCAGGCCGGGCGGCGATCTCAGGCGGCGACGGGCACGCTGTTGAGCCGTTCCAGCGCCAGGGCGTCGGCGGCTTCGGAAGTCGGGATATTTTCAGCGTCGGCCCGGCGGAATATTTCGCTCAGCGTATCGTGAATCCGGGCGACGTGTTTGACCGCCGCCTCCTTGCTGTACCCTGGGCCCTCGTGAGAGATGTTGATCACCCCGCCGGCGTTGATGACGTAGTCCGGCGCATAAAGGATATTGCGCTTGGCAAGCGCGGCGCCGTGCCGGGCCTCGGCCAGTTGATTGTTGGCGGAGCCGGCGACGATGCTCGCCCTTAGGCGTGGCAGGGTGTCGTCGTTGATGACCGCGCCCAAGGCGCAGGGCGCGAAGATTTCGGCCGGGGTGTCGTAGATTGCCTCGGGCGCCACGGCCTCGGCACTGAACTCGGCCTCGGCCTTGGCCATGGCGTTCTGGTCGATGTCGGTCACGATCAGGCGCGCGCCCTCGTCCGCGAGATAGCGACACAGGTGCAGACCGACCTGGCCTAGGCCTTGGACCGCGACCCGAATGCCCTTGAGCGAATCTTGGCCTAAGCGGTGCGCGACCGCGGCCCGAATTCCCATGTAGACGCCGTAGGCCGTGGAGGGCGAGGGGTCGCCCGCGCCGCCCGCGCAGGTGCCCGCGACATGGGCGGTCCGGCGCTGCATGACCTCGGCGTCGTCCTGGGTGATGCCGACATCCTCTGCGATGATGTAGCGTCCGCCCAGCGACTCGACGAAGCCGGCCATGGCGAGAAGTTGCGGCTTCGTCTTATCCCGGTGCGAATCGCCGATGATCACGGACTTGCCGCCGCCGAAGGGCAGGTCGGCCAGGGCCGATTTGAAGGTCATGCCGCGCGACAGGCGCAGGGCATCGGTCAGCGCTTCGTCTTCGCTGGCGTAGGGCCACATACGGCAGCCACCGACCGCCGGGCCGCGCCGTGTGTTGTGGATCGCGATGATGGCTTTCAGCCCGCTTACTGGATCGTGACAAAAGACGATTTCTTCGTGGGCGTCGAATTCCGGGTGCGTGAAGATCGGCATGGCATTCCCTCGTCCCAAATGACCTAGCCTGATGCGAGAGGCCTCGAGCGGGCCTTCTTCATCAATATGGGTACGAAGGTAAACAATTAGCAATAACAACAGTTTAAGTTGGAAAAAAGGACATGAAATTAGGTTAACGCGATGTTGCCGCACCCCGATCCATCCGCCAGACGCCGAACGCGAAATATTATTACCTAACGCCCGGCGGGTCCGCAGACCGGCCGGGCGCGGCTGGCGGCGCCCGTCAACCGCAGCAGACAGTTTTGAGGGGCTTGGCTTGGGCCGTGGCTCCAGGACGGGCGAGATCTCTTCCCGAGATTTTCGCACTTATCAAGGCCGCAACCGTGGCCGGGATCTCAGCCCGATCCAGGCCGATGTCGCGCAGGGTCACATCGGGCAGGCTATCGAGCTGACGGATCGCGGCCTGGCGTTGACGCCATGTGCGCAGGGCGGACAGGGCCCGACGTACGGCCTGTCCGATGCCGTGTCCGGCGGCATGATCGGCGGCCTGCGCGCCACTGCGGTGCGCGGTCGGGATCTTCTGTTTCCAGCCGAGTTGGTGGCTCAGATAGTGTAGGTATCCTAAAATGTACATGGCCCGAACTCCGCATCTAGGTTGGCTATTGCCCTTAATTTGGCCCTTTAATTAGCCCGCGACAAACGAGAAATTATCTCAAGACAAATTAGATAAAGTATTGTATGATTTTATCATGTTCCGGGATTTACCGCCCCTTAACGCCCTGCGCGCCTTTGAGGCCGCGGCCCGCCACCTCAGCTTCACCAAGGCGGCGGAGGAACTCGGCGTGACCCCGGCGGCGGTCAGCCACCAGATCAAGGGTTTGGAGGATTACCTGGGCGTGGTCCTGTTCCAGCGCTTGACCCGGGCGCTACGCCTCAGCGAGGCCGCGCAGGCGGCCCTGCCAGTCATGCGGGAGGGCTTCGCCAAGCTGGTCGAGGCGAGCGCGCGTTTGGGCGCCCACAGCGACAGCGGAGTCCTGACGGTCAGCGCCGGGCCCTCTTTGGCGGCCAAGTGGCTGGTGCCCCGCTTGGACAGTTTTCGCCAGACCTGCCCGGACTTAGATCTACGGCTCGACGCCAACGACGAGCTGACTGACTTTCGGCGCGACGACGTCGACGTCGCCCTTCGTTATGGCCGGGGCAGCTATCCCGGCCTGCGCGCCGATCTCTTGTTTGACGAGCAATTTTTCCCGGTGTGCAGCCCCCGCCTCATGGCGGGCCCACGTCCCTTGCGCTTGCCCGGGGATCTGCGTCACCACACGCTGTTACATCTGGATTGGGGCGCGGCGGAGGAAACCGCGCCAAACTGGCGCATGTGGTTACTGGCGGCCGGGATCGAGGATATCGATCCGAACCGGGGCTCGCGCTTCAACATCGAGAGCATGGCGGTCCAGGCGGCGATCGAGGGTCAGGGCGTGGCCTTGGCCAGCCGCGCCCTGGTCCAGGACGATCTGAAGCAGGGCCGCCTGATTCGGCCCTTCGAACTCAGCCTCGGTGACGAGAGCGGCTTTTCCTATTACCTCGTCAGCCCGCAAGCGCGTGCCGAGGAACCCAAGATCGCGGCCTTCCGCGATTGGATTCTGGCCGAGGTTGCGGCGACCGAGTCGGGCGCGGATGCCAGGCTCTGAACCGCGTAAGCCCTAAAATTTTTCCTCGGTCAGCCGACCCGGCCCTCGAGCGCCGCGACGTACATGGCCTTCAACTCGGGCACGCCGACGGGAATGGGGTTTCCGGGCGCCGTCGGGTCATCGGCGGCCATGCGGGATAGCTCGTCCAGCCTGTCATCCTTCACGCCCAAATCTTTGATCGTGTGCGGAATCTTGAATTCCTTACGCAGGGCGATCACCCAATCCATGATGGCCTGGAACGATGGCTGGGGCAGCTCCAGCCAGGCCGCAAGGCGGGTCATCTTGTCCTCGATCGCCGGCCGGTTGAAGGCCAGGACATAGGGCATGAAGACAGCATTGGTCAGGCCGTGGTGGGAGTCGTAAATCGCGCCGACAGGGTGGCTAAGCGCGTGGATCGCGCCGAGGCCTTTTTGGAACGCGGTCGCGCCCATGCTGGCCGCCGCCAGCATATGGGCGCGCGCCTCGATATTCTGGCCGTCGCTGACCGCGGTGGGCAGCCAGTCCTTGACCAGGCGCAGGCCCTCGACCGCGATACCCTCGGCCATGGGGTGATAGCCCGGCGCGCAGTAGGCTTCGAGGCAGTGGGCCAGCGCGTCCATGCCGGTCGCCGCGGTAATGTGCGCGGGCAGGCCCAGCGTCAGCTCGGGGTCGGAGATCACGATGCCGGCCAGCATGTTGGGGTGGAAGATGACCTTCTTGGTATGGTCCGATTCGTCCAGGATGACCCCGGCGCGTCCGACCTCGGAGCCGGTTCCCGCCGTGGTCGGCACCGCCAGAATCGGTGGGATCGCGTCGGCGTCGGCGGCTTTCCAGTTGTCGCCACGATCCTCGAAATCCCACATCGGCTTGGTTTGACCGGCCATGAAGGCGATGACCTTGGCCGCGTCCAGCCCGCTGCCGCCGCCCCAGGCGATGACGCCGTCGTGGCCGCCCTCGCGATAGACCTTGATACCGTCGTCGACGTTCTGGCCGACCGGGTTCGGCTTCACGTCGCTGAACAGGCCGGTCGGCAGGCCGTCCGCCTCATTGGCGGCGAGCGCGTCCTTGACCATGGGCAGCTTGGCCAGGCCGGGGTCGGTGACCAGCAAGGGCCGGGCCATGCCCAGGCTCCTGCAGGCGCGCGGCAACTCCGCGATACGGCCGGGGCCGAAGCGGACCTGGGTCGGAAAGCTCCAGGTGCCGCGCAAGGTTGTGGGATCGATGGTCATGGGATGATGATCCTTAAGGCTAGATGGCGGTACGCAGATGGAAGGATTTGGGCCGGGTCAGTTGCTCGTAGCCGATCCGGCTCAGCGAGCAACCGCGCCCGGAGTCCTTGACCCCGGTCCAGGCCAGGGCCGGGTCCAGGTAGTCGCAGCGGTTCATGAACCAGGTGCCGGTTTCGACCCGGTCGCCGATCGAAAGCGCGGCTTCCTCGTCCGTGGTCCAAATCGAGGCGGTTAGGCCGAAGTCGCTGTCGTTCATCAGGCGAATCGCCTCCTCGTCGGAGCCGACCTTCATGATGCCCAGCGCAGGCCCGAAGCTCTCCTCTTTCATGATCCGCATGCTGTGATCGACGTCGACCAGAACCTGCGGCGCGAGGTAGGGCGTGCCCGCCGCATCGGCGGGGAACCCCTTGGGGTCGACCAGTGTCTTGGCTCCGGCGGCGGCGGCGTCGCTAATTTGGCCGCGCACAAACTCGGCAGCGGAGGCACGCACCATGGGGCCCAGTGTGGTCCCGGCTTCCATCGGATTGCCCAGGACGTACTTGCGCACCAGGGTTGCCGTGCCTTCGACGAACTCGTCATAGACCTTGGCATCGACATAGGCTCGCTCGATACCGCAGCAAGACTGCCCGGAATTGAAGAAGGCGCCGTCGACGACGTTCTCGATCGCGTGGTCCAGCTTGGCGTCGGCACGCACGTAGGCCGGGTCCTTGCCGCCCAGTTCCAGCCCGGCGCCGATAAACCGCTGGGCAGCGGCTTCCTGCACCGCATGTCCGCCGGGAACCGAGCCGGTAAAGGAAACGAAGTCCACGCCGTCATGCGCGATCAGCTTCGCGGTCGCGTCATGGCTCATGTGCAGGGCTTGGAACACGCCCTCGGGCAGGCCGGCGGCGGCGAAGGCCTCGGCAAAGCGCTCGGCGCACAAGGGCGTCTGGTGCGAGTGCTTCAGCATCACCGCGTTGCCCGCCAGAAGCGCCGGCACGACCGAATTCACGGCGGTCAGGAAAGGGTAATTCCAGGGCGCGACCACGAAGACGACACCCAAGGGATCGCGCCGGATGAAGCGGGTGAAGCCCGCCTTGGGTTCAACCGCGATGTCGCCAAGCGCCTCGGGCGCGATGGCGATCATATGCCGCGCACGCTCCTCGAACCCAGCCACCTCGAAGGGGGCGTAGGCGAGCGGCCGGCCCATCTGCCGGGTGATCTCCTCCGAGATTTCCGGCTTCTTGGCGACGAAGGCATCGACCGCCTTGGTGAGCAGGGCTTGGCGTTGGGCGAGCGGTGTATGCCGCCATGCCGCTTGGGCCTCGCACGCACGGGCCAAGGCGGCCTCGATCGCGGTCCCGCCGGCCAGCGGGCGCTCGACAAAGACGCTGCCGTCAATCGGTGAAATGCATTTCAGTGTGTCGGACATAATGAGTTTCCTTGGTTGCTGGACTATCCAAGTCCTCCACGGCTCGCCGGTCAAGGCGAAGTCGCGCTTACGTTTCCCCTGTCACCCTTGGGCTTGACCCGAGGGCCCATCGATGAGCGAGACACGGACCTCGATGGATTGCCGGGTCAAGCCCGGCAATGACTCTGGGGAGAAAGAATGGTGCCAAGTCATCGACGGAAAACACTTCATGTTGAGCCGGATTCTTAGACTACGCCCGTTCGAAGCCGCGTTTGACTTCCCAGTCGGTGACCTGGCGGTCGTATTCCGCCTGCTCCCACGTCGCGGCGTGCACGTAGTGGTCGATCACCTCGTCGCCGAAGGCCGCGCGCAACATGGCCGAGCCATCCAGGGTCTGGGTTGCCGCGCGCAGGGTGGTGGGGATCTCCCGCGCGCCGGTGTCGCTATAGGCATCGCCGACAAAGGCGGGCTCAAGCTCGCGCTGTTTCTCGATCCCGTCGATCCCGGCGGCCAGAAGCGCGGCCATCGCGAGATAGGGATTGAGGTCGGCGCCCCCGACCCGGCATTCCACGCGCACCGCCTTGGTCCCGGCGCCGCAAATCCGGTAGCCGGCGGTGCGGTTGTCCATGCTCCAGATCGCCTTGGTCGGCGCGAAGGTGCCCGCCGCGAACCTCTTGTAGGAATTTATATTGGGCGCCAGGAAGTAGGTAATTTCGCTGGCGTGATGCAGCAACCCGGCGAGGTAGTGGCGCATCAGTTTCGACATGCCATGCTCGGCGTCGGGGTCGCGGAATAGCGGCTTTCCGTCGAGGCTCCAAAGCGACTGGTGAACGTGCGATGAGTTGCCCGCGAAGTCGGTGCTCCATTTGGCCATGAAGCTAACCGCGCGGCCCTTGGACCAGGCGATTTCCTTGCAACCGTTTTTGATGATCGTGTGGTGGTCGGCCATGGTCAGCGCGTCGGCGTAGCGGACGTTGATTTCGGCCTGACCCGCATCGGCCTCGCCCTTCGAATTCTCGACCGGGACGTCCGCGCCCTGCAATCCGGTGCGGATGGCGCGCATGACATCTTCCTCCTTGGTGGTCTGGAAGATGTGATAGTCCTCGTTGTAGGCGCTGATCGGCGTCAAGCCGCGGTGGCCTTTATCTTGCGCGTCCTCGTAGCTTTCGCGGAAGTGATAGAACTCCAGTTCCGAGGCCATGAAGGCTTTCATCTTCATAGCCTCTAGGCGCGCGACCTGCTTTTTCAGCACCGCGCGCGGGGAGTGGGACACCTCCGCATGGGTGTGGTGGTCCAGCAGGTCGCAGAGTACTAGCGCCGTGCCCTCCAGCCAGGGTATCCGGCGTAAGGTGGAGAGGTCGGGCTTCATGGCGTAGTCGCCGTAACCTGCCTCCCAAGACGTCGCCTTGTAGCCCTGGACTGTCGCCATCTCCATGTCGGTGGCCTGAAGATAGTTGCAGCTATGGGTTTCCTCCCACGCGCTGTCGATAAAGAACTCCGCCTGGAAGCGCTTGCCCATTAGGCGTCCCTGCATGTCGATCTGCGCGGCGATCACCGTGTCGATCTCGCCGCTGGCGACGGCCTGCTTCAGTTCCTTAAGTGTCAACTTGCCTGCCATGAGATCCGCCGTGCCTGTTTGGTATGAGGGTAAAATATTTCGCACCGGGGTCGAGGCTATCCGAACCCGTAAGTTCGTCATCCCGGACTCGATCCGGGATCTTTGCCACGTCCGAGTCTCGGTCCACCCGAAGATCCCGGATCGAGTCCGGGATGACGCGGGTATGAGCATGGAGCCTAACCCCCCGGGGCGGTCGCCCCGGGGAGATGGGATAGCTTGCCTTAGTAGACGCCGCGATCAGCCGTAGCGGTACGGCCGACCGGCCTTATTCATCACGGCGTTGTATTGTTTGAAGATCTTGACGACCTTGGCGCTCCTCGGGCTCTTGGTCGCGATCTCGTCCCAGAACTTGAGGGCCTCGGCTTCGACCGTTGCCCATTCCTCATCGGGGATGGAGGTGAGCTTCAGTTTCGTTCCGTTGACGCGGAGGTCCGCCTCGCCGCCCCAATACCAGTGCTGGCGGTAGTAGTGAGAAGAATCCATGCACAGGTTGAACAAGGTCTGCAAGTGAGGGGGTAGCTCGTTCCAGCGTTCCTCGTTGGCGAAATACGACCCGATCCAGGCGCCGGAGATGTTGTTGGTCAGGAAGTAGTTGGTCACATCGGCCCAACCGACGGTGTAATCCTCGGTAATACCCGACCAGGCAATGCCGTCAAGTTCGCCGGTTTGAACCGCGACCTCGATGTCTTCCCATGGCAGGGTCACAGGGACGACGCCGAAGCGCTTGAGGAACTTGCCGGCGGTGGGGAAGGTGAAGACACGCTTGCCCTTGAGGTCCGCGAGGCTGCGGATCGGTTCAACCGTGTTGAAATGGCAGGGGTCCCAGGACCCGGCGCTCAGCCACTTGACGTTTTCAACTTCGCCATAGGCTTCTTCCCAGATTTCCTTCAGGCCGTACTGGTTGAACAGCACCGGGACATCCAGCGAGTAGCGGGTCGCGAAGGGGAAGTAACCGCCGAACACGGACACGTCCGTGGGCGCCGCGATCGAGTCGTCATCGCTCTGGACGGCATCGATTGTGCCGCGTTGCATGGCCCGGAACAACTCGCCCGTAGGGACAAGTTGATCGGCGGTATACAACTCGATCTCCATCTCGCCGTTCGCTACCTTGTTGAAGGCATCGATGGACGGCTTGATGACATGCGCGGCCAAGGCGGGACCGGCGTAGGTTTGAAGCCGCCACTTGATCTTGGTCTGCGCTTTTACATAGGGCGCGCTTAGGGTTGTCGCCGCCACGGCGCCCGCTGTCGCGGCGCCGGCCTTTTTGAGAAAATCGCGTCTTTGGGTCATTCTCCGTCTCCCTGTTATGGTGTTTGAGTTGATATGGTGTTTGAGTTGAAACTTCACGTAGTCCGACCTGACCCCCACATTTTTGAGAGCCTTATTGTTTCATTTGGTCTTCGATCCTCCTAGTCACTTAGTGCCGATAGTCCCGGCAGGCGTTGCCGGGTGTTGTCGATGTCATGGCCCATAGTGCAATTCCGGCAGCCATAACGCGATCTGCGGGAACGTCATTACCAAGATCAACCCCAATGTCATGATAAGCACAAAAGGAATGATGGAGCGGTAGATGTCCGACAGCGTGATCTCCGGCGGCGCCATGGCCCGCATGAGGAACAAATTGTAACCGAAGGGCGGTGTCATATAAGCGATCTGGCAGGTGATCGTGTAGAGCACGCCGTACCAAATTAAATCGAAGCCGAGGGCGCCGACCAAAGGCACATAGAGCGGCGCGACGATCACCAGCATGGCGGTGTCGTCCAGGAACATGCCCATCAGGATGTACGAAAGCTGCATCAAGATGAGAACTTCCCAGGGCCCGAGATGCAGTTGCCCCACAAAGAAGCCTTCGATGGCCTTGACCGCGCCAAGACCGTCGAAGACGGAGCCAAAGGCGAGGGCCGCCATGATGATCCACATGAACATGCAGCTTACGCCCAAGGTCTTGCGGACCGTGTCGTGCGTGACCTTTCGGGTCAGCCGGCCTTTGACCAGGGCCGCCACCGTCGAGGCCACGGCGCCGACGGCGGAGCTTTCGACGAGGCTGGTAACACCCATGAGGAACAGCCCGGTCATCGAGAAAAATATCGCCAGCGGCAGAATTCCGGCGCGCAGCAGCCGAAATTTCTCGGGCCAGCCAATTTGCCGCTCTTCCTTGGGCAAGGGTGGGCCCAAGTGCGGTTGCAGCTTGCATCGCACGGCAATGTAAAGAACGAACAGACCCGCCATCATCAAGCCGGGCACCGCGCCGGCGAGCCACAGCTGACCGATCGGTTGCCGCGCGATCATGCCATAGAGGACCAGGACCACGCTGGGCGGGACCAGAATACCGAGCGAACTGCCGGCCTGGATCACGCCGGTCACCATGATCTTGTCGTAGCCGCGCCGAAGCAGCTCCGGCATGGCGATGGTCGCACCGATCGCCATGCCCGCCACGCTCAGTCCGTTCATGGCCGAGATCGCGACCATCAGCCCGATGGTCCCGATAGCCAGCCCGCCGTCCAGCGGGCCCATCCAGACATGAAACATGCGGTAAAGGTCGTCCGCGATCCCCGACTCGGAGAGCATGTAGCCCATGAAAACGAACATCGGCAGGGTCAGCAGCGGATACCATTTCATGAGCTTGATAGTGGCGCTGAAGGCCATCTCGGCGCCGCCGTCGCCCCAAAGCAACAGCGCGGAGGCAACGGCGACGAACCCGATCGCGCCGAATACCCGCTGCCCGGTCAGGAGCATCACCATCATGGTCGAGAACATCATGAGTGCGATAAATTCGTAGCTCATGAGAGCGGCTTTCCCCTGGCCTTCGCCAAATCCTTGAAGAAGGTGGCGAGGACCTGCAGGATCATCAGGACGATGCCGATGCACATGATAATCTTGATCGGGGCCATGTAGGGCGCCCAGGACGAATAGCTTTCCTCGCCGTACTGCAGGGCATAGCGCGTGCTGGAGATGCCGCCGAAGAGCAACAGCGCCAGATAGAAGAGCAGAAACAGGACGGTGACCGCGTCCACCGCGGCCTTGGTGCGATCCGACCAACGGTCGTAGAGCAGATCCACCCGGACGTGGGAATCGGCCTGCATGGAATAGGCGCCACCCAACAGGTAATAGGCGACCATCACGAACTGAGCCATTTCCAAGGTCCACAGGGAGGGATCGAAGAAATTCTTGGCGATCGTGGAATAGAAAAGTATTCCCAGCATAAGGAATATCAAATACATCGCGAACAAACCGACTTTGTGGTTTATCGCGTCAACGTATTTGACATATGCCTTTATAAAACCTGGCATTCCCTGCTTCTCATCTGCCTGTTTTCGACTATCTTCCGGACTCGGCCGGATAGCCGCTTCAGGTCACCTTCAGTTCGGGTGCAAGATACTCTCTCGGTTATCCATCGTCTTCGCCAGAGATGCCAGCGCTTCCGCCGCACAACCGGAAAGCCACTCGGCCATGGCCCGCTGACGGCTGGGATCGTCGATCAAATCATGCCGAATCTCGAGCATCACATTCAAGAGCCCTCGCGGAAGGGCGTGCTCGACCAGCGTATGCATCACGCCGTCTTGGGGGCCGTATGGCTCGTTCCGGCGGATGACATAGTCGGTCTTGGCCTCGGTCACTTCAATAAGGGAGTCGGCAAATCTGGCGTCCGTGTCATGAAGAATGCCGATGTCCAAGTCCCGCCTCTCGCCCCCGAACACCGGGGCGAAGGAGTGCACCGTGACCAGCACGGGTGCGCGCCGCGCCGCCACCCGCTGGTCGATGCAATCGACTAGCGCGCCTCGAAACGGCGCGTAGTAGCGCTCGGCCCGCGCTTGCCGTTCCGCCGCCGAGAGGGCGCGGTTGCCGGGAATTTCGTGATTGTCGCTCACCTCCGGCACCGCGCTTTCCGCCTCCGGGGGGCGGTTGCAATCGTAGATCAGGCGCGAGACCCGCTGCGAGACAAGGGGCGCGTCAAGCCGCGCCGACATCACCTGCGCAACCGGCAGGGCGCCCGGATCCCAGGCGATATGGCTTTGGAGGGTGCCGTTCGTAAGTCCCAGATTGCCGAATTCCGCCGGCATGAAGTTGGAGGCATGCTCGCAGACAAGCACAAAATTCCCATGGCCGGATGGGTTCGTCACCTCGACCGTCCTGCCGAGTGAAGGAATATTCGCCGCCGCCCTATGGGCCGTCATCGCGAAAGGTGCCCCTGCCCGCCGTTTCTTTTTCTGAACACATTTTTTCAGAGGCGTCAGGGAAGTCAAGTAATTTTCTGTACGATTCTATTCTGTGAATTATCGTCTGGCGATTTCTCTTCAGTCGTGGTTAGAATTAGGTTTCCGCAGCGATGCCTTGGAGAGACAATAGGAACATGGAGGCTGGGCAGGGCCTAACGCTCGCGGAACGCATACGCGACAAGTTCGAGAGCCTGACCCGGGCCGAGCGGCAGCTTGCGAATGCCATGCTCGAAAATTACCCGGTCTCCGGCCTAGGCAGCATTACCGCCGTTGCCGAGGCTTCGGGCGTCTCGACACCGACCGTGGCGCGCATGGCCAAGAAACTCGGCTTTGGCGGCTTTCCGGGACTGCAGGCCGCCTTGCGCGCCGAGCTAGAGGCCACGATCTCCAACCCGATCGTGAAGCACGACCGCTGGGCGGAGAAGGCGCCGGACACGCACATTCTGAACCGCTTCGCCGATGCGGTGATGGAAAACATGCGCCAAACGCTGCGGCAAATCGATACCGAGGTCTTCGATGCCGTCGCCGCGCTGCTTTCGGACCGGGAGCGCGCCGTGCACGTGGTCGGCGGCCGTATCACGCGGTCGCTGGCCGACTACTTCTTCACCCACATGCAGGTCATTCGTGGCGGCATGACGCTGATCGCGCCGAATTCGAATACTTGGCCGCATTACGTGTTGAACATGCAGGCGGGGGACGTGCTCGTCGCCTTCGACATTCGCCGCTACGAGCACGAGATTGCGCGCCTCGCCGAAATCGCGAAATCGAAAGGCGTCACCTTGGTGCTGTTCACCGACCAGTGGGGCTCCCCCGCAGCGAAGCACGCGACCTACAGCCTGCATTCACGCATCGAGGCGCCCTCCGCCTGGGATTCTTCCGTCGTGACCTTGTTCATCGTGGAAGCCGTGATCGCCGCCGTCCAAACCGCGACCTGGGAAGAGACCAAAGACCGCATGAAAACCCTCGAGGGCCTGTTCGACCGCACCAAGATGTTCCGGAAGTTCATCTAGGGCCGCGAACCGGGGAGGCGGAGATCAAACTCTGCGCCGCCTGGCCTAGCTGCCGGGTCCGTCCGTCCGGTGGACGTCGCCCGCGAAGGGCTCAAGGGCAGCGATTTGGCGGCACCCGGACACAATCATAGGTTATATGCGACTCGGCGGGCTCGTTTATGGTCGCCCCTCATGAATCGCCGCTTGATTCCGGTCTTGATCGTGCTCCTGCCGTTGTGGGGGGCGGTGCTCCATGCGCAGACCGATGAGCTGGAATCCTACGTGGCGCGCGGGCGGGCGTTGTCCAAGGCGGGCAAGGTCGATCAGGCCTTGCCCTATTTCATGCTGTCGCTGGAAGTGGCGGAAGCGCGCTTCGGCCTGGATGACCCTGCGCTCATCCCCTTGATCGACGACTTGGCCGGCGCCCACACGGCGCGCGAGAACTACCGGGACGCGGAGCCACTGTACGAGCGCGCCCTGCGGATTCAGGAGCAAGAGGCGGCACGGCACCAGACCGGAATCGTGCGGACCCTCAACAAGCTGGGCCGGATTTACGAGGCAACAGACCGCGCGCCGGAAGCCCTGGCCTTGTACCGCCGGGTTATCACCCTATGGGCGCCCGTGCTGGGCGGCGATCATCCCGATGTCCGCATTGCCGGCGGACGCTTGGCGAAGCTGGCGCTGCGGGTGCCGAGTGAATCGCCTCCCGCCGCTTCGGCCCCAGCGCTGGCACAAGCGGCGCCAGAGCCAAAGAAGCCCGAACCCAAGGCTGTGCAAGCGCCGCCTAAACCGGTGCCCAAGCCGCAGGTGGCCGAGGCGAAGCCGCCGGCCCCGCCGCAAGCGGTCGCGCCGCCGGCGCCGGAGCGAGCCCCGACCCCCGCTGTAACCGACAAGATGCCCGCGAGCCCACCGCAGGACAGCGAGGGGTTTTCTGTGCATCTAACGTCGATTCGCAACCCGCAAGATGCGCAGGGCGAATGGGACCGGCTGCGCCGCTTGTATGGCGGCTTGCTCAGCGACCTGGAGCTTCAAGTCGCCAAAGCCGATCTGGGGCCGAAGCGGGGAATCTATTACCGGATCAAGGGTGGCTTGCTGACGCCAGAGATCGCGCGTGCGCGCTGTGCGGCCTTTGCGGCGCGCGGGGTCTGGTGCGATGTCACCGGACCGGAGGGCGCGGGCGCGCAGCCGATGCTGGCCGCGCGCGGCAAAACCGCGAGCGCCAAGCCGTCGCCACCGGCCGGCATCGGCCTGACACCCCCGGCCGGCATCGGCCTGACACCCCCGGCCAGCGCCGGTCTGACACCGGCGTCGGGATACCGCGTTCACCTGACGTCTATCCGCGATCCAGCGGCTGCCGAGGGCGAGTGGCGCCGGCTGCGGCGGCTGTACGGGAAGCTGCTGAGCGATTTGACGCTCACGGTCGTGCGGGCCGATCTCGGGCCGGGAAAGGGTGTCTACTACCGGGTCCAAGGTGGAAACTTGACGCGGCAAGACGCCCGTGCCTTGTGCGCTGAGTTTTCGGCTCTGAAAATCTGGTGCCGCGTCGTGCGGCCCGGTGAAGAGGCGGCGGAGACTTCGCTGCGCCTGGCGCTGCAAAGGGGTCGGCGGCAACCAAGCGGGCGCCATCGCGGCACCCACCGTCGCCACCTGGGTCGCCATCCGGTCCGCTACGCGCAAATCCGCCGGCGCGATCGCGATCTCGATCCTGGGTGCCGACGCTCGCCCTTTACCGATCCGGCGATCTAGATAAACTCGCCGCCATGAACGATGCCTCTCAAGGCGCCCAAGTGGCGCAGGTGACGCGCGATGCGATCGCCGCCGCCGCGCGGCGTATAGCGCCCTGGGTTCGCCGGACGCCGGTCCTGCAAATAGACGGTGAAGTTTTCGGCTTGTCGGCGCCTTTGACCCTCAAGCTGGAGTTGCTTCAGCACAGCGGCTCCTTCAAGGCGCGAGGGGCGTTTAACAACCTCCTTGACGCGCAAGTGCCGCAAGCCGGCGTTGTCGCGGCCTCCGGCGGCAATCACGGGGCCGCCGTCGCCTATGCCGCGCACAAGCTGAACGTGCCGGCGCGCATATTCGTGCCCGAGATTTCCGCCCCCGCGAAGATCGCGCGTATCCGCGACTTCGGTGCCGAGGTGGTCGTGGGCGGGGCGCGTTATAACGACGCCTTGCACGCCTCCGAGGATTGGATCGCCGGGTCCGGGGCGATGTCGGTTCACGCCTATGACGCGATTCCAACCTTGGAAGGGCAGGGCAGCGTCGCCATGGAGTTCGCGGAGCAGGCGCCGGATCTGGATACGGTCCTGGTCGCCGTCGGCGGTGGCGGGCTGATCGGCGGCATGGCGGCCTGGTACCGGGGCGGCGTGAAACTGGTCGCGGTCGAGCCCGAGACCTCGCACGCCCTGCATGCCGCCCTCGCGGCCGGGATGCCGGTCGATGTCGATGTCTCCGGACTTGCCGCCGACTCCCTGGGCGCGCGCAGCGTCGGCGCGCTCATGTTCCCCTTCGCTCAGGCTTATGTCGAGCAAGTCGTTCTGGTTCCCGACGACGCAATCCGCGCTAGCCAGATGTGGCTGTGGCAAAACCTGCGCACGGCGGCGGAGCCGGGTGGCGCGGCGGCGCTGGCGGCGCTGCTGTCGGGGGCGTACAAGCCCGAGCCCAGCGAGCGGGTCGGCGTTCTCGTCTGCGGCGGCAATGTGGACCCCGCGACGCTCGCATGAAGGAGGTAACTGTGATCCGGCTGACCCGATACTTCCTGCTTGGTTTTGTCTTGCTCGTTCCGGCGCTGCTCATGGGTTGCGCCACCGGCGTGAATTCGCCTTCGGGCACCACAACGACCGTGATCTTGATCCGTCATGCCGAACGCCTTCATATGTCGGACGAGCTACACGAGGATGGGCGGGTACGGGCCGCGGCTTTGCCGGCCGCGGTTGCCGACCTCGACATCGCCGCGATCTACAGCCCGAACCGGGTGCGTAACCTCGATACCGTTCGGCCCCTGGCCGAGCAAAGGGGCATCGAAGTTACGGTCATCGAGATCGACGATGTGCCGGAGAGGATGGTTGGCGAGCATCCGGGCCAAACGGTGCTGTGGGTCGGCAATACCACCAACCTGGGCAACATCTTCCGCCGCCTCGGCGGCGAGGGCCCGCCGCCTAACACCTATGGCGACCTCTACGTTCTCACGGTGACGGACGCTGGGCTGACACAACTCGACAAGCGCCATTTCGGGCGCTAGGTGTGATCCGGCCTGCTAAGGTCACCTAACCGCGCACCGCGCAAAGAAACGTGATCTGGCCGATCGAGGGCCTGCGGGCGTCGTGGGTCTCGACGAAGGCGTCTAAATCCCCGGCATCGTCGTGCGCGCGCACCTGAGCCTGGGCGGCCGCGAGCTCTTGCGCGTCGACCAGGGCCCAAAAGGAATCGCCGTCGCGCCAGGCCTTGTCCAAGGGGCCGCGCCCATCGAAATAGGCGGCGCCCTGGCAGACCGCATCCAAGGGCACGAAGGCACCGCGAGGGGCGAAACCGGCGTGCTCGAAAATTACCTGCAAGGTCTCGATGGGCGCGAAGTTGCGCAGCACCTTAGCCTGCGCGCGCGGCGCGAGCCGGTAATACCAATAGGCGTCGCGCAACTGCTCCTGCGAGCAGTGGTTGAACACCAGGATGCCACCGGGACGCAGCACCCGGGCGAACTCACCCACGGTCTGGCGCAGGCGTACGAAGTCCTCCCCAGCGTCGCCCAGATGGTGGACCACCTGATTGATGGTGACGGCGTCAAACGATCCGTCTTCGAAGGGCAACGCGGTGATCGCGCCCTCGTGGAAGCCGATTCGGCCGGCGGTCTCCTGCTGGGCCAGCTTGGCGCGGGCCTGGGCAAGCATGCCTGGGCTTAGATCGAGTGCATCCATCCGCCCGACACGCGCGACGAGGGCGGCCGAATACGCGCCGGTGCCGCAGCCGGCGTCGAGCACGCGCAACGCGCTCACCGGCTTCTCGTGCCGTGCCAGGCAGCCAAGGATGATCTCGCTGCCGACGGCTTGGCGCGTGGCGTCGTAGTGGCGGCTGGTTTCGTCGTATTTCTCGAAGCTGCTCAAAGGGTGTGAGTCTCCTTCGGCACGTAACGCCGGACAACGCGTTGCATTGTCAGGCCTTGTACGATAATCGAAAAGATGACGATCACGTAGGTCGCGGTTAGCAGCAAGGGTTTATACTCGCCCGCCGGAAGCGATAGCACCAGGGCGACGGATATTCCGCCGCGCAAACCGCCCCAGGTCATGATCGGAATGGCGCCACGGGTGAAGCTGCGCTTCAGGCCCATGACTCTGATCGGTAAGCCGACCGCCATGAAGCGGGCCGCGATCACCAAGGGAATGCTTGCCAAACCGAGCAGGATATGGCGCGTGTCGAACGTCAGCGCCAAGATCTCCAAACCGATGAGCAGAAACAGAACCGAATTCAAAATCTCGTCGATAAGCCGCCAGAACGAATCGACATAGCGGCGGGTCTCCGCGCTCATACCCAGCTTGACGCCGGTGTGACCGATCAACAAACCGGAGACGACGACCGCGATCGGCCCGCTGATATGCACCGCCGTCGCCAGCGCGTAGGTGCCCATCACCAGCGCCAATGTCAGCAGGACCTCCAGGGCATAGTCGTCAATGCGCCGCATGACCTGAAACACCAGCCAACCGGCGACCCCACCGAGAACCGCCCCGCCGCCGGCCTCGACGACAAAAAGCTGGCCGGCCTCGGCGATGCCCATGGGCGCATCGCCCGGCGCGCGAAACGCGACCGCGGTGGCGATCAGAAACACGACATAGGCAACCCCGTCGTTGAACAGTGACTCGCCGGCAATCTTGGCCTCCAGGGATTTGGGGACCTTCACGTCCTTCAGCAGACCTAGGACGGCAACCGGGTCCGTGGGCGAGATCAAGGCCCCGAACACCACGGCGATCAGAATCGGGACGCCGGCCAGAAAATAAAACCCGGAGGCCACGATCGCTGTGGAAATCAGCACGCCCATGCTGGCCATCAAGGCCACCGTCCACTTCTGATCGCGCAGCGCCTCGAAATCGACATGCAGCGCGCCCGCGAACAGCAAGAAGCCGAGCATGCCCTTGAGCAACGCGTCGGAAAAGTCGATCTCAAGGATCTGACGCCGCACCATTTCGGCGACACCGAAACCTGGGAAGACCGCGTCGAGCGCGATCAGCGCCAGGGAACTGGCGAGCGCGATTACCACCAGCCCAATGGACGAGGGCAGGCGCAGAAAAAAGTGATTGAGGACACCGAAAGCGGCTGCCAAGCAAACCAGCGTTGCGGCGATATCAAGCGCATTCACAAAGAAATACTCCTGCCTAGTACCAGTGCGCCGCCGAACCGGCTCGGGTTTTGCCCTTCGACAGGCTCAGGGTGAGGCCCTCATGCTGAGCTTGCCGAAGTATGAAAGCCGGGCCGCGATGCTCGATTCATCGGCTCACTAGTATAACGGGTTAGCAAAATATCGGGCCGGCGAAGTTGTCGCGTTGTTCCGGGGTATCGGAACGTCTGTCCGAACGGGCAATATCGATCTGGATAAACATCGGTTGACGGAAACGTTGTCCGGGCGCAAGCGGAGATGGCGCGAGACAGGTTACACCGAACCGAGAGGGGATGCACTCGTGATACTGCGCCCTTAAACGTCGAGGCTTGCCGCTTCGCCGGACACGCGAGCCGGCAAGCCACTTGGTAGCTGTGGCTCGGTGCGCACATGGGAGCCTGGCGGGATTCTTGACTTCTGTTTCGCCAAATACATTAGGTCGTCGGCCTTTCTGAGAAGCGCATCCAGGTCGCAGTGGTTCTCCGGCCCGTTCTGAACGATGCCGATTGAGTACGAGATAGTGTCGTCGAAGAAATCGCGGCTGCGCTCGATCATCCGCGCGCTAACGGTTTTGGCGCCGGCGATGTCGGTGCGCGGCAGGACGATGCAAAACTCGTCGCCGCCATAGCGGCAGGGAAAGTCGATCTGCCGGATCGTATCGGTGACGACGTTGCCGACCCGTGTCAGGATCTCATCGCCGGCATTGTGTCCGCGCTCATCGTTGATTTTTTTGAATTTGTTGAGATCGAAGTAGATCACGCTGAGCGGCAGTTCGTAGCGCTTGGCGACGGCGATCTCGCGGGGAAGAAAATCGGTGAGTGCCCGGTGATTGTAGAGCCCGGTCAGGTCGTCCTTGACCGATATCTCGCGCAACTGCCGGGTCTGCCCGGCCATCCGGATTTCCAGGCTGTTGGCGTAGGCTTCGACTTCTTTTTTGGCGGCGTCCACGTCGAGCAGGAAGCAGTCGATATAGGCATCGAAGATGAACTGTGCGTCGAACAGCATGATCTTGTGGACCGAGTCCTTCACCGCCGCGATCGCTTCAGGGTTGCGGCCGTGGTCCTTGGCTTCGTCGATGGCGTCGTCGACGAGATTTTGCATCAGCCGCATGGACGACATGTAGAGCTTCGGTGTAACCCCTATGCGTCGGTGGACCTTGCCGATCCGCAGCCGTTTGTCCACGTAGTTCTTGTCGTAGACGCCGTCAAACAGCTCCAGCAAATATTGATGGAAGGTTACGTGCAGGCGCTTCAAAGTTTCCGCATCGCCTATGACCGTTGCGACCTCGACCTTCTCGACCTGACGGGCGTAGAACTTCGCGACCAATTCCTCGGCTCGACCTACCATGTAGTCGCGCCACGCGAGGAGGCGCGCCACGTCCGCTTCGGTGAAATCAAAGAGATGCTTGCGGTACTCAATCTCGTGATCGGTGATGTTCAGCTGCTCGACCAGCGTCTGCTCAAGAAACTCGATCATGAGATCTCCATACGCCACGGCCGCGATCGTTCGCGCGGCTTCGACACGTCGAAGTAGTATTTGCGCGTATAATTGCCTGACCCGGGTTAATCAAATATTACCACCCAAGAGTGTCGAGCGCGGCGCGGAATGACGCGGGTTCGCCGTCCGGGACGCCGGCATGGGCACACGCCGGAACAGGTGACAAGGCTGCTCCAGAATCCTACCCAAACCGATAGGTCGACCGCCGGGAGATCACGAAATGTATCAAGTACGCAACGCGGCGGTATCGGCGTTACCAGCGAAAGCGACTCCGAACCCCGGGATAACGGCGTCGAGGGCGATCAGCGCCGAGGAAACCAGCACCGCAGCCGTATCGAGCGCATTCACGGGAAGACGCTCTAGCCTAACGGGTTGGCAAGGTATCGAGTCAGCGACCAAGATATCTTCGCATGCGGAAATTTCCCCGTCTTGAAACTCGATGCCCTCAAAGCACAAAATTGACTTCAATGTCGGCCTGTCGCCTCAAGGCGACTGTCATGCCGCACAGTGCCGAACTTTGCTTCCTAGCCAATTGCAGACTCGTGACGGACAATAGAAACTTGAGGTTTGTACGGACTGTTATTCGAGTAAAATTGCTCCTCGTACCGGATATCCATATACGTTGGAGTTGCACCGAGGGGGTGACATGTGACTCGCAATCCCAGGTTCAAGAAATTTGTTAGAGACATCGTCACTCAGACTCCCTTCCTGAGGATGATCATTCTTTTAGTCGTTCTATGGCTAATTTTTGCTGCGGGTCTGTACTTCGCTGAGCGCAGAATGGAAAACGCGACCATAACTTCTTATGGACATGCTCTGTACTGGGGGATAGCCGCATTTTCTACCGCCGGCATAGCGGACACACCCCGTTCTGGCGTTTCGCAGATCATCGGCGGTATATGGATCATCTTGGGATCGATGCTCTTTTTTGGAACAATCGTCGCAACCATTACCGCCTATTTCATGCGACCCTTGCAACGTCCAGCCAAGCAAATCATCGAAACGATTGAATACAACCTTGAACAACTCGACGACTTATCCGTCGATGAACTCGATTTACTCAAAGATACGATCGATACGCTCATTGTTCATATGGAGCGCATGAAGCAAGCGCAAGAGAGGCGGAACGCAACGTCATAACATGTTGCACGAACGCTTTTCCGGTACCGGTCACGATCGGAGGTGCCGGTGACCCTGCGCCTATATCGGCGGTTGGGCGTAAGGCAGGCATAGTCCGCAAAAGAGCGGAGGTTCAGAACCTCGAACCGGCGGGCCTAAAAAAAAAGGCGCGCCGCCCCGAGCCGCCCGCGCTATCCCGCCAAGGCGCGGTCCAGGAATTCCAGGCGGTCTTGACCCCAGAACAATTCGTCGCGGTAGACATAGCTGGGGGCGCCGAAGACGCCGCGCGTTAGAGCTTCTTCGGTTTGGGCCTTGTAGGTCTCCGCAGTGCCGGGCTCGCGCGCCTTGGCGAGCAGGGCCTTGGCGTCGTGACCGCTGGCCTGTGCGATCTCGCTGAGCGTGGCCTCGTCGGCGATGTTTCGATCCTCGGCCCAAACCGCGTGCGAGATGGCCAGGGTCAGGCGCAGGGCATCGCCGCCCGTTTGCCCCGCCGCGATCACGCATCCGGCGGCCAGGTCTTCGGCGGCCGGAAAGAACGCCGGTTGCAGGTTGAGCGGCAGGTCGAGAAACCGGCTCCAGCGCTTCAGCTCGACCAGGCGGTAGGCTTGCCGCGCCGGCGCGCGCTTGGGCAAGGGCAGGCCGCCGGTTTTGGGGAAGATCTCGCCCAGGCTAACCGGCTTGACCCGAACCTCGGCCCCGCGCCGTTTCGCGATCTCCGCCAGCCGGGGGCCGCCCATATAGGCCCAGGGCGAGTTGAGGGAGAGATAATAGTCGATGATTTTGGCCATGGTGGAGCTTCCTAAGTCGGTGAATTTCGCCGCTAGGCTAAACCGGCGCGCCCGACTTAGAAAGGCGGCAGGTCCGGCGTTTGGGCAAATCGCGCGGCCGGGGCTTACGGACCTGGACATTCGGGGATGCCGACCCGATTTCTAGCATACAACCTATCGAAATATTGTCTCTTGAGGATTTTCGTCATGACCGAGAATTTGCGCGTTGCCGGTTCCCTGACGCTCGCTTTGGCGGCTCTGACGTTGGTGGCGGGCTGCGCCGGGACCTCGACGGTCCAGCCGGGCAGTGCCTCCGCCGGGTACACGCCGGATATCTTGAACTACTCGGCCGCCAAGGGCGGCATCCTGACCGAAGTGATCGGGAACCCCTTCGCCGGCCCGAAGGGCGAACTCGATGCCGCCGTGGTCGAGACCGCCGCGAAGTCTCACTTCGGGCAAAAGGTGCCCTTCTTCACCCAAGCGCCCGAAGGTTACACTTCGCCTTACCGGGTGGTTTTCGCCATGAACCCGGTGCGGGGCACGAGCGCTTATACCTTGTGCGGCGGTAAGGCCGAAACCCGTGCCCGCACGCCCAAGGAATCCGATCGGGTCGAGGCCGCTTTATGCGCGCGCGAGGTCGTTATCACCTCGGTCAAGGGCAGCGTTGCCGGGTCGTTGGGGCCGAGAGACCCGGCGTTTCTGAACCTGATCGCGCAGATGTCGCAGGCCCTGTTCCCGATCAACTCGCCAGAGCGGCGAGGGGGCTCGGACACCTTCAATCTATTCTAGGTCGCCTGACTCTTTATATTCTTTGGGCGCGGCCCCCCAGCGGCCAAAGAAAAAAGGGAGCCAAAAATGGCTCCCTTCCAAATTCCCCGTCCTGGTAGACGGGCCCGTTCGATCGGTTGCGTCTTGCGACGGAAGCCGGCCCCCGGACGACACTTACCCTTGGTTTTAGTCGACGATCTGCAGGTTCTCCGCGGCCGTCTTTCCGTTGCGGCCGGTCACCAGCTCGAATTCCACCTTCTGGCCTTCGTTCAGGCCATCCAGGCCGGCACGCTCGACCGCCGAAATGTGGACGAAGGCGTCTTTGCTGCCGTCGTCCGGCTGAATAAAGCCGTAGCCTTTGACGGCGTTAAACCACTTAACAGTTCCGGTAGCCATAGTATCTCCCTTCGAGGGGCTCACCGGCGCCGCACCATGCGGCGCCACTTGTAGACTGGAGTGCCACTTGTCTTGGGAGTAACTCGGCTAGGCAAAAACCAGCGCGAACCGCCAAGGTCGTGTGTAACCAGTTAGAATAAAACTAAGGGAGGTCATGGGAAGTTGCAAGTGACTTTTCAAGTTCTGATATTGTTTCTCGCTTTTCTCAGAAGATTATTATAAAGCTAAATCAATAGGTTGAGAGAATATTTTCATGCAATTGCAGGCGCCGATTCGACCCCGGAATCGCGGCTTTTTCGGTAGCGCCGGCGCTTGTTTTCAAGTGTCGTAATCGACCGCCGTGGACCAGGCCGGGTCCTCGTGTTTTTCCCAGTAGAGGGCGCTCAGACGCGCTGTCAGGGGCCCCGGCCGGCCATCGCCGATTGGCCTTTGCTCGATGCGTGTTACCGGCATGATGCCGCCTGCGGTCGAGGTAATGAAAACCTCCTCCGCGCGGGCCAGGTCGGCCGCCGAAAGCGGCCCCGCGGTCACCGGAATGCCGAGCTCGCGGCACAGCTCGAGCGCGGTCTGGCGTGTGATCCCCTCGAGCACGCCACGGTCGGGGGTCAGGACCTCGCCGCCGCGCGCGGCGAAGATGTTGAAGCCCGGCCCTTCGGTCACGCCGCCGTCGTCGCCGGTCAGAACAACGTTCTCGGCGCCCCGGTCGTAAGCGTCGAACAGGCCGGCGACCAGATCGAGCCAGTGGTAGTTCTTGATCGTTGGATCGACCGAGGACGGTGGGATCCGGCGCACCTGCGAGATCGCGATGTCAAGCCCGCGCGCCCGCTGCGCCTCGTTCGCGACCGAGGAATAGGGAATCGCGAAGGCGAGAAAGGTGTTGTCCGCATCGCGCGGGTCGCGGCTGAAGCTTGGCGAGAAGCCGCGCGTGCACACCATCTCGACATAGGCCTCGCGCAGGCCGGCGCGGCGCACGCATTCGGTCAAGATATCTTGCAGTTCGCTGCGCCCGACCGGCAGGGTCATGCGCAGGCTTTTCACCGAGTTCAAGAAGCGGTCGATATGCTTATCCAGGCGGAAAAACCGGCCCTTCCAGACATGGGCCACGTCATAGGTCGCGTCGGAGCGCAGGAAGCCCCAGTCGAGCACCGAGATTTTCGCCTCCGACATGGCGCAATAACGGCCGTCGACATAGGCGACGCCGGGCGGGAACTGGGTCGTGGGAGCGGCGCTTGGCATGGCGTCGGCCACGGCGGGCCTCATCTGTCGTGCTCGATACCTTCCGAACAACTCTGACGGTCTGGGACCGCTTTGTCCACACGACGCGAAGGCGCAACGAACAGGGCGAGAAGGCATAAAGCGTTGCAAATGCAACTAATTCGCGATAAAGACGTAGGGGCGTAGCGTTCCGGGAGAAATGCGATGCAGGTGGACGAGATTGAGCTCTCGGGCAAGCCATTCGTCGCGGCATACGATCATTGGCGGAAAATTTGCGGCGCGGGCCGTCGCTTCCCCCGCCCGCAGGACCTTGATCCCGTTGAAATGCCGCGCCCCATCTTGGGTTCTTCCGAGTTGGTCGAGGTGCTGACAGAACCGCTGGATTTCCGGTACCGACTGATCGGCACCGCGATCTATGAGATCAGCCAATCGAACTACACCGGGCTGACCGTGAGGCAGATCCCGACACAGGCGCCACCCAGCCGCATGTTCGACTTCTTCGCTCTGGCCTACGAGCGCAAGACGCCGCTGTGCGCGCGCCTCCCGTACGAGGGGCCGGACGAATTTGTCGAAACCATCCGGAATCTTTTGCTGCCGCTTGGCGATGGCGCCGGCAAGATCTTGATGTTCTGGAGCGTGGTCGAAATCGGACGCCGTCAAATCGGCGCCACGAATTCCACGAATTAGCGCCCCGGACCGCAGCCTTTCCTTGGCTCAGGTGCGGGTGGCCACATCGCGCTGGCGCAACGCGCGGCGGATGATCTTGCCGGTCGCGGTCATGGGCAGGCTTTCGACGAAAGCGACCTCGCGCGGATACTCGTGGGCGGCCAGGCGCGATTTGACGTGGTTTTGCAATTCGCGGGCCAGGGTGTCGCTGGCGTCGAGGCCTTCGCGCAGGACGACGAAGGCTTTCACCCGTTCCGTACGCAAGGCGTCGGGCACGCCGACTACGGCGGCCATGGCGACGCTGGGATGCTTCAACAGGCAGTCCTCGACCTCGCCGGGGCCGATGCGGTAGCCACCGCTCGTGATCACGTCGTCCTCGCGCCCGACGAAATGGAAATAACCCTCTGGATCGCGGATGCCGGTGTCGCCGGTCAGCAGCCAATCGCCCGCGAATTTCTCTTCCGTGGCCTCGGGGTTGTTCCAGTACTTCAGGAACATCACCGGGTCCGGCCGCGCGACCGCGATATTGCCGTGCGCGCCGTCGGGCAGGGGGGCGCCCGCATCGTCGACGATGGCGACCTCGTGGCCGGGCACGGCGCGGCCCATGCTGCCGGGCTTGACCGGCATCAATCCGGCGCAGTTCCCGACCACCAGATTGCATTCGGTCTGGCCGTAAAATTCGTTGATGGTCAGGCCGAAGGTCTCGCGGCCCCAATCGAGCAATCCTTCGCCCAGGGTTTCGCCGCCGCTGCCGATCGAGCGCACCTCGGTGGTCCAACGCGCGCGCGGGTTTTCGACCCCGCGCATCATCTTGAGCGCGGTAGGCGGCATGAAAGCGTTACGCACGCCGAAGTCCGCCATCAAGCGGAAGGCGTCTTCGGGATCGAATTTGGCGAAGCGGTGCGCCAGCACCGGCACACCGTGGTGCCAGGCCGGCAGCAGGACATCGATCAAGCCGCCGATCCAGGCCCAGTCCGCCGGGGTCCAAAACAGATCGCCGGGTTGAGGAAAGAACTCGTGCGGGAACTCAACCCCCGGCAGGTGGCCGAGCAGGACCCGGTGCCCGTGCAGCGCGCCCTTGGGCGGCCCGGTGGTGCCCGAGGTGTAGATGATCAGCGCCGGATCGTCGGCCAGCGTGTCGGCGGGCGTGAAGCTGTCGCGGGCCTTACCCACTTCCTCGTGGAAGCCGAGCGCGCCCGCACCCGGGCCGCCACTGGGACCATCCGTGCACAGCACCAGCTTGAGCGCGGGCAGGCGATCGCGGATCTCCGCGATCTTGGCCAGCCCGCCGGAATCGGTGATCAGCGCTGCCGCGCCGCTGTCGCTCAAGCGGTACTCCAGCGCCTCGGCCCCGAACAGCGTGAATAGCGGCACCGCGATCGCGCCCAGCTTGGTGGCCGCGATATGAGCGACCGCCGTCTCCGGCGCCTGCGGCAAAAGGATGCCGATGCGCTCCCCGCGCGCGACGCCGTGTGCCGTCAGCGCGTTCGCCAGCTTGTTGGACAGGCGCGAGAGATCGCGAAAAGTATAACGCTCGACTTCCGGTCCGGGCTCATCCGGCCGGCGCTTGTAGATGAGCGCCAGACGCTCCGGCTCGCCCGCCCACTTGTCGCAGATATCGACCCCGATGTTATAGCGCGCGGGCACCCGCCAACGGAACCTGGCGCACACGTCCTCATAACTGGTCCCGTGTTCGAGCATGAAGGGAGCATAGACGAATGCCGGGCAGGGGCGGTACCGCTTTGCTGTGCTCTGCTGGAGGTATTCGTGGGGCTCCGGTCCAGGTCTGGCCAAATAGCGGCGGGAGACGCTATCCTTGCCTGGGTTGCGGCCAGCGAAGTGGACGAGCGGCAGCCCCATCCGGGGAATTCGCTATCGCCGCTATTCGGTGTGGACGGGAGCTAAGGCGACAATAATGCACAAGACCGTCATTTTCGCTTTTTTCGGTATCGCGGCCTCGGTGGGCCTAAGCGCTTGCACGAGCCAGATCTCCGATTCCGATCAGATGCTGATTTTTACCGAGGAAGTCTACTTCGGCGGTCCGAACGACAAAAACGTTGTTGTGAAGCGGGAGCTGATTCGTTGGAACCGTCCCCTCCGGGTGTCTATCGAGGGCCCGGACGCCGACCGTTACCGCGACCAGGTTGCCGGTTATTTGGCGGATTTCACAAGACTTTCCGGCTTGCAGGCGAGCCTCGTCGATGAGCCGGGTGAGGCCAACGTGCCCATCGTTTTGTCGGCCAAGGATACCTATCGAATCAATGGCGAATCGGCACCGTGTTTCGCCAAGTTCGAGGATAGCGGCGGCTACATTCAGCGCGTGAAAATACGCATCGGTATCACCGAGGCGGCAAGAGTCGAGCGCTGTCTCGCGCACGAGCTGTATCACGCCTTTGGGCTCCGGTTTCATTCAACGGCCGCGGAATCCGTTCTCAGCGCGGTTCATGGCAATACGCGTCCGACCGCCGCCGACGAGCTAGCGCTTTCGATTCTTTACGATCCCCGGCTGCGTCCGGGAGCTGCGCTTCATGAGGCGGCAGCGACCTTGCGCGAGCTGACGTCCAAAGCCACCGGCGATTTCGGCAAACATTGGGCCGCGGTCTCGCCGACGGCGTCGCGTATCCAGGTTCTGCGGAACGCCGACAAAGGCTATGTCTCGCGTTATTTGCGGGCCAGGCGCCCCTCAAGGCATGTGACCATTGACTTCGCCTATTGGAGCGGGCCGGCCATGTTCCATCCGGCCGCTGTGGTCTACCTGCAAACCACCGAACCGGGATATTTCATCGACAACCTGCCCTCGCTTCAGGAAAATGTTTCGCAGGTCGGTTGGTTGCAGACGAAGTCCCTTAAATTCGGCGAACAGGGTAAGCGCAAGGGGCGGCACGGACTATTGGATACAATCGAATTTCGATTCGATAACGTCGAATGCCTCGGATTCCGCCAACGCTTGGCAAGCCGCCCGAATAAGAGCGGGAGCACGGATCTACTGCTCGGGTACCTCTGCGCCAATCCCGGCGCTCCTATGGATATGAAGACCGTCGATAAGCTCCTGCAAAGCGTGGAAATTCGCGGTGTTTCTTAGCCTAGGGCGGAATGCCGACGTGTATGCCGCCGAATGCGGTTCCGGCACTCGTCCGGGCATGTCCAAGGACGTTTCACCACGAAGACTCGAAGACACGAAGGCTCATATTCATGAGGTTAAATAAACCTTCGTGTTTTCGAGTCTTCGTGGTGATCTAACTTGGTTTCCCACGCCGCCACGGGCGCGATATCCACAGCCTTTTCGTTGCGCTGGCTGGGGCGTGTGCCAATCTCGAAATCGAACGACGATGCAGCAGGGAGTCAGATCCGTGATCCCATTCAGCCGCCCTAAGACCGGCTGCGCACGAACTATTTTTTCCCTGTTCTCAGGGAATAACAGGGAATTGCCGCGCGCCGTCCGAAGGGCGTTAACCCCGTCTTTGCGCCGATCCCGCCACACTGATTGATGCCCCACCGCCGGGACGCTAGATTGCCCCAAGTCTGCCACAGCCCGAATCGCCCAACCGCCATGCCGCTCGACGCCTCGAATACCCCCGAATACCTGCACTCGGTGTGCCCGCACGACTGTCCTTCGACCTGCGCGTTGGAGGTCGAGCGGCTCTCGGACACGCGAATCGGCAAGGTCCGGGGCGCTCGGGACAACAGCTATACCGCCGGGGTCATCTGCGCCAAGGTCGCGCGCTATGCCGAGCGGGTCCACCACCCGGACCGCCTGACCACGCCGCTGAAGCGAACCGGTGACAAGGGCGCAGGAATCTCCGCCTTCACGCCGATTTCCTGGGACGAAGCCCTGGACGCGACCGCCGAGGGGCTGCTTCAGGCCGAGCAACGGCACGGGGCGGAAGCGGTTTGGCCCTATTTCTATGCCGGGACCATGGGGCTGGTGCAGCGCGACGGGATCGAGCGGCTGCGCCATGTCAAAGGATACTCGCGCCAGCATTCCACGATCTGCGTCGTCTTGGCCGATTCGGGCTGGCAAGCGGGGGTCGGCGTGCGGCGCGGCATCGATTCGCGCGAGATCGCGAAATCCGATCTGATCGTGGTCTGGGGCGGGAACCCGGTCTCGACCCAGGTCAATGTCATGACCCATATCGCCAAGGCGCGAAAGGATCGCGGCGCCAAGCTGGTGGTGGTCGACCCTTACCGCACCGGCACGGCGGCGCAGGCCGACGTGCATCTGATGGTCAAGCCGGGCACCGATGGGGCGCTGGCCGCCGCTGTCGGTCACGTTCTCCTGGCGGAGGGTTTCGCCGATCGCGACTACCTGGCCCGCAGCAGCGATTGGGATGCGGAGCTGGAGGCGCACTACGCCGCCCGCACGCCCGAATGGGCGGCCGGGATCACGGGCCTCCAGCCCCAAGAAATCGTGGATTTCGCCCGGCTCTATGGCCGCACCCAACGCAGCTTCATCCGCGTCGGCTATGGCTTCGCGCGTTCGCGTAACGGGTCGTCGAACCTGCATGCGGTGACCTGCTTGCCGACCATCACCGGCGCTTGGCAGCACGAGGGTGGCGGCGCGCTCTACGCCAGCAGCACGATCTATCCCTTGGACCGGACCCTGATCCAGGGATTGGACCGGCTCGACAAATCGGTGCGCGTCCTCGACCAATCGCGGATTGGGCCGGTCCTGACCGGCGACCCGCGCGATCTGGGGGCGGGGCCGCCGGTCACGGCGCTATTCATCCAGAACACCAATCCCATGGTGGTGTGTCCGGAAACGACCAAGGTGCGCGAGGGTTTCCGGCGCGACGACCTATTCGTTTGCGTCCACGAGCAATTCATGACCGATACCGCCGCCATGGCCGACATCGTGATTCCGGCGACCACTTTTTTGGAGCACGACGACATCTACACCGCCAGCGGACACACCCATCTTCAGGTCGCGCGCAAGGTGATCGAGCCCTATGCCGACTGCCGGACCAATCACGCGGTGATTTGCGATCTCGCTAAGCGCCTGGGCGCCGAGCATCCCGGCTTTGGCATGAGCGAATGGCAGATCATCGACGCGACCCTGGAGGCCTCGGGCCTGCCGGATGCGCAGAGCATGGCCGACCGGCGCTGGCTGGATTGTGTGCTGCCGTTCGAGACCATGCATTTTCTGGACGGCTTCGGGCACGCGGACAAACGCTTCCACTTCAAGCCCAATTGGGCCGAGGTTGGTCCGGACGCGGCGCCGATGCCGCGCCTGCCCGGCCATGCCCCGATCATCGACGCGGCCGATGGCGACCACCCGTTTCGGTTGGTTGCCGCGCCGGCGCGAACGTTCCTCAATACCAGCTTCACCGAGACCCCGGGCAGCCGCAAACGCGAAGCCCGGCCCACGGTCCTGATCCACCCGGAGGCTTGCACCCGCTTGAGCCTGAAGGAAGGCGACCGGGCGCGGCTCGGTAACCGCTTGGGCTCCGTCGTCTTGCACGTTCGCCCCTTCGACGGCCTTCAATCCGATGTCGTGGTGGTCGAGAGCATTTGGCCGAACGCCGACTTCGAGGAAGGCCTGGGCATCAACACCTTGGTCAGCGCCGATGCCGGGCCGCCCAATGGCGGCGCCGTGTTTCACGACACCGCAATTTGGATTCGGCCGGCATGAACTGGTCCGCCGCCGCGCCGACGGGCGACGGGCGCCCACACATCGTTGTTCTAGGCAACGAGAAGGGCGGCTCCGGCAAATCGACCACGGCCATGCATGTGACCGTCTCGCTATTAAAACGGGGCTTGAGCGTTGGCTGCATCGATCTCGATGCGCGCCAAGGTACCTTGTCGCGCCAAATAGAGAACCGGCGCGCTCACGCCGAGTCGAGCGGCAGCAAGTTGGAGATTCCGGCGCTGCATCGTGTTTACGGCTCGACCGCTGATGCGCGGCCCGAAGCTCAGACCGAGGATCGCGAGGCCTTGGACGCCGCGCTGCGGGATCTGGCCGGCTGCGACTATGTTGTCATCGACACGCCGGGCAGCGACAACTATCTCTCGCGGATCGGCCACGCCAGTGCCGATACCCTGATCACGCCGCTGAACGACAGCTTTCTGGATCTGGATGTCCTGGCGCGGGTCGACATCAAGGGCCGCGCCGTCTTGGGGCCGAGCACCTACAGCCAGATGGTCTGGGAGCAGCGGCAGACCCGGGCCAAGGCCGGGCTAAAACCCATCGACTGGATCGTCATGCGGAACCGGCTGGGCCATGTCGACGCCCGCAATAAGCGCGAGGTCGCGGCGCTGCTCAATCTCTTGGCGGAGCGGATCCGGTTCCGAATCGCGCCGGGTTTCGGCGAACGGGTTATCTTTCGCGAATTGTTTCCCAAAGGCCTTACCCTTCTGGATCTACGCGACGAATCGCCTGGGTTCCGCCTTAGTCTCAGTCATGTTGCGGCCCGGCAGGAGGTGCGCGATTTGTTGCGAACCCTCCGCTTACCTGGCTATCTCCCCGACAACGACGGTGAGGCCGGGCCGGGCAAATCAATGGCAGACGAGACCAGGGGGCCCGGCCTCACCGGGGCCCCTGGCCCTGGAACCGGCTAGAGGAGATTCCCATTTTAACGGGTAGGACTTTTTGTTTTGGGCCCATTCCAGGCGATATAGTTGCATATGACCGGTGACAAGAAGCTGCCCGGGACGCCGAGCCAAAGCGCGGTCGACGACTTTTTACGCAAGGTCGCGCAGGCGCAGGCCGTGCCGGCGGATGAGGGCCGGGGCCGTTTGGTCTTCGCCATGGACGCGACGGCCAGCCGGGAGCCGACCTGGGACCGCGCCAGCCATATTCAGGCCGAGATGTTCGCGGAAACGGCGGCGCTTGGGGGACTGGAGATACAGCTCGTCTATTACCGTGGTTTCGGCGAATGCAAGGCGAGCCCCTGGGTCAGTACCTCCAAGGACCTCCTGCGCCGCATGACCGGGGTTTTTTGCCTGGCCGGACAGACACAGATCGCGAAGGTCCTGCAACATACGATCCGCGAGACCGAGCGCAAAAAGGTCGCGGCCCTGGTCTTCGTCGGCGATTGCATGGAGGAGGACGTCGACAAACTAGGCCACTTGGCGGGACGCTTGGGTCTGCTCGGCGTGCCTTGCTTCATGTTTCACGAGGGCAACGAACCCCTGGCACGCTCGGCCTTTCAACAGATCGCGCGCCTTTCGGGCGGCGCTTACTGTCCCTTCGATGCGAATAGCGCCCAACACCTGCGCGACCTGCTTTCGGCGGTCGCGGTTTTCGCGGCCGGCGGCCGCAAGGCGTTGGAGACCTTTAGTCAAGGTAAGGGCGGGGTCGTCAGCTTGCTCACACATCAAGTGAAATAAGCCGGGCAAGAGGTAGATTATCTTGATTGCCTATTTCATCTTGGGCTTGAGCCTCTTGGTCGGCTTTTTGCTGCTCGCGCGCTGGTTCATCGCGGCTGAGCCGCGCAAGGTGATCGGTGTCTTGCGCTGGGCCGCGGCCGGCGCAGGTTTGGTGCTGGGCGGCTACTTGTTATGGGGTGGGCGCCAGGCCCTGGCCGCCGTCGCCGCGCCGATGATGATCCCTCTCTTGCTGCGCTGGCGCGCGATCTGGCACCAGATCAAGGCGGCGCGGGGACCGAGCCCCGGACAGAGCTCGTCAATCCGGACCCGAATGCTGCACATGACCCTGGATCACGATACCGGCGAAATGGACGGGGTGGTGGCCGAAGGCCAATTTCTTGGGCGGCGCCTGGGCGACCTGACGATGGAGGACCTTCTGGCCCTATGGCGCGAGTGCCGCGCCAGCGACCCGCAATCGACCGCCGTTTTGGAGGCGTATTTAGACCGGCGCCAGGGTGCCCAGTGGCGCGAAGCGGCCGGGGCTGGTTCGCCCGGAGAGGAGGGCCAGGAGCAGGGCTCGGCGTCCAATGGCCAAATGACCCGGGAAGAGGCGTATGACATCCTCGGTCTCAAGTCCGGCGCGACGCCCGCGGAAATCCGCCAATCCCACCGCCGCTTGATGCAAAAGCTGCATCCCGATCACGGCGGATCCAATTACCTGGCCGCCAAGATTAATCAGGCCAAGGATCTTTTGCTCGGCGCCTGAGCGCGTGCCCGCGCGGCGAGAAATAAATTAGATAAATCAGATATTTGCATAAAGCTCCCTGTCGAGCCCATCGCGCTTATGGTAAATTTACGTTTGCTTGATATTCGAGTGCAGACATGGCTAATTCGCCTGGCCTCGCTTGGAGGCGGGCCGTGAGCCTAGCCAGCGCAAATCACCCAAACCGTACATGAGCAGCATGCGACGCCCACCACGTACCGCGATATTCCCCGTCGGCGGCCTTGGGACCCGGTTTTTGCCGGCGACCAAGGCGATGCCCAAGGAAATGCTTCCTGTCGTCGATAAGCCTTTGATTCAGTATGCGGTCGAGGAGGCCCGGGCCTCCGGGATCGAAGAATTCATTTTCGTGACCGGTCGCGGTAAGACGGCGATCGAGGATCATTTCGATCATGGTGCCGAGCTGTCCAATGCGTTGAGCGCGCGCGGCAAGGAGGCGGAGCTGCGCGCCGTTCAGGACATGATGCTCGAGCCCGGGCAAGTGGCTTACATTCGCCAGCAAGAGCCCCTCGGCTTGGGCCATGCCGTTTGGTGCGCGCGACGTTTGATCCGCGGCGATGAAGCGGTCGCGGTCTTGCTGGCCGATGACTTGGTTATGGCCAAGGAACCGTGCTTAAAACAGATGATCGACGCCTATGTAACGGTTGGCGGCAACATGGCGGCGGTCATGGATGTGCCGCGGGAGGAGACCAACCGATACGGCATCCTCGACGTCGTCGGCGAGGAGGGTAAACTCACCGCCGCCAAGGGTTTGGTCGAAAAACCGGCGCCCGAAGCCGCGCCCTCGACCCTCTCTATTATCGGCCGCTATATCTTGGATCCATCGGTGTTTGTTGAACTGGACCGGCAGGAGGCCGGGGCCGGTGGCGAGATTCAGTTGACCGATGCCATTGCGCGTACCATCGGGCGGGAGCCCTTCCATGGCCTGCGCTTCGATGGCCGGCGTTTCGATTGCGGAAACAAGGCCGGCTTTCTTGAGGCGAACATAGCTTTTGCCTTGGCGCGCGACGATTTACGCGAAGACATGACGGCCATCTTGGGGCGTTATGCCAAGGCTTGCCAGTCTGGCGAGGATGCTTTGGCCAAGTGAACGAAACCTTCAACGGAGTTTGCTGAATGCGAATCGCGATGATCGGCGCCGGTTATGTCGGCCTGGTTTCCGGCGCCTGTTTTTCCGAGTTCGGGATCGAGGTGGCTTGCATCGATTTGGACGCGGGCAAAATCGAGCGTCTGCGCAGGGGCGAGGTCCCGATTTACGAGCCAGGGCTGGACGAACTGATAGAACGCAACGTGGCCGGGGGCCGCTTGACGTTTTCTACCGATCTGAAAGAAGCGGTCGGCGCGGCCGACGCTGTTTTCATCGCGGTTGGGACGCCTAGCCGCCGCGGCGACGGTTTCGCCGATCTGAGCTATGTCCATGCCGCCGCGCGCGACATCGCGGAGGCGATGACCGGCTACCTCGTGGTCGTAACGAAATCGACCGTGCCGGTCGGCACCGGGGCCGAGATCGCGCGGATAATTCGCGAAACCCGGCCGGACGCCGATTTCGACGTCGTTTCCAATCCCGAGTTTCTACGCGAAGGGGCGGCGATTGGCGATTTCATGCGCCCGGATCGGGTGATCATCGGGACCGAATCCGAGCGCGCCCGGGAAATGATGCAACGCATTTATCGGCCGCTATATCTTATTGAAACCCCTATTGTTCATACCTCGGTCGCATCGGCTGAGCTGACTAAGTACGCGGCCAACGCATTCCTGGCCGCCAAGATCACCTTCATTAATGAGATTGCCGACTTGTGCGAAAAGGTCGGCGGCGATGTGCACGACGTGGCCCGCGGCATTGGCCTGGACGGACGCATCGGCCGGAAGTTCCTGCATGCCGGTCCGGGGTACGGCGGCTCGTGTTTTCCCAAGGACACCATCGCGCTGGCGCGAACCGCACAACAAGCGGGCGCGCCCCTGCGGATCGTCGAGTCCGTAGTCGAGATCAACGCCGAACGCAAAAAGAACATGGCGCAGAGGGTGATCGCGCAATGCGGCGGCTCGGTTAAGGGCAAGACCATCGCGGTCCTGGGCTTAACCTTCAAGCCGAACACCGACGACATGCGGGACGCGCCCAGCCTGGACATCATTCCGGCGCTTCAGGCCGCGGGCGCATCGGTTCGAGCCTACGATCCACAAGGCATCGAAGAAGCAAAGACGTTGATGAACGGCGTCGAGTATTGCGAGGGCGCCTACGAGGCGATGACCGAGGCCGACGCCTTGGTGATCGTGACGGAATGGAACGCCTTCCGTGCCCTGGACTTTGCGCGCGTCAAGGAGGCAATGAAGACGCCGATCATGATTGACCTTAGGAACATCTACGACCCGGCGGAAATGGCCGCCGCCGGTTTCGATTATTCCTGCATCGGCCGGCCTTACCGCGAGCGGGAGACCCACCTTGCCAGTTAACGAGGCGGCGCCGGGGGCCTTGCCGGAAACGCACCGCTTCGATCCGACCATCCTGCGCGAATACGATGTGCGCGGTATCGTCGGACAGACGCTTTCCATAGCCGACGCACAATCCCTAGGACGTGCCTTCGGAACCCGGGTCCGCCGCGCCGGCGGCTCGACGGTATGCATCGGGTATGATGGCCGGCTTTCTTCGCCCGAGATCGAAGCGGCGGTGGTGCAAGGCCTCACCGCCTGTGGATTGGAGGTCATGAGAATCGGCCTCGGCCCGACTCCGATGCTGTATTTCGCCGTCTATAACCTGGAGGCGGATGCCGGCATCATGATCACCGGGTCGCACAATCCGCCGGACTATAACGGCTTCAAGATGATGCTCGGCAAGGCGTCGTTCTTCGGTGAGGACATTCAAGATCTGGGCCGGATCGCGGCCGTGGGCGACTTCGAGACCGGCGCCGGCCGGTCGCGCGAGCAAAGCGTCTTCGACGATTATGTGGCGCGCCTCGTTCAGGGCTTCGAGGGAGGGGCCAAGGGTCTAAAGGTAGCCTGGGATGCCGGTAACGGCGCCGCGGGCGCGGTCATGGCCGCCGCGGCCGCGCGTCTGCCGGGCGAGCACATTCTGCTCAACGAGACGATCGATGGCACCTTTCCGGCTCACCACCCGGACCCGACCGTGCCCAAGAATCTGGAGCAGTTGAAGGCTTGCGTCCTGGACAATGCCTGCGATTTTGGCATCGCCTTCGATGGCGACGGCGACCGCATCGGCGTGATTGACGAAAAGGGCCGGATCCTGTGGGGCGATCAGCTCATGATACTGTATGGCCGCGATGTCCTGTCGCGGCGGCCCGGCGCCACGATCATCGCGGACGTCAAGTCCAGCCAGATCCTCTTCGACGATCTGGCGCGCGCCGGCGGCACACCGATCATGTGGAAGACCGGGCATTCCTTAATCAAAGCGAAGATGGCTGAAACCGGTGCAATTCTGGCCGGCGAGGTATCGGGACATATCTTTTTCGCGGACCGTTACTTCGGTTTCGACGATGCGCCCTACGCCGCCATTCGCTTGATCGAGCTGTTGAGCCGTTCGACCGAAAGCTTGGCGGCGTTTCGTGATTCCCTGCCGCAGGTCATCAATACGCCGGAGATCCGCTTTCCTTGCCCCGAGGCGCGCAAGCGCCCGGCGATCGAAGAGGTGCGAGCCCGTCTCGAGGCCAAACAGGCGGACGTAAATGGGATCGACGGGGTGCGGGTGCGCACGCAAGACGGGTGGTGGCTGCTTCGCGCGTCCAACACGCAGGATGTTCTGGTCGCCCGCTGCGAGTCTTCCGATGCCGAAGGTCTAAAGCGCCTGATCGCGGCGCTCACGGAGCAGATACTCGCAAGCGGTCTGCCGGTTCCCGACGATCTGGAATCGATGACGGCTTCTTAAAAAAAGAAACGGCCCGGTACCGATTTTCCAGAGGAATTCGGTACCGGGTCGGCAACCTAGCGAAAATTCTTACGCCGCCAAAGCTTGAAACACCTACATGGAGAGCCTGAGCTGCGACAGGTCGTTCGCGACTTCGCGGAACACATCTTGAAGCTCCGCCGCGGTTGGGGCCGGGTTGTAGAACGGCGCGTCGGGGCCGGAGGCAACGTCCTTCATCAGGTCCGCTAGATCGCCGTCGGTGTTGGCGAACTGGATCGTGTAGATCACCACGCCGGAGTCTTTGATCTTCGTCGCCAGGCTGCGCAAGCGCGGTTCGGCTTGCCCTTGCGCGGCGGTGTTGAATCCGAACTGGGTTTTGTAAGCATCGCCCCACCAGCTCGTGTACTGGCCGTCGGTCAGCAGGATAATTGCCTGTGTTCGCTGCCCGGCTGGGTTGATCTCGGCCTCCGTGAAGGGGGCCTCGGGGACAAGCACCCGCCATGCCCAAGCGAGCCCACCTAAGATTTCGGTGGAGCCGGTCGGCGCGACCAGCTCATTGATCGCGGCGTCGATACCGGCCTTCGTGCTCTGCAAGGGCGTGATGCCATGCGTCAGGCAGGAGGTGCAGTCCTGAAAAGAGTTTGGCGAGCGGGTGCATTCGGCGCTACCTGGGACCGGTTCGCCCTCCGCGCCAATGTATTCCCAGGCCGGCCAATCCTTGCCGCCGACTGCTGTCACTGGCCCGACGTCGAGGTCCGCGTCGTTGGTGAAGCCATCCTCCAGATAGCGGGTGTAAACACAGCCCTTCCAGTCGGCCGGTGGCGGAGCAAGTAGAGGCACCGGCGAATTGTTGGGGAGATAGACGTTGCTCTGGCTGCCGCCGGCGATCGGATGGGTGAAAGTCGTCACCGGGGCCGTGACGGTCGCGCCCGGATCGAAGGGGATGCCATTGCGGGTGACGTTGACCTTGCCGCTCCAGGGAACCAGGCCGATATTTAGAAGCGGCGCCAGTCCGTCCTCGCCGTATAGAATGTTGACTAGTTCCAGCGCCGCGTCGCGGGCTGCGTCGATACGTGTGCCGCCATCGAGCGAGAAGCCCATCGAACCTGACATATCGATCGCAAGAACAACATCCAGCATCTCCGTTTCCCGCGTGATCTCTGATGTCGCGGCCACTGTGAAGCTGTCGTAACCGAGGATCTGTGTCAGTGTCGTGTTAATCGTGGCCTGCGCGGTCAGCGTCAGGACCTCATTAGCGGCGTCCACGCTAAAGGTCGGTCCGGTTACGTTCGCCCCCATGTAGCCAGCCGGAAAGTTCGAATCGAAAAACATCTGAATATCGGCGTCGCGCGTCGGCGAATACATAACCCGCGCGCCGGCCAAGCCGGCCGCGTCAAGTGCGCTGGACAAGCGAGACTGCACCAGGTAGCCCCGCATGGCATCTACGCTGACACCTGCGATGCCGACGAATGCGACAACACCGACGGCCATGAACATACTAAGGCCGCCCTTTTCGTCCTTGAGAAGGTCTCGGCCGGCATGGCGGAAACGCCTGAAAATTGAAGCGATCACGTTCGCACCTCATCCATGACTGGGTTCTTTTCGCCCAGCGTCATCTTGATGCAGAAATATAAATGGAAAATTAATAAATAAAGCAATTGTATATAATATATTGTGATAAATTTTCCTATTATTATACTTTTAATTATATTCGATTTGTATTATTTGCTGTTACCTTTGTTTATATTTCACTTTAACGACTCGTTAATTCCTACCCGCCACAATCGTACCCATGAGATTGCAAAGTACCCGGGGAAACCGGGCTCAAGCGCGCTTTACGGATGATGAATTTTAAAGGACGAGAGCGGATATGAATATTCGCTGTTTTTGGCGGCGGTTATTGCGGTCCGACAATGGTAGCTCGCTGACCGAATTCGCCTTTGCCGCCCCGATCGTTTTTCTGGCAGTCGCCGGCATCATCGACCTTATGATGGTACTTTTCGTCACGTCTTTGATGGAAGGGGGGCTGCAGAACGCCTCGCGGCTTGGCCGAACCGGATTTCAACCCGCCGGGATTACGCGGACCGACGCGATCCGGCAAGAGATCCAAGACGCGACGATCGGGCTGGTTGATATAAACAACGTCACGATCACGACCGCTGTCTATCCTTGCTTCGATTCCATTGGCCAGCCAGAGCCGTACGTGGACGACAACGACAACGGTTCATATGACCCGGGCGAGCCCTATACCGACGTTAATGGCAACCTTTCCTGGGATCCGGACATGGCCGCGTCCGGTTTAGGCGGGCCGGGCTCCATTGTGCTCTATCAAGTGTTTTACAATTGGGCGGGGCTCACGCCTATGGTGGGACGTATCTTCGGGCCGGACGGTACGATTCCTTTGTCGGTGAGCGTCGCGGTGCGTAACGAGCCGTTTGGTACGCCGGCCGCTGTGTTGTCGGGTCCGGCAGGCGCGGGGACAACCGGATGTTAAGCAAAGTCCACGATTTCGCTCGCCGCCACTGGCGCCGTTTCGCTGCTGAGCGCAGCGGTAGCGTCCTGGCGGAGATGGCCGTTCTCTTACCGGTTCTCACTGGGATCATCTTGAGCGGCGTTGAGGTCGGGCGCTATACCTTGCTGCAGCAAAAATTGAACCGGACCGCTGTTTCAATGTCCGATTTGATTGCGCAGACAGATTCGACGATCAGTTTGACGCAGGTCGCGAACCTTTATCAGGCCGCAGACTTCGTTATGCAGCCGTTCGAGATGGCCGGCACCGGTGTGGTGATCATTTCTTCCGTGGCGCAGGCCGGTGGCAACCCATCCGTGAGTTGGCAGTGCGTGGGCACCGGCGGCATCACTGCAACTAGCGATATTGGTACGTCGGGCGGAACCGCCACCTTACCGGCAAGCTTCACAATGCAGGATGGTGAATCTGCGATCTTCGCCGAGGTGGTGTACGACTACGTGCCTTTCGTGGCGCCAGACCTGATTGGGACTATTACGCTTCGTCACCAAGCGATTTTCCGCCCGCGTTTCGGAGCGCTTAGCTCCTTGGCGCCTGGTACGGTCCCGGCCGGAGCGCCGACGTGTATCTAGCCACGCAGCCGAGTACAGGCGGCCAAGCTAAATAGGTCCGGCCCAGCTATCTTCTGAACAATCTAATTGGTGGCGATTGCGTCGACTTGTTTCTGGAGCGCCACGCTCGCGTTGCTTTTCACAACCAGGCAATCGGTTTTCTGGACCTCGAGTTGGCGGCAGGCGCCGCGCGCGTCCGCTTGGCTCAGCCCGAGAAGACGGGCTCTATAGATACGGCCGCGCTGGCCGCGAATGGACGGCACATGAACCCGGGTATCGGCCAGCAACTTGGGAATGCTGGCAGCTGCTTTGATCGCCGCGTCTTCCGCCAGGCGATAGCGGTAGTAAGCGCCGACCTGAACCCCCCAGGATAGCTCACGCCCGCCTGCTTGAGGGGACGCTTCGTCCTTGGGAGCAGCACCGGCTTGGCCCGGCGCGGGCTGTGCGGCGTCGGTCGGCGCCGATGACGAGGTCTTCGATGCGATCCTGGCTTTGGCTATTCTTTTCTGCGCCGCTTGCGCCTTTATTGGGCCGGCGCTGGCGATGAGGGGCAGATCCGCCGCGGCCGCGAAGCCCTGATCGAGCAGCTTGGCAACCTGCCGGTCGCGCGAAGCCGTCGAGCGGCCGCCGAACACCACCGCGATCAGGCGCCGTCCGTTGCGTACGGCGGAGGCAGCCAAATTGAACCCGGACGCCCGGGTATAGCCGGTCTTCAAGCCATCCGCGCCATCGTAGTTGCGTAACAATCCATTGTGATTGCGGTACTTGCGGTCGTTGTAGGTGAAATCCGTGGTCGAGAAATACTCGTAGTACTGCGGAAAATCGCGGATCAGCGCGCGCGCCAGGAGGGCCATGTCGCGCGCCGTGCTGAGTTGGCGCCGGTTTGGCAGGCCGGAAGCATTGCGAAAGCTGGTTCGCTTCATACCTAGCTTGCGCGCCTTCTTGGTCATCATCTGGGCAAAGCGGCTTTCCTTTGTGCCCAGGGCTTCCGCCATGACAACCGCGGCGTCGTTGGCCGATTTCGTCACCAGGGACAGGATGACGTCGTGGACCTTGATCGTGTCGCCCTTCTTGAGGCCCAATTTGGAGGGCGGCATGCCGGTCGCCCGGCGCGAAACCGGAAGCTCTTGATCCAGCGTGAGGTTGCCTAGCTGCAATGCCTCGAACGCCATGTACAGGGTCATCATCTTGACCAGTGACGCCGGGTAGTTGCGCGTGTCCGCGTTGACCTCTTTGATCACCTTGCCGGTTTCGAAATCCACCACGACCGAGGCGTAACGCGCCTGGACATTGGACGCCGCAAATAGCATCGTAAAGGCAGTGGCCAGTACGGTTGCGCAGGCGCGCAGCCGAAAACCCCGAAATACCTGCCCGAACCGATAGTCTTTAGTGTGAAACAAACGGAGCCCCCAGTAAAAAGCCCATCTCATTATGATTTGAGCAAAGACTCTAGGTATTTGATCGAGATATGTCCAGCGTAATGGCTGTGCCCTTGCAATTTGGTTAAAAAATGATGCGTGTTTTTCCTAAGTTTCGCTTTGGCAGCGCTAACCGCGTTAAGCAAAGATTGAAACTGCGCCCTCTCTTAGGCGCCGTGTGCCTGATTGGACTTGGCCTCCTTTCTGCCTGCGCCTATCGGGGTGGAATCGCGCAGCCCCTGACCCAAAAGGTCGCTTGGTTTAGCTATATTAACGGCGACGACATACGCGCGGCCTGCGTGCCCGGCGCCTCAAGCCAGTACCGCCTGATTTACAATGGCGAGTACGATCGCCAGGTCCGGGTTTACGAGATCCTGGCGGGCGGCGGCGGCGCGGCTTACACCGCGCGGGTGCAGGGCGGTGGCGGGATCGGCCTGCTGCGGCTGTCTTTCACCAATCTTGAAGGCCTGGGAGGCTGGACAACGGCACGGGCGCGGCTGGACGCCTCGGACCTGGCCGACCTGGAGCGGGCCCTGACGAATAATGCGGCCTTTTCGCCGCCTCCGCCGGGTATGAATCTGGCATCCGAGGAATTCTACTGGATTTTTGTCGGCTGCCGGGATGGCAAGATGTACTTCAACGCTTGGCGTTATGGCGACGATCGCTTTGCGGCGCTGACCTTTCCGGCCATTCTGCTGCGCCATGACGCAACGGGGGTAGCCGTCAATCCGCCCCGCGATGTCGGCCCCATTGACCGTGTGAAGCGCGGCGGCGAACCGGAGAATACGACCCCCCGGTTCGATTTAGCGATCGGGGCGAATGGGCTGTTGGGCCTCGCGCCCCGGATCTGAGGTCCCGACAGTCACATCTCATGCATGGCGGTTGGAGTCGCAAATATGCCGGCCTGAGCCGAATATATTGCGCTGCACCATTGTATCTTGACAAACGGATCGGCGCCTCTTAATTCAGATCATGTTGCGTTGCAGCATTCTCCATGCTGAAGACCGTGTAAAGGCTTCGACGCCGCGCGGTGCCATGCCAGCCGGACCGGGATCGAATCCAAACGGTCATCAACCTAAAATGCAGATCGAGGAGTTATCCAGTTATGGCTAAAAAGACGACGACACCCCCGCGCCGGCCGAAAGCAAAGACCGAGGGGCTAGAGCTTCCGCTGAACAAGCCGGTGGTTGCCCCCGCCCGGGAATCCGCGGTCGAGGTGAAGCGCGCCACGGTTAGCGCGGCCAAGCCTGCCAGCCGGCCGGTTGAATCCGCCACGGCGGTGAAAAAGGCTGTGCGGAAAACCGCCGCCGAGGGCACCCAGCAGGCCCCGGCCCGGGAATCCGCAGTCGAGGTGAAGCGCGCCACGGTCGGCGCGGCCAAGCCCGTTAGCCGGCCGGTTGAAACCGCCCCGACGGTCGACAAGGCGGAGCGGAAAACCGCCCCCAAGCGCGCCCAGCCGGCGCCGGCCCTCAGGCCCGCCGCCGTTCAGTCTCAGCCGCAGGGCCAGCCGGCCAGTAAGCCGCAGGGCCAGCCGGCCAGTAAGCCGTTCGAGAATCCAAGCAAGGCCGCTGGCAAGAAAGACCCCATTGCCGAGGGCTTGGAGCTGATCGCGACCTTAGAGACCTGTAGCGCCATCGCCGCGAAAGGCGCCGAAAGCCTTGGCAAGGAGGTTGTCAGCCTGGCTCGCGGTTCGGTTCAGGCTCAGTTTGCTCTGACCGAGGCCCTGATGAATGCCAAGACATTGCCCGAGGCCTTGACCGCACAGGGTAATTTTGCCCGCGAGAGCCTCGGCAATATGACCGAGGGCTTTGCCAAATTGACCGGCATGTCCATGGAGTTGACCCAGATTTTCATGGCGCCGATCCAGGCCCGAGTCAGCGACACCGCAAGCTCGATCTGGCAGCGCGCTGCCTAAGGCGGGCTTAACGGCGCCCTCTCTGTTTACGGGCCCGCCTTACGGGCCTGTGCACGCGGGGCTGATGTTTGATAACGAACGATATAGGTTGGGAGTCCCGTGGGAACCTTGGCTATGTAAGAAATCGGGCCTGGCGGCTTCCGCCGGGCCCGAATTCGTTAACCCCCTTGGGATAATTCTTTCGGTCGCCATATAAGTCGGAGATAGGGGGGCGCTTCGCAAACGAGGGGATTTTTCCCGCGCTCCGAATTCGATATTGTAGGGGGGCGAGTGGCGAAGGGGGCCGGTGCCAAAGGAAGACTAATCTTGGGACAAGCGTGTCGGAAATGAGCGAGAAGGACGGACAGGGCAAAAACGGGTCATCGACCGACGTCATCGTCAAAACGAAACCGAAGACGAAGACTCCGTCGATGTATAAGGTGCTGATGCTGAATGACGACTACACGCCGATGGAGTTTGTCGTTCATGTGTTGGAGCAAATCTTCGGCAAGGATCGGGCGGACGCCACAAGGATTATGCTGCACGTGCACCAGCGGGGCGTCGGAATATGCGGCGTCTTTACGTACGAAATTGCCGAAACGAAGGTAACGCAGGTGGTAGACTACGCGCGACGTCATCAACATCCGCTTCAGTGCACCCTAGAAAAGGAATAGGCGCCGGATGCTCTCGGCCAATCTGGAACAGACTCTTCGCCGCGCCTTGGCTTACGCCAATGAGCGCCGGCATGAATACGCGACCTTGGAGCATTTGCTGCTCGCCTTGACCGAGGACCCGGACGCGGTTGCCGTGCTGCGCGCCTGTGGTGTCGATATGGAGCGTCTGCGTGAGGATATTCACGACTACATCGATAACGAGCTGGCTAATCTGATCTCGGTCCAGTTAGGCGACGCCAAGCCGACCGCCGGTTTTCAGCGCGTCCTGCAGCGCGCCGCGATCCACGTTCAATCGTCGGGCCGCGAGGAGGTGACCGGCGCTAACGTCCTGGTCGCCATGTTCTCCGAGCGTGAAAGCCACGCCGTCTATTTCCTGCAGGAGCAGGAGATGAGCCGGCTCGACGCCCTGAATTACATCAGCCATGGCATCGCCAAGGTCATCGGTCAGTCGGAAGAGCGCACTGTCGAGGGGGCCGAGGAATCGGCGAGCACGGAAAAAATCGTGCAAAAGGGGCGCGAGGCGCTGGATGCCTATTGCGTCGATCTCAACAAAAAGGCCAGGGAAGGCCGTATCGATCCGCTGATTGGCCGATCCCACGAGATCGATCGCACGATTCAGGTCCTGTGCCGCCGGACCAAGAACAATCCGCTGTATGTCGGTGAGGCCGGTGTCGGCAAGACCGCGATTGCGGAGGGCCTGGCGCGGCGCATCGTGGAAAAGCAGGTGCCGGAGGTCTTGCAGGACAGCACGATCTTCGCGCTCGACATGGGCGCGCTGCTGGCCGGGACACGTTACCGCGGCGATTTCGAGGAACGCCTGAAGGCGGTCGTCTCGGAGTTGGAAGCGCACGACGACGCGATCCTCTTCATCGACGAGATCCACACCGTGATTGGCGCCGGCGCGACCTCGGGCGGCGCCATGGATGCCTCCAATCTGCTCAAACCGGCGTTGCAGAACGGCAGCCTGCGCTGCATGGGTTCGACGACCTACAAGGAATACCGCAACTACTTCGAAAAGGACCGCGCCCTGGTGCGGCGCTTCCAGAAGATCGACGTGAACGAGCCCTCAATCGAGGATGCCGTGAAAATCCTGCGCGGCCTGAAACCTTACTACGAGGAACATCACAACGTCCGCTATACCAACGAGGCGATTCGCACGGCGGTCGAACTCTCCGCGCGTTACATCGGCGACCGACGCTTGCCCGACAAGGCGATCGACGTGATCGACGAGGTCGGCGCGTCGCAAATGCTGTTGCCCGAATCGCGGCGGCGAAAAGTTCTGGGTGTGAAAGAGGTCGAGTCGGTTATCGCCAAGATCGCACGCATTCCGCCCAAGACCGTGTCCAAGGACGACCGGACCGCGCTCAAGCATCTGGACCGCGATCTGCGGACCATGGTGTTCGGCCAGGACGATGCGATCGACGCCCTTTCGGCGGCCATCAAACTCGCCCGCGCCGGTCTGCGCGAGCCGGAGAAGCCGATCGGTTCCTACCTCTTCTCCGGCCCCACGGGTGTCGGCAAGACCGAAGCCGCGCGGCAATTGGCCCGCTCGCTCGGTATCGAGCTGACCCGTTTCGACATGTCGGAATACATGGAGCGGCATACGGTATCGCGGCTGTTGGGCGCGCCGCCCGGTTATGTCGGCTTCGATCAGGGCGGCCTCTTGACCGACGCCATAGACCAGCATCCGCATAGCGTTCTGCTGCTCGACGAGATCGAGAAAGCGCATCCCGATCTTTTCAACGTCCTGCTTCAAGTTATGGATTACGGCAAGCTGACCGACCACAACGGCAAGTCGGTCGATTTCCGCAACGTGATCCTGATCATGACCACCAATGCCGGCGCGGCCGATATGGCCAAACCCGCCATGGGATTCGAACGCGAGGCCCGGGTCGGCGACGATCAGGAAGCCATCAACCGCATGTTCACGCCGGAGTTCCGCAACCGCCTGGACGCGATCATCGGCTTCAAAAATCTGTCGCCGGACGTCATGTCGCGGATCGTCGACAAGTTCGTCATGCAGCTTGAGACGCAGCTTGCCGATCGCAACGTGGTTATCGAGCTGAGCGACGCTGCCCGCGACTGGTTGGCGCGCAAGGGCTACGACCCGTTGAACGGCGCCCGGCCCCTGGCCCGCGTGATTCAGGAACACCTGAAGCAGGCCTTGGCGGAGGAGTTGCTGTTCGGCAAGCTCGCCAAGGGCGGCGTGGTACAGGTCGGCATCGAGGACGACAAGCCGAGCTTCACCTTCACGGCCAGCGAGACGGTGCGGAAGGGTCCGCCTGGGAAGGGCCCATCGGGCAAGGGCAAGGGACCGTCCAACAAAGGTTCGCCCGGAAAACGGCCATCCGGCAAGGGCGGCAACGCCAAGAAAGTCACGCCCGAGCTGGTCGAGTAAGCGCGGCGCCCGCCCTGATGCCGCTGGACTGCTTAGAAGGCATCCGCGTTCTCGACCTGTCGCAGTACCTTCCGGGGCCTTACGCGACCCAGATGTTGGCCGACTTGGGCGCGGAGGTGGTGAAGGTCGAGCCGCCGGGCGGCGATCCCATGCGCGGCCTCGGGCCACGTGACGGCGACGGCGTTTCCGTCTTCTACAAACTCATCAACGCGGGCAAGAGCGTGGTGCACCTCGATCTCAAGTCGGACGAGGGCAGGGCGGCTCTGGAATCCCTGGTTCGTGGCGCGGATGTCCTTCTGGAATCTTTCCGGCCCGGTGCGCTGGCCCGGCTCAGCTTCGGACCGGACTCGCTGAGCGCACTCAACCCGCGTTTGGTTCACTGCGCCTTGTCCGGGTTTGGGCAAAGCGGCCCCTATGCCGGGCGCGCCGGTCACGACATCACTTACATGGCCCTGGGCGGCGGCTTGGCGACCTCCGGTGTTCGCGAGCGTCCGGTCTTCGCGCATCCGCCGACCGCCGACTTCGCCAGTGCCATGCAGGCGGCGACCGCGGTTTTGGCCGCGCTGGTCCGCCGGGGCCGCGACGGCCGGGGCGCACACATCGATGTCAGCATTATGGAAACCGTGCTCGCTTGGCAGGCGATAACCCTGACCGGCGCCCGCCGCGCGGGCTTCGAGCCGGAGCGGGAAGACTCTCTGCTAAACGGTGGCGCGGCCTGCTATCGGATTTACGAGACCGCGGACCAGCGCTTTGCCGCGCTGGGCGCCTTGGAGGAAAAATTCTGGGCCAACTTCTGTGTGGCCCTGGAGCGGCCCGGCTGGATCGCGCGTCAACATGATGCCCTGCCGCAGCACGATCTCATCGCCGAGGTCGCGGCCGTAATCCAGCGCGAGCCCTTAAGCGTTTGGGCTCTTCGCCTCGCGGGTGTCGACTGCTGCTTTCAGCCGGTGCTGGAGCCGGGCGAGGTGCCGCACGATCCGCACATACGCGCGCGCGGTCTGGTCCAGGAAACCGGCGGCGCCGATCCCCGGGTGGAGGTCGCCTTTCCCGCCTTCTTCGACGGCGCGCCGACGCCGCCGCGCGCGCCCCTTCGCGAAGCCCGCGCCGAGGACATTCGGGTGGCCTGGAACGCGCGTTAGCGCGGCCACTTAGCAATGTTGCCCATCCTTGAACTCTCGGACCTCGACCCAAAAGCCCCGCTCGGCCCGCTACCATTTGGCAGTTCTGGCATCGAGACGCTATCCTGCCCATCGCAACCTCGGCGTTCCTGCGACTCGTATGTGCCTTGGAGAAGCGGATGACGGAAACCGCGAAGACCGATCGGGCTTCGACCGGGACCCCGGCGAAAGAGCCAGCGGTGCAGCCGGTGGCAATGGGCGACATACTGGAGGTTCTGGCCGCCGGCATGCGCGATTTCCGCAGCGCGCCTCTTTATGGCCTGTTCATCGGCGGCGTCTACGTGCTGGGCGGATGGGTCCTCATCCTGCTGCTTTTGCAATTCGGCCTGCCATACCTGGTTTATCCGCTGGCCGCAGGTTTCGCGTTCATCGCGCCCTTTATCGCGACCGCGCTTTATGCCGTCAGCCGCTGTCTTGAACAGGACGAGACGCTGTCCTGGGGCAAGGTTCTCGGTTCGGTCCGGGGGGCGGCCGGGCGCGATCTCGGCTGGATGGCCCTGGTCACGGGTTTCTCACTATTCATCTGGATGGACATCGCGGCGCTGTTGTTCTTCGGCTTCCTCGGCTTGAAAGCGCTCAGCGCCCCCGACCTGCTGCGCGAGATCTTCACCACGCCCATGGGCCTCCTGTTTCTCCTAATCGGAAATGGGGTGGGCGCGGTTCTCTCGCTCGCCGTTTTTTCTGTCTCGGTGACGTCGTTCCCGATGCTCTACGACCGCGATATCGATTTCGTACCCGCGATGATCACCAGCGTGAAGGTCGTCTTGAAGAACCCGGCCGCCATGATTGTCTGGTGCGCGACGATCGCCGCCCTGATCGGCGTTTCCCTGCTTTCGGGTCTTGTCGGGCTTCTCGTCATCCTGCCAATCCTTGGGCACGCTTCCTGGCATCTTTACCGCCGCGCCATCGGGCCCGCGCCGGGTTAATATCAACGACCCTTGGTATAACCCCCTAGCCCTGGCGGAACGGTCCGTGATCCGCGAGTAGCGACATCTCGGCTTTGACCTCGCGCCGTTCTTGCTCCAGGTAGTTCGCAATCGCGTCGCGGAGTCCGGGGTCGGCGATCCAGTGCGCGCTATAGGTTTCGACCGGCAGGTATCCGCGTTGGATCTTATGTTCGCCTTGGGCTCCGGCCTCGACGCGGCGCAGGCCGTGGGCGATGGCGAAGTCGATGGCCTGGTAATAACACGCCTCGAAATGCAAGAAACGGTAGTCGCCTAGGCAGCCCCAGTTACGTCCGTAAAGGGCATCGGCGCCGATCAGGTTCAAGGCGCCCGCGACCAGCTCTCCGCGATCCTCGGCCATGACCAGCGCGACGCGGTTCGCCAGGGTCTCGCCCAAGCGATGAAAGAATTCCCGGTTCAGGTAGGGATGGCCCCATTTGCGGTCGGCGGTCGTCATGTAGAAGCGGTAGAAGGCGTCCCAGTGGCGCGGTTCGATCTCAGCCCCGGTGAGGGTCCGGATCGAAACCCCGCTTTCGGCGACCTTGGCACGTTCCTTGCGGATCATCTTGCGCTTGCGTGAGGCAAGCGCGCCCAGAAAATCCTCGAAGCTGGCGTATCCGGGATTCTCGAAATGGTATTGCCGGCCTTGGCGGATAAGAAACCCCGCCGCGCTCAAGGTCTCGCACTCAGGCTGGGTGGGAAAGGTGACGTGCAACGAAGACACCTGGGCGCGCCGCGCGACCTCGGTCAGCCCCGCGGCCAGGGTCGCGGTCACCGCGCCGCTATCCGCGTCCGCGCGGACCAGCAAGCGGGGCCCGGTCACTGGGGTGAAGGGAACGCAGGCCTGAAATTTCGGATAGTAGCGTCCGCCGGCGCGCTCATAAGCGTCGGCCCAGGCCCAGTCGAAGACATATTCGCCGTAAGAATGAGACTTGAGATATAAAGGCACCGCGCCCAGCAAGGCGCCGTCCGGGCCATCGAGCGCCAAGTGCTGCGGTCGCCAGCCGGTCTTGGCGGTGACCGAGCCGCTATTTTCCAAAGCGCTTAGGAAGGCATGCCCGACGAAGGGATTGTCCGCGCCCGCGCAGGCATTCCAAGCCTCTTCGGAGACTTCGCCGACACCGCCCAGGACACGCAGGGTTATGGCTTCGCCGTCGTCGGGCACCGCTCGTCTCCGCTGGGGTTCACGATGGATTTCTGCCGGGAGTATAGAACCCGTAGCGGCGCAAGGGGAGGGCGCACGACATCCTTGCCGGCCCGTGGGTCCACCAGCAAGCTGCTGGCGGTCAAGCGCCAGGTCGCGACCGGAAGTCCGGTCCCATCAACCGCGCACGTACGACCGCAAGGCCCCATGCCGAAGCATGGCGGCGGACGCTGTCCCAAAGCTCAGGATAACCACGATACCAGGGCCGAAGCGGCGCCAGGCATTGCCGGATAGCCTATTAGCGGGTCAGGCGGCGATCCCTTCGCGCCAAGCGCTTGAACTCTTGCAGGTCCGGCAGATTCGCTCGCCGGGCCAAGTGCTCATGAACTCATCGCGGCACCTAAGGCACTTGCGCGCCTTAGTGTCGTACTGACGGTCGGGTTCGGGTTTGGAGTTTTTCTCTGAACTGCTCATGCGCTGCAGATTAGCAACAACTTCAGCAAAATGCGATACATTTGTTGCAGCGCAATAGTAAAAATTCATGTTTTTTTCACAAAATCCGAGGGCTTTTGCGGCCCCATCCCGGCGGATTGGGTACCTGGGCCGACGATGACGCCCTGCGGCGGCATTTGCGTACACGTACGCCGACAAAATTCCTATATCAACTTATGTGCGTGGCCTAGGGATCGCCTACTCCGCCTGTAGATACCAGGCGTATTCCTTGGGGCTGATCACATTCTCGAAGGTTTCGAGTTCGGCCAGCTTACAGGCGGTGTAGGCCTCGATGTATTTGGGCCCGAAATATGCGGCCAAAACCTCCGATCCGGCCAGGCGCTCCAGCGCGCGGCGGGCCCGGAAGGGCAGGTCTTCGTCGTAGGCGAAGCCCGCGTTGCCCTCCGACGGGGGTGGCGGCTCCATCTCGCCGGCGATGCCGTGGTGAATCCCGGCCAGCGCGGTGGCGAGCGCCAGATAGGGGTTGGCGTCGGCGCCGGCCATGCGATGTTCGATCCGCCGCGCGTTGCCGGGCCCGAGCGGCACCCGCAAGGCGACCGAGCGGTTTTCGAAGCCCCAGCAGCGCCGGATCGGCACGAATATGTCGGGCACGTAGCGCCGGAAGGAATTTACGTTCGGCGCCAGGATGGCCATCGATTCGGGCATGATATCCAGGATCCCGGCGATGGCATGTCTCAGGGCCGGGCTGGCAAGGTCCTTGCCGCCGTCGAAGACGTTGCGGCCGCGCGCATCCAGCAGGCTGACGTGCAGGTGCAGGCCGCTGCCGGCGGCGTCCAGGTAAGGCTTGGGCATGAAGGTCACCTGGTAGCCGTGGCGGCGCGCCACGCCCTTGACCGCGCGCTTGAACATGACGCATTCGTCGGCGGCCCGCATGGGATCGTCCACGTGCTGCAGGTTGATCTCGAATTGCCCGGGCGCGTATTCCGCCGTGACCGCGCCGGTCACGATGTCCTGGGCCGCGCAGGCGCGGGTAATTTCGTCGAGCAACGCGGCGTAAGCATCGACCTCGACCATGCCGTAAACCTGGGTCCCGCTCTCGCGCTGCCCGGTCACGGGGGAGAGTGGCGGCTGCGGCGCGCCGGTGTCGGTCCGCGCCGGGTCGATCAGGTAAAACTCGAGCTCGAAGGCGACCACGGGTCTCAAGTTCAGCTCGGCCAGGCGCGCGACCTGGGCGGCGAGGACGTTGCGCGGCTCGAACTCATGCGGCGCACCGTCGCTGCGTACCAGGGTGATCAGGGCCTGACAAGAGGGCGGGTCCGACCAGGGCGCTGGCTTGAGGGTGCCGGGGACGACCTTCGCGATTCGATCCGGGTCGCCGTCGCTGAAGCCTAGCCCCGCCGGGTCGTGGCTGTGGCCCATGGTATCGAGCAGGAACACCGAGCCTGGAAACGCCAGGCCGTCGGCCACGATCTTCTCAAGCTGCGCGATCGGGTAGCGCTTGCCGCGCACCACGCCGGACAGGTCGGCGAAGATGGTATCCAGATAGACAAGGTCCGGGTGGGCGGCCAGGAATCGGGCCACTTCGCGTGACGGCTTGGCGGGCGGTTTGGTCATGGACTCATTTGGCGCACGGCCCGGTTAAGAAACGGCAAGCGGGGCGGGCCGGCTAGGCCCAAGGTGAAGCTCAAGCGAACGACCGCGATACCCCCCACCCTAACCCTCCCCCTCAAGGGGGGAGGGAATATAGGGCCGGCCCGCACTTCTTCTCCCTCCCCCTCGATGGGGGAGGGCCGGGGTGGGGGTGACGGCGCGTGTTGCATGATCGCCGGCGTCAGGAAATCTCCACAACCGCGTCGACCTCGACCGCGACCCCCATGGGCAGGGAGCCGGCCGAGACGGCGGCGCGGGCGTGCTTGCCCTTATCGCCGAACACCTCGACCATCAGGTCCGACGCGCCGTTGATTACCTTGGGCTGGTCGGTGAAGTCGGGGGCCGAATTGACGAAACCGCCCAGCTTCACGATCCGCTGGACCCGGTCCAGATCGCCGCCGCAGGCCGACTTCAACTGGGCGATGATGTTGGTCGCGCACAGCCGTGCGGCGGCTTGGCCCTCTTCGACCGAGATTTCCGCGCCCAGCTTGCCCTTGTATTTGAACTGGCCGCCCTCGACCGTGACCTGACCGGACACGAAGACCAGGTTGCCGGTCTGCACATAGCCGACGTAGTTGGCGACCGGCGCCGCCGCCTCCGCGATCTCGATGCCGAGTTCTTTCAGCCGTGCGTCGATCTTTCCCGCCATAGTCGTTGCTCCCGCGTGTTGTCTGTTGGTCCGTTCTCTTGCAGCGGCGGAAGATATCCGGGCCGCCGGGACCAGGCAAGGCGGGGTGGAATCGCTTTCCCTGTTATTCCCTGAGAACAGGGAATTTACAGCACACCCTCCGGCGGCCCAAAGCGCGGTCGGAAAAGGCGGCCGGAAAGTGTCATGGGGCCTCGCTCCTTTGTTGTGTCGTCGTTCGCCTCCAGCCTAACGCGTCCCCGGTCCCCGCGCGAAGGAAAGGCTGTGGATATTGCCGGCGGCAAGCCGCGGCGGTAAGTGCGATTGTCTAGAAGATGTTGCGCTCGGACCGCGGTTATCTCATCTTGGCGCCCTTCCAACGATCTAGCCGTATTTGCTCATGATTGCCCAAATCGATTTACTGGCCGCGCTTGTAGCCTTCTGCGTCGTGACCCTGTTCACGCCGGGGCCGAATAACATCATGTTGATGACAACGGGCCTGAACTATGGGTTTCGCCGCGCGGTGCCGCACATCTTCGGGGTGGCGCTGGGCTTTGGGGCCATGGTGCTGGCGGTGGGGCTGGGCCTGGGCGCCGTGGTCACGGCTTATCCGGTGCTCTACACCGTGTTGAAGTACGTCGGCGCGGCGTACCTCTTGTACTTGGCTTGGGCGATCGCGACCTCGGGCCCGGTCGCGCGGGACGGCGAAGCGCAAGCCCGCCGCCAAGCAAAGCCCATTACCTTCCTTCAGGCCGCCGCCTTTCAATGGGTCAACCCCAAGGCCTGGGTCATGATGCTCGCCGCGATCTCGACCTATGCCACGGTCGCGGTCTTTCCTTTCAATGTCATCGTGATCGCGGGGCTGTTCGGCAGCTTCGGCATAGCCTCGGGCACAACCTGGGTTGGCTTCGGTACCGCCTTGCAGCGCGTGGTCAAGAACGCCAAGGCCGTGCGCGTTTTCAACGTGGTCATGGCGCTGCTGCTGGTCGCCTCGCTCTATCCCATCGTCACGGGGGCATGGGGTTAGGGCGCATACGCCGCGCCGCGCAAAAAGCTGTTTGGCAAATCGGCGAAAATAACCACATTATCTATGTGGATTATAAGAATGGTCCTGCACACAGCAACGCCGTATCGAGCTTAGTTCTCGATAGCAGGCGCCGCCTCCGGCAAGACCGAGACGGACGATTATGAACCTAGGGAAGACCTTACCCGGAAAATCCCGGCCTTGGCGTGGCGCAGCGCCGCCGCATTTTTGGCGCGGCATTTTCCTACTGACGTTCGCGATGCTGATCGCGCCGATCGGCGCTGCCGCGCAAGTTTTGCAGCCGAACGTTATGGACGAAGCCGTTGAGACTTCGGACAGTGCGGCCTCGGTCGAAATCGACGGATACGTTCTCTTCAGCGTTCGCGGCGGTACGGCGGATCAGGCCCGGCGGCGTGCCCAAGCGATCATGTCCCGGATAGAGGAGATCGCGAGGGACAACGCGGTTTCTATCGAGTCGTTACGGGTGTTCGATCTCAGAGATCAAACCAAGATCCTCTCCGACAAACGCCTGGTGATGTCGGTCTTCGACCTCGATGCGCGCGCCGAAGGCATCACGCGAACCGCCCTCGCCGGGGCTTTTAAGAACAGAATCGCACGCGCGGTCCAGGATTACCGGACCCAGCGCACGCGACCCGTGCTGTTGAGAAACAGCTACTACGCCGGTGGCGCGAGCCTGGCTTTGGTCGTCGTCTTGGTCGTGCTTGCCTGGGTCTTCAGGCGGCTCAATGCCGTGCTCGAGCGGCGCTACAAGGCGCGCATGAAGGACGTCCTGATTCAATCGTTCCATATCCTGGAAGCGGAGGATCTGTGGTCGGCGTTGCGTGGCGCCATTGGCACCGTGCACGTTTTGGCCGTCCTCGCGCTGCTCATAGGCTATCTGCATTACGTGCTCGGCCTTTATCCCTGGACCCGGCCGTTCGGGCTGCACTTCCTGCGCCTGATCCTGGGGCCGCTCGAGACGATTGGCACGGCCACGCTCGCGGCCCTGCCCAACCTGATCTTTATTCTGATCCTGGTGCTGATCGTCCGATACCTGCTCAAGATGACACGGCTGTTCTTTGGCGCGGTCGCCCTAGGGCGGGTCAGGCTCGCAGGCTTTGACCGGGAGTGGGCCTTGCCCACTTATAAGATCATCCGGCTATTCGCGATCGCCATCGCGGTGGTGGTGGCCTATCCCTACATTCCGGGATCGGACTCCGCCGCCTTCAAGGGCGTCTCGATATTCCTCGGCCTTGTGCTGTCGCTCGGCTCGACCTCGATCATCGGCAACTTGATCGCCGGCTACACGATGACCTATCGGCGCGCCTTCCGGATCGGCGACCGCATCAAGGTTAAGGATACCGTCGGCGATGTGGTCGAGATGCGGCTTCTGGAAACCCACCTGCGCTCGATAAAGAACGAGGAGATCGTGGTCCCGAACACCGTCATCCTGAACAACGAAGTCGTGAACTACAGCACGCTCGCCACGGAGCGAGGGCTGATTCTACACACCACCGTGGGGATCGGGTACGAGGCGCCGTGGCGGCAGGTCGAGGCCATGCTGCTGCAGGCCGCCGAACGGACACCGGGGCTGCTTCGCACCCCGCCCCCCTTTGTCCTGAAAAGCACCCTGGGGGACTTTTGCGTTCTGTATGAGTTGAACGTCTATGCCGACGACCCCTCGTCGATGCCGCGGCTTTATTCGCGGCTCCACGAAAACATTCTCGATATCTTCAACGAGCAGGGCGTCCAGATCATGACGCCCGCCTATGTCGGCGATCCCTCGGAACCTAAGATCGTCCCGCCGGACAAGCGCTTCGCCTCGCCATCCGCGTAGGGAATATGCAGGCCGTGCGCGTTTTCAACGTGGTCATGGCGCTGCTGCTGGTCACCTCGCTCTATCCCATCTCACGGGGGCACGGGGTTAAGGCGTCGGTGCGAGAACTCACTCATTTCGCCGGCACCGCACCGAGGTAGACATAAGCCGAAATGTGTTCGTCGTTGAAGGCACCTATGCGCTTCATGATGTCTTCGTTGGCTTTTCGGAAGGCCGGTCCCGCCTCCGCCGTCGGATAGTGAATGACCACGACTTCGTCGGGGGTTCTGAAGCCTGTGGCCTCGCTCACCTCAATCGTCGCCGGGGTCGCGTAGGCATTTGGGCGCTTGGCGGCCGCCGCGCTCAAGGACTTCAGGTCGCGGTCCATCTTGTCCGAATCGCGGTTGGTATATTCGCTGACCTTAAAGACGTACACGCCGTCCTGGGGAAAGGCACCTTCGTTTTTTCGCCCGACCATCGCGCCCCCAAAAAGAACGCTTCCTTTCGATGCCGACCGCAAATCCTTGAATACGGCCCGGCCCCCGGCGTCGTGCAGTAGCGCCGAGGCGCAGGTGACGAGCACGAAACGATCGGTCGTAGGAAGGTCCAGGTTACCGTTTGCGTTGACGATATTCCCCTCGACTTGCAGCGCGCAGCCGCGCCCTTCGGCATTTTCCCGCAACGTCCTCACCGCGGCGCTGTAACTATCCTGGTTGCCAAGGCTAAAAAGCCCGAGCACGGCGTAGCCGCCCGAGAATTCCGCCTTGGCGCTTGTGGCCAGGCCGAGGGTAAGGACAGCCGCCGCGAGGGTGAGAGCCTGAACCCGATGTTTCATGTCTTTCTCCCAGATCCATGAAGGTGAGCGGACCGCGTGCCCGCTTCTCCAACTGGCGACAGAATTACCTGTGAGAAAATGTTATGGTATTGCCTAAAATCGATAGTCTACTGTGTGAAAATGCACAGCATGAAATGGGACGACCTCAAGATCTTGCGGGCCGTCGGCTCGGAGGGCTCTTTTTCCGGCGCGGCGCGGCAGCTTGCCATGACCCACAGCACTGTCTCGCGCCGCATGCGCGCCTTCGAGGATGGACTGGGCGTTTCCCTATTTGAGCATACGGGCGAAGGAATCGCCCTGACGGCGGCGGGTGAGGAGCTTTTCGCCACCGCGCAGTCCATGGGCGAAGACGCCGACACCGCGAGCCTGCGGCTGGCGGGGCGGGACGCCCAGCTTCGCGGCGTCATTCAGGTTTCCCTCGTCGATGCGACCGGGAAAAATCTGATGTCCTGCTTTCAGCGCTTTCTGCAGGCCTACCCGGAAATTCGATTGGATATAGAGTTGGGGCCGAACTTGGTCAGCCTGTCGCGCCGCGAAGCGGACGTAATCGTCCGGGCGACCAACAACCCGCCCGAGACTCTGCTCGGACGCAAGCTGGCGGAGCACAGTTTTCCCGTTTACGCCGCGCCCGGCTTGGTGAAGCGGGTGGGGCCGGACGTGCCGCTCACCGGCTATCCGTGGGTGTGTTGGGAAAACGGCATGATGGACCGTTGGATGGCCCGGCATGCCCCGGCCGCGCGCATCGTGTGCCGCATGAACACGGCATCGGGCATGGTAGAGGCGGTGCGCGCTGGCATAGGGGTCGGCCACCTGGCCTGTTACGGCGTCGAGCAAGACCCCGACTTCGTCAGAGTGTATCCGCCGAGCCGCGAGTTCGATCTGGGCATCTGGCTGCTCACCCACCCGGATCTAAAACGGAGCGCCCGCATCCGCACCTTCATGGACTTCGTTGGCAAGGAGATCGCGGCGCAACGGGATCTGATCGAAGGCCGGGTAGTCGACCCTACCGTCCGCTACCTGGAACTTTGACGGCTCACGTTTCCCGCGGTGTGATACCTTGACCCGGAACCAACTTGAGGCACGAGATGCGCGGCACCCCACGAGAGCACGGCTACGGCAATCACCGCCCGGAAAGCTTCGAACGCTACTACAAACGTTCGATTCTAACCGAAGGCTGTAGCTGTTCCGAACGCGTGCTCGACCCCAGCAACCGCCCGAACGAGGTGGGCGTGATTTTCAGTGCGTTATTGCTCATCCCCGCTGCGATTCTGCGTGTTTGGCGGGGAGTTAGGGGCGCGCGCGCCTCGTAGGGTGGAGCAGCGAAGCGTGTTCCACCGGATGAAAGTCTGGACGGAGTCGGGTCAGGTTTGATCGCCGAACCGGGTGAGTGACGGCATGCGGCGCAACAAGCTAATGCAATTGCGCGCCTGCAATAGCGAAGTCGCTTATCCTTGGCGTGTCCCGAAAGGGATGCTCTGTAGCGGATGGTCATTGCGTTGCGCGGCCGGCTCTGCGAATCTCTCGCCAAGTGGCGGTCCGCCGCGGACTTTACGAAATTGCGAGACCGTGCATGCCCGTCCTGCCCCTCTCACCGGGCAACAGCCTTGCCTACGACCACGCGCCGCCGGCGGACGGCGGAGTCACCTTCGTTTGCTTCAACGCGCTGACCGGCGACAAGAGCATGTGGACGGCCGGCGTCGGCCCCGCGCTCCAACGACACGGCCATGGTCTGCTAGCCTTCAACCTGCGTGGCCAGGCCGACAGCGCCTTCACGTTCGATTCCGTCAGCGAGGCGACCATCGTCTCCGACGCGCTGGCGCTGCTGGCGCATGTGCGCCCGGCCCGGCCGGTTCATGTCGGCCTCTCGATCGGCGGCCTGTTCGCCCTCAAGGCGCACCTGGCCGGCGGCGCCGGGGCGGCGCAGGGCCTTGTCCTGATCAACACCCTGCGCAAGGCAGGCGTGCGCCTCGATTGGCTGAACGAGGGCCTCGTGCGTGCCGCCCGGATCGGCGGTTTGGCGCTGTTGCGCGACCTCTTCGTGCCGCTTCTCTTTAACGAGGCGTGGCTGGCGCGCAATCGCGGCGATTTCCTGCGCGACGCCCCCTACACGCCGGTTCCGGAACGCGACGGCGCCTACATGCTGCTGAAATCCGGCGCCACCGCGGACTGGGATGTTCCCTACGAGGCAATCGACGTGCCGGTACTGAACGTGACCGGTCTGCAGGACCGGGTCTTTCTCAATTATGCCGATGTGGACGAACTCTATGCCCGCCTGCCGAAAGCCGAGCGCGTGGACATGGCCGATGCCGGTCACATGATCCCCGCCGAGCGCCCGGACGAACTGGCCGGCGCCCTGCTGAGATTCGCCGCCAAGTTGACGTCCGGCGCGTTCGGCACACCCGGGGGCGCCTCGTGAGCGGCGACGCGCCACGCCCCGCTCTGTGGCGCCGCCGCCCGTGGATCGCGTATCTGGCGGTCTTCGTCGGCGTCTGCGGCCACGCCTCGTCCGAGTTCGTGGCCAAGCTGATCTCCAACAACTCCGCGATCGAGGGGCCGGAAATCTCGGTCTGGCGCTTCGTGCTCGGCGGCGCGGGGCTGGTCGTCGTCGCGCTGGCGATCCCCGCCAGCCGCGACCTGATCACGCCGCTACGCCGCGACGGATGGGCCCTGCTTGCGTTCTCGATTCTGGGCGTGGCGAGCGCCTACCTGTTCTTTCACTGGTCGCTCGACTATGCGAGCGTGCCACAGGTCGCGACGGTGGTGACGACGGCGCCGATCTTTGTCGGCCTGATCAACATGGCCGTGAACAAGATCCCCATCGGCGCGGCCAAGATCGTCTCGGGATTGGGCGCGGTGGCGGGCGTGGCCTTCCTGGTGACCGACGGCGCGGTCCTCGCGTTGGCGGGCCATGCCGGCAATCTGATCGGCATCGTCTTCGCCATTCTGTGCGCGCTGCTCATGTCGGTCTATCTGGTCCTGATCAAGCCTTACATCGCGCGCTACGGCGCTCTGCGCATCACCGCGATCACGCTGTTTCTCGGCGGCGCGGTCCTCTGGCTCGGCGTCGGCGTTTTGTTCGGCAGATGGGTCGACGTCTTCACCTTGCCCTCGCTGGTGCCGGTCGCGGCGAGCGCGATCGTGGTCCTGGCGTTCTACAACACGACGATTACGCAGTGGCTGTGGATCGGCGGCCTGGCGGCGGCGCCGGACATCACCCGGGCGATGTATCTGTTCTTCCTGAAGCCGGTGATCGCGGCCCTGCTGGCCATCGTGTTCCTGGGGACCAGCCTGTCTATCTGGCAGGTTCTGGCCATCGCGGTGATCTGTTCGGCGGTCGCCGCCGAGGCCGTCCTGGACCGCCTTTTCCGCAAGCGGGCCACATCGGCGCGCGGCGAAACTTTAAAGGCGGTTCCAGACTAAAGGTCCGGTCGCACCGGCCCGAATGGTGCCACCTATCTCTCTTGTGTCACCCGCGGGCTTGACCCGCGGGTCCATCGGAAAGCGAGACTCGGACCGCGATGGATTGCCGGGTCGCACTCCCTCTCCCAGCGGGAGAGGGTCGGGGTGAGGGGCATTTGTTTCTTGCGCTGCTAAACGTAGATCACGGGCCAAAGTCAGGGTAACGCCGCTCCAAAAACCAACTTCCCCTTGCATGTTCTGTCAGGCGCGAATCGGCGAAGATTTGCGCCGGTCCAGGGCGAGCGATC
>JAJFGN010000084.1 GCA_021776115.1 Kiloniellaceae bacterium | reverse complement strand
GGGTTGGTTCGGCGGCGAAAAGGTTATGGCCCGCGGGCCGCTGGGCTTTATCGAAGTGTTCCAAGCCTGGGTCGCGGAGGTCGCGGTACTCATCGCCTGGGCGCGGCGAACCGGCAAAGGTCCGGTCGCCGTCGGCGGTGTCAGCTTGGGCGCCCTGACGGCCCAGATGGTCGCGGCCGCGGCCCACGACTGGCCGCCGGAATCGCGCCCCGACGCCTTGTTTCTGGTCGCGACTAGCGGCGACCTGGTACACGTGACGCAGGAGGGCAGCCTGTCGGGCGCCCTCGGTATGCCGGCGCACTTGCGTGCCGCCGGCTGGACTCCGGAGGCGCTGGCCCGTTGGGGCCCCTTGTTGCAACCCAACGGCGCGCTTGGGATCGATCCGGCCCAGATCGTCATGGTCCTGGGCCAGGCCGACGACCTTTTGCCTTACGACACCGGTCTGGACCTGGCCCGGCGCTGGGGTGTGCCACCCGGTAACCTCTTCACCCGGCCGCAGGGCCATTTCTCGGTATCGCTGGGTCTGGATGCCGCGCCGGAGCCCCTGGTGCGGCTAACCCAACTAATGGGCGCGGCTTGAGGCCGGCGCTTGTGCGGGCGGGCGCGAGGCCTATATTCCCGGCATGACCGAAGGGAACCAGAATACGCCGGTGCACGCGGGCCGCGTGGTCGTCGCCATGTCGGGCGGTGTCGACAGTTCGGTGACCGCGGCTTTGCTAAAGGAGCAAGGCCTCGATGTCGTCGGCATCACGCTGCAGCTCTACGACCACGGCGCGGCGGTCCAACGCAAGGGCGCCTGTTGCGCGGGCCAGGACATTTACGACGCGCGCCGGGTCGCGGAGCGTCTCGGCATCCCACACTATGTGCTCGATTACGAGACCCGCTTCCGGGCGGAGGTCATGGAAGATTTCGCCGACAGCTACATGCGCGGCGAAACCCCGATTCCTTGCGTGCGTTGCAATCAGCGGGTCAAGTTCCGCGACCTCTTGGCGACCGCGCGCGACTTGGGGGCCGAGGCCCTGGCGACCGGCCACTACGTTCAGCGGGTCGTGAGGCGGGACGGAGTCGGGGGGCGGGACGGGGTCGAGCTGCACCGCGCCCGGGACGACACCCGTGACCAAAGCTACTTCCTCTTCTCTACCACAAGCGATCAGCTCGATTTCCTTCGCTTTCCTTTGGGCGGCCTCGCCAAGAGCGAGACCCGGGCCCTGGCCGCGCGCTTCGATCTGCCGGTCGCGGCCAAGCCGGACAGTCAGGATATCTGCTTCGTGCCCAACGGCTCTTACGCGCGGGTCGTGGCCGCTTTACGCCCCGGCGCGATAGATCCGGGCGAGATCGTCGATCTGGAGGGGTGCGTGCTTGGGCGCCACGAGGGCATCGTCAACTACACCATCGGCCAACGCCGCGGCTTGGGCGTCGGCGGCAGCGCGGACCCCTTGTTCGTGGTGCGGCTGGAGCCGGCCGCGCGCCGCGTGGTGGTCGGTCCCCGCGCCGCCTTGGCGCGCGACCGGGTCGCGGTTGGCGAGGTCAATTGGCTCGCGTCCGAACCGCTTGCCGAGAGCGGACTGCGCGTAGAGGTCAAGCTGCGCTCGACCCAGCCGCCGGCGGCGGCCACGATTTACCCGGCCGGGCAGGGTGGAGCCCTGGTCGTCCTCGAGTCACCGCAGTTCGGTGTCTCGCCCGGTCAAGCGGCGGTGTTTTACGAGGGCGCGCGGGTGCTCGGCGGCGGCTGGATCGAGGATGCGGACCTGCGCGCCAGCCAGGCGTCGAGCGACCAGCGGTCGTTGTGCCGCAGCAGCCACAGCGCGGCGAAGGCCCCGAGCACCGCGACAGCCACGGCCTGATTGCGGTTCGCAGGAAAACCGTTCTCGATAACGAACGGCGCGATGAGTGCTGGAAAAATCGCCGCGACGGTGACGGCGTGCATCGCGAAGCCGAGCCCATAGGAAACCGCGCGCCAAAGCCCCAAGACGATCGCCAGGCAGACAGCGATCTGGGCTCCGCCCAAGATGAAGGGCAGGGTCGTGCCGATCTCGATGCCGTGAAAATAGCCCCACAGCTTGGCATACTGCTCCGGCGCCAGGATCTTGTTGACGGCCCAGACGAACAGGAACCAAGCCAAGCCAAGCCGTAGCACCAGAAGACCGAGCGCTTCTTTCGAGGCCGTTTTTTCTTTCAAGGGGGGCATGGATGGGCCTCGGCCATCACAGAGATTTAGGCCGCAGAGAAGGGCCTTCAAGCGGCGCTTCCGGAAATCGTCTTCAGTCCTGCGGCGGCCGAGGTTGGCGGGGCCTTTGCCGGGCGTCGAATTCAGGGCGCCTCCGGCGCCACCGCGCCAGGGGCGGCACTTGACAGCGCCATCGGCCCAGCCCTATATCCGCGATGTCCGGCGCACCACCACATCGTGCGGCGGCGTCTTGTGGCGGGGTAGCTCAGCTGGTTAGAGCAGCGGAATCATAATCCGCGTGTCGGGGGTTCGAGTCCCTCTCCCGCTACCAATTCTTCAGGCATCCAGCTTCGATCCGCCCGGTTGTCCCTGCTTGCGCGCCGCAATTTCACCCGTCTCGCGATAGCGCCGGTACCAAGTCACCGCAGTCGAAACCCCGATCCCAAAACGAGCCGCAGCCTGGCGCGTCGAAAGACCACCCGAGATCGCCCCGATCACCCGAACC
>JAJFGN010000083.1 GCA_021776115.1 Kiloniellaceae bacterium | reverse complement strand
TTTTTCTGGCGTCTTTCGTGAACTCGCGCTACCTTGTGTGGTGTATCTAAAGTGCGCTTAATAATTCATTGCCTTAAGCCCGTACGTTTGTGCCTGCCCCGGACTGGATCGGGGGCTGGCTCTAACGTCCGGGATCTTCCGCTGGTTCGAGTCTGGCCTTCACCAAAGATCCCGGATCTCTGACTTTCCTTGCCAAACCATAGGTTTGGAGGAAAATCGCGTCCGGGATGACGGGGAGAACTTAACGCGGCGAATTTCTGTTCCACCACTCTAGCTAAGGGGCGCCGTGCGAAGTTGAGGGCAGCGATCGGGCGACACCAGTGAAATTTGGCAATAGCCCGGACACAAAAAAGACCGGCCCGTGATGACACGGGCCGGCAAGGCTCGGGGGCGGAGAATGTAGAGGTAGGACTTTGGCCGTCAGGCCTTCGGGGCGCGCCAATCGTCGCTGCCCGAGGTTCCGGCGACTTCATGGTTCCAGGTAATCGAGCGATAGCTAAACGAGACGTCCTCGAGATGCGTGAAGGATGAGTTTGCCGGGTCCTGGCAATTCGGCATGTAGCCTTGGATATCCACGATCACGGCGTCTTCCAGCTTGATCGTGAAATAATGTTCCTGCGTGCCGGACGGGGCGGTGCGGTACCATTTGATCTCGACCTTGGTTAGGACCTCGCCGGAGCAAAGCGCGTTGTAAAGCAGGGGTGAGGCCTTATCGAAAATCTTGGTCACCGAGACCGGCCGGTGGGTGCGTTGGCCGGAAGGCTGGCCGCTCTGCGGATCGCGGGGGATCATGACGTTGTGCTTGAAAGCCTGGACCAGAACCTCGTTCTCGTGGCCTTCCTGCCAGATGTTGCCGACACTATCCTCGGTGAAGGCGTTCTCGGTGATGTTGCCTTGGGTGGTTCCCTCGATGGTCATGTAAGCTGGCGTAGGCATGTGACGTCTCCTCTCCTGGGGTTGGCGTTAGTTGGTCTTGCCGGGTCCTTCACAAGAAGCGTGCCAAGAATGCCGGCCCAAGCCCAACTTTTTTATAAGCCGTTGAATTGGCGGCGAAAATATTACCAAGATAACTGGAGCATAGCCCGCGTGGTATCTGCGCCGAAGATTTCGGCTGTGCGAGATTTCGCGCAGTTCGGTGGTCCAGCGTGTGGAGACCCGCACAACCGGAAAGCCAGGTCGTGACGGTCCACTGCTTCAGAGGCGGGAGTTGGACACCGTTTTAGCGCCACGGCGAAGGTCATAGCGCTGCATTTTCTCGATGAGAGTCCGGCGCGAGATCTGAAGCTCCGCCGCCGCCTTGGTTTGATTCCAATTCAATTTCTCTAAGGCCGCTTCGATCATGGCGGCCTCGTAGCCCCCGACAGCGCCCCGAAGGCCGCTGTCGCCCAAGGCGCCCAGATCCGCTGGAGTACCGGCCGTAGAGGTGGGTTTGCTTCCAGGCCCAACGATCTCTTGCGCGAGATGTTCCGGCAGGACGGTCGAGCCGGACTCGGCCATCAGCACCGCGCGTTCGACGATGTTACGCAACTCGCGGATGTTGCCAGGATAATCGTAGCGCATGAGCGCTTCCATGGCGGCCGGCGAGAAACCGCCGATTTCCTTTTCGTAGCGTTGTGCGGCTTCGGTTAGGAAGTGCTGCAGAAGCGACGGCAGGTCCTCTTTGCGCTCGCGTAAGGGCGGCAACATGATCGGAAACACGCACAGCCTGTAATAAAGATCTTCGCGGAATTCGCCGGTACGGATCTTCTCTTGCAGGTCCATGTGCGTGGCCGCCACCACACGAAGATTGACCTTGCGGTTTTCGAGCGCGCCCAATGGGCGAACCTCGCCCTCCTGCAACACGCGCAACAACTTGGCCTGCAGGTTCATCGGCATATCGCCGATCTCATCGAGAAAGAGGGTCCCCCCGTCGGCGAGCTGAATCAGCCCCTTCTTGTCCGATTTCGCACCGCTAAAGGCGCCTGCCTTAAAGCCGAAGAGTTCGCTCTCGAGCAGGGTTTCCGGCAGTGCCGCACAGTTCTGGGCGACGAATTCCTTGGTCTTGCGCCGGCTGTTGTAGTGAATGGCGCGCGCGATCAGTTCTTTGCCGGTGCCCGTTTCCCCACCCAGCAAGACCGTGGCATCGGTGTTCAATACCTTGCTCATGAGGTCGAATACGTGCGCCATTGACTTGGCCGTGCCGACGATGTTGGCGAAACGATACTGGTGCTCGATCTTGTCGCGCAGTTTCCTGTTTTCGCTCTCAAGCTCGCGATTGGTCGCGTCCAGGATCTTTATGAGGTGCTGGTTTTGCTCAATCAGTTGCACGTTGTTGATCGCGACCGCGGCCTGCGACGCGAAGGCGGCAACCAGACCGTCTATTTCTTCGGGGAAAGGGACGATCTCACCGCTAACGGCGTCGCGCATATTGGCGAGCTGCAATACGCCGATGGTGTCGTCTTCATGGTTGCGCAAGGGTACGACGAGGAGCGAGCGCGTCCGCTCTCCCAGAGCTCGGTCATCGGCGTAGAGATCGTTGAAATCGAAACCGGAGTACTCGTAGGGGTCGTCGATACGGATCAAGCGGCCCGAGAACGTGCAATAGGCGCAGACGTTGGTGTCGTTGCGCTGGTCGCCCAAGAACAGGGGAATGGGCGGCGCATCGGTCAAATCTACCTCGTCCTCGCCTTGCTGGTGCGTCTCCAGCAGCAGGAACCGCTTGGTGTTGTCGAGGACGTAGATCCGGCCGGCCTCGGATCGGGTTAGATTGCGGGAGGCCGTCAAGATCGTATTGAGCAAGCGGTTGAGATCGCGCTCGGTCGAGAGCGAGGTGGTGACCTTCACAAACTCTTCGACCGCCTCGGGCGGTAGACGGCCAAGCTCGGTCACGGCGTCGTCCTCCGTGAAGCGGTGGCGGCGCCCAGACGGCCGATCAATTCTTGGCAAGTTTCCAAAACCCACCCCAATCCCTTGAAGGTCAGGGTCATTCTATCACTGCTGGAGAGCAAATGCCGGACATTTTGGAGGCGCTGGATAGCCGCAGGGCCTCAAGTCTCGAGCACGACCGTGCTGTCGCTGCCCGGGTGCAAGCCAAGCCAGCTCGACCAGCCGAGCCTGGCCGGACAGTCGGGGGCGAGGTCGAGCGGCGGAACCTCTGCGCTGCGAAGGGTTAAGGCGAGGTCGTAGTCGAGCTGGTTCCGCAGCAAATAGGGGACGACCTTCCGCAGCTTGCGATAGCCTGCCGCATCCGGCAGCAGGCCACGAAAAGAGGTGAAGTCGAGAGGTCCGATGCAGATACGGAACTTGCCGCTGATGTCCGGAACCGTCTCACCTGGCGAACAGTCGATGCCAAGCGTGCTGTTGGCTCGGCCGAGCAGGGCGTGCTGAGAGTCCTCGATGACGACCTCGCGGGGCACGAACTGCTCGATGCGTATCGGCAGGCCGTCGAAATAGTGTACCAGGATCTTCGCCAGAGTCGCGGCCGAGCGGCTGTGCAGAAGCAACAACCCGATGCTGGACAAGAGCCGCTCGGGGTTTTCGACCGCCGCCTCGTTTCCCGGGCCCTCGCTCGTTCGCCCCTGCAGGCTGATAAGGCCCCGCATCCACTGCGAGAAACAGTCGCTCGCACCGGTGCGGTAGCGCAAGAAATAGCGGTACTTCTCCCAGGAGCGGTAAAGAAACGAAAGGTAGCGGTGGTGAAAGAGGTCGAAAAAGTCACGCCGAGTATCCGCCTCTTCGTCATACATGACGATATCTTCGGTATAGAACGCGGGGAGCGGCGACCCGGCGCCGTAAAGACCCAAGAAATTAACAGTAACGCGATAGATCGTACGCGGCTCGCCAGTTACGGAATCGGGCCAGCTTAGCCGCTCCAAGCCGTGCACATCGGCGCTGGCGAAGCCCATGCTTGGGTTCGGGCGCAAGCGCACGCACTCCCGCTCCACCGGACCATCGTAGCCGACCGCGGCGCATCCCCGCGTCGAGCGTTCAAGCAGACGAACGATCTGATAATACGAGAATTGCCTGGGATGGCGCAGAAGTTCGTTGGTTAGAGCACTAACTGCTGCCCGCTCTTCGCCGGCCATTTATAGGTCTCTCCGTGTTCGATGCCTTCGACAATCAATTCGTGGAACGAATTGATACTGGCAAATAGGGCGAGAAATTCGTTCAAGACAGTGGCGAAAAGATACATATCGCCCTCGTCGGCGAAGTTGCTTTCGCGCATTTCGATACGCGTGCGCAGGCCCCGTACCGGCAATCCCCGGCGCAGCAAATCGACCGGTTCGCTTTTGATGCTGACCAGGCCTTCCAGTCTAAGTTTGCTTTCCCGCTCGGCCTTGCGGTCCTGCATCGCGCGGAAATCGTAAGCGGAAAGGATCGTGCGCAAGGTGTCGATCCTTAGCAGCGAAACGTAGTTCAAGGACATGTTGGAGATGAGTTGCCAGTGCAGGCCGCTTCCCAGCGGTGGCAGGCCGGCCGGCCTCGCCGGGATGAGGTTGCGAAACTTCGCGAACTCAGGAGAGGTTCCGGTCGGTGTCGCGATATCGCCCGCGCGAAGCTTTTCGGGTAACTGGCGGTTGGTACAGGTTAGCTGGAGGGTAATCGTCTCGGTCGGCGGCAGGTTCTGCGTGTCGCTGGCGTCGACGAAAGAGATATAGGTTTCTAAGCCGCGTCCCACGGCCGCCGGCGTCAAGCGGGAGCGGTAGAAAGTCCCGCGTTCGCCAGTGGACCCGCCTTCGCCAGAGGAATCGTGTATGTCGTGCCGAAACGATTCAAAGGGTTCATAGGCGCGCCGATTGCCGGTGCCTTGGACCCAGCCTTCGACTTTGTCGATCGAGTAGAGCTCGATATGGCTGGGTTCCTTGCCCGAGGGGCGCACCCGGTATTCTGCCTTGGTCTGATCGATGCGAACCGGATCGGCATCGCCGGCGAAGAGATTGACGATCGGTGTGCAGAACAAACGGAAGTTTTCCGCTTTCGGCCGCACATGGTCTTCGGGGGCTCGGGTGAAGTTAAAGCTAATCTCAAACCGTTCCGCCATCTTGAAGTCGCGTAAGGGACCCAGGCCGTCGATGTCCAGGAACAGAAACTTCTCCGGCAGGGTGAAATATTCCTGGAGTAACCGGTAGGCCTCAAAGGCGTTGGAAGGGTAGGGCAGAAGCCCTTCGTTTGCGGCGAAACCGGCCGGGCCAATCCGGTGAGGCGGCAGATCGAAAGTCTGGGCCTGCGGCCCGCTGCCGGCGCGCACCGTCACACGGTCCACATGACGCGTCATCCAGAGATAGAGGCTCCGGCTCACGGCCGGTTCCCCGTGCAGATAAAGCCGCAGGGTGTCGAGGCCCAAGCTGTCCAGCGAGGTCCCTGGCTGCACCGCGAATCCAAGCGTTAGAACGGCGCCGGCGGCGGTCTTCTCTAGCTTCGCCGCGTTGATGTCCAGCGGTGCGATTGCGACGTCGTAGCAAGTGCGGAAACGGCAGGCCGTTCCATCGATCGGCACGGAATTGACCTCCACACCCTTTTCGATCACGGCCGGTCCTGTCAGGGCGCTGTGTATCGGCTGGAACTGGAGGATAGACATGGAGGGCACGGGCCGCAGGTAGTGCGGCCATAGCAGCGACATCAAGCTGTGGGTCAGCTCCGGCAGTTCGTCGTCCAGCCTCTGCCGGATGCGTCCCGAAAGAAAAGCGAAGCCCTCGAGCAGCCTCTCGACATCGGGATCGTTGCTGCCTTCGCCTAAGTGCGGAGCCAGTTTCGGATTGGCATTGGAGAACTCGCGCCCGAGCTCGCGCAAGTAAGTCAATTCGTCCTGAAAGTACTTGTTAAAGGACACAGCGATCAGCCTCGAACCTGGATCTGACCGGAACTGCCGATCAGAGTTTCGAAGGCGACGGGCTCGTCCCGGTCTTCCAGGATCATCGACGCGGATATTCTAAAGCGTAGGTCCAAAGGGTCGTCTTCATTGACGACTTGCTTGACCGCGACTCGGCGCAGGCGCGGCTCATACTGTTCGATCGACGCGCGAATCGCGCGGCGAATCAAGTTTAGGCCGTCCGGGAACCGGCCGACAAGATCATTGAAATCGGGCATACCGTATTCGGGCAAGGTGGCGACGCTTCCCTGGCGTACATTGAGCATGCGGGAGAGGTGACGCGCGATCGACCGCGAGAGTTGGGCCGGATCGGCATTCAAGCGCCGGTCCCGCCGCTCGGGCTCGTCAATCCGTTCCAGCAGGGATCGATCGAACACCATGGCCGGCCACACTCCTTCGCGCTAGGGACTTGCGGCCTCCGAGCACGACCTCAGGACTTGTCGAGCTTCCCGACCAAGGACAGGGTAAAACTCGCACCCATATATTTGAAATGCGGCCGCACCGACATGGAAACCTTGTACCAGCCGGGATCGCCTTCGACGTCCGACACCGTGATATCGGCGGCACGTAGCGGCTTTCGGCTGCGCACTTCCGCGGAGGGGTTTTCCTGGTCGGCAACGTACTGGCGGATCCAGGTATTCAACTCCCGCTCCAAATCCCCGCGCTCTTTCCAAGAGCCGATCTGCTCGCGTTGCAGGACTTTGATGTAATGGGCGAGGCGGTTGACGATGAAAAGGTAGGGAAGTTGGGTTCCCAATTTGTAGTTGGTTTCGGCCTCTTTGCCTTCCTTGCTGGTGCCGAAATATTTCGGCTTCTGCACCGAATTGGCGGAGAAGAAAGCCGCGTTGTCGCTGCCCTTGCGGATCGCCAGGCCGATGAATCCCTCTTCGGCCAACTCAAACTCCCGCCGATCCGAAATCATGACTTCGGTCGGGATCTTGGTTTCGACATCCCCCATGGAATCGAAGTGATGCAACGGCAGATCCTCCACCGTCCCGCCGCTTTGCGGGCCAATGATGTTCGGGCACCAGCGGTACTTGGCGAAGCTGTCGGTCAAGCGGCTGGCGAAGGCGAAGGAAGTATTGCCCCAAAGGTAATCCTCGTGGCTGTCTTTGACGTTCTCTTCGTAATTGAACGCCTTCACCGGATTGGACTCTTCGCTGTAGGGCTGGCGCAAGAGGAAGCGGGGCATGGTCAGGCCAAGGTATCGCGAATCCTCGGACTCCCGGAACGAGCGCCACTTGGCGTATTGCGGGCCTTCGAAGATGGATTTCAAATCCTTCAGATTCGGCAAACCCTCGAAACTCTCCAACCCAAAGAATTCAGGCCCGGCAGCGGCGATGAACGGCGCATGCGCCATGGCCGACACGCTGCCGGTATACTGCATCAGCTTTACATCCTGGGCGCCGGGGCCGAATTCATAGTTGGCAATGATTCCGGCAACGGGCTGGCCGCCGAATTGTCCGTACTCGGCGGTATAAGCGTGCTGGTACAGGCCGGACTTGACCACTTCCGGGGCATCTTCAAAGTCTTCCAGGAGGTCTTCTTTCGAGGCGTTCAAGAGTTCCAACTTCACGTTTTCCCGGAAGTTGGTCTTGTCGACCAAGTACTTCAGTCCGCGCCACGCCGATTCGAGTTTCTGGAACTTTTCATTGTGCAGGATTTCATCGACCTGCAAGCTGAGCCGATTGTCGATTTCCCCGATCATGCGATCGACCAGGCTTTTGTCGATTTTCTTCTCGGCACGGGCCGGCGCCAGCATCTCGGTTATAAAGGCCTCGACGCCCTTCTTGGCGACGTTGTAGCCCTCGTCGGTGGGCTTCAACCGGGTCTGGCCCATGATCTGCTGAAGCAGTGAGGCGCCGTCGCCCTCTTCTACGACCGCGCCTTCGGGCTGCGTGGATTTCGTCGGATCGGCCATGCTCACTTCCTCATCTTTTTCGCGTCACGATGCCGTCGTGGCCGTGACGCGCCCTTGATCAAGTTCATCCCGGATGCTCGGAGTCCAGGCATTCTGCGGTGTGATAGCAGCGGGGCGGTTATGCACCGCCTTTGTCGTCGGCGCCCAACTCCTTGAGCAATTGCTCGCGTGAATCGTCGTCGGCTAAGGCGGCCTCGATCATCTTACGGAAAGCCGGGACATTACCGAGCGGCCCTTTGAGTGCGGTCAAGGCTTCGCGGAGTTCCAAAAGCTTGTTCAACTCCGGCACCTGGCGCACCACGGATTCGGGCGAGAAATCTTTCAGATCGGAAAATTTGAGGCTAGCGGCCAGTTCCTCGTTCTCCTCGCTCGACAAGCGATTCGGCGTGTTGATGTCCAGCGATAGGTTCTGCTTGCGCATGACCTCGTTGAAGTTGTCTTTGTCAACATTGACTGGCTTGCGTTCGTCCAGCGGCCGGTCGTCGTCGCGCAGCGTGTAATCACCGACTATCAGTAATTTGAGCGGCAACTCTACTTCTTCCTTGGCGCCACCCGTCGCCGGCTTATAGACGATATTGACGCGCTCCTTGGGCGCGACCGAGCCCTCTTTTGCCATAACTTTAATTCCATCCCTCGTTACTATTCGACAATTCTAGCAAAGTATTTGCGATCCGCGACCTTTTCCTAGGTATTTACAGCTACTTTTGCGGCGAATCGACAGCCGCAAGGATATCCAAACGGACAATTCGTGCCTGAAGTTGCTCCATACGGGCCAGCCGCGCGGGCGATTGTTTGTCTCTAGATGCTTGATTCTTATAGCAGGATAGCAAAAGACCCGCAATTTCCAGGCTGAGATCGGGTTCCCATTCTTCCAGACGGAAATGCGTTGCTTGTTCGTCCAGATGTTCTAGCTGCGGCACCGCCAGGTCATGACGCCCCGCCGTCTGGCAGAGCCGGGCTTGCTCCCGCGCCCAAAGAAACCGCTCCCGGACCGAATGGGATTGCCTCTGGCCGGCCTGCAAGAGGGTCAGAGCGGCCTGGATTTTGCCTTTTGTCGCCAGCTTTTTGGCCTCTTCCGCGGCCTCAAGCCAGGGCGCGGCGGCGGTGTCGGTACGAACGGCCTTGGCGGGGCCGGCGACCTGTGCGTCCGCACTGGCGGCGGACAGGACTTCCGCGTCGATCCAGGTACGCGTAATGTCCCGCGCAAAAGGCGCCTGATTCGCGAATTTAAGCTCCAAAAGTCCCGGAAATCGCCGCAAGAAACCGGCCAAGGTCTCGATGACCGCGCGTCGCGCCCGGTCGTGGCCCAGCGCCTCCAGGGCGGTGGCGGTTATCCGATGCCCGTCCAACCAGAAGGGGGCGCGCGCGAGCGTGGTTTCGACTTGCTCGATCAGCTCTGGATACTTCTCTGCCTTGGACAGAGCCTCCAGCGCGGCGATCCGATCGGCCGAGACCTCGCGCAGGGCGGTCACCCCGTCACGGTCCGGCGGCGCTTGATCGATTCCCAGCCAGGCTGACTGGCGCGCCAGAATATAGGGGGTGGCGTTAGCCGGGTCCTTGGACCGCAGGTATTGCGCGATCTTACGCAACAATTCGCGTCCCGCGCGATAGCCCTTCTGCACGTCTTGATCGCTGCCGATATCGTTTGGCGCGGGGGCAGGGGTGGCGGGCGCCGCTGCCGCAGCGGGCGCGGCCGCTGCTGCCGGCGCCGGGGCGGCCCCAGGCGTTGGAGTGGTGGCCTCGGGTGCTGCCGCTGCTTTCGGGTCCGGCAGCGTCTCCAACTGGGCCTGCAAGGCCCGCCGCAGGTCCGCGAAGTTAGGCGATTGCTCCGCCAGCTTCTCGTCGAGGAGAGCGGCCAGGGCCTCCAACTCGGCCAAACAAAGCTCGATCGGTTCCCGGTCGCTTGGCGTGGGGGCCTTGCGTCCAACCGCATTGGTCAGGCGCTCGGCAAGCCACCCGCCGGCCGCGGCGCGCGCCCTCGGGCGCCTCGCCTCTGGGAAAAGCTGGTCCCAGAATTGCTCGCTCATCGATCGCATGGCCTTGAGCCCGGCGCCAAGGCCTGGGTAGCCGTTCACTTCGAACAAACCCCGGCACAGGAAACCGGCGACCAGCAGATCTTTCGATTTCCTGCGCAGGATCGCGATGCCGTTCTCGGCGACCACGCGCCAATCGACCGGCGAGCCGTTTAAGGCTTCCAGTTTCGCGATCTCACCTTCGATCCGCTCGAATTCCGGCTCATAACGAGCCGAAGCCCCAGCTGGGGCTGCCTCGCTTATCGGCGCGGTGCCCAGGTCGGCGATATTTGTGTCGATGTCTGGCAAGACTAGGCCTGTATATCCTCTCCAAACGGCATTTTATCTGGCCGTCGCCCGCGCGGAAACCATCGCCCGTTATGGTTAACGATTCGTAATCCGGGCTAAAGCCGTTCCCGGCATTGGAAGCCGTCGATCGCACCCGGGCGGAAAGGATTCGTCACGCTGGTCGCGCGCAATTCAAACTCGACGGAGAGGCCTTGCACGTCGAAGTCGACGCGGAAACGGTCCGATGCACCGGCCTGTTCAACCCTGGCTTTGTCGAGCAAGCGAAACAGGGACCAGGGCCCCTCCGCGGAAGCGTTGATTGTGCGGCCGCCGGCCAGCGCCGTGAAAGCGATGCGGGCCCGATTGCCGCCGTCGGGCGCCGGCCATTGCATCCGCTGCATCCGGGTCGGTCCGTGCCGATAGATGAGCTTCTGCGCCCCAATTTCGAGCACGACTTGGCTAGCCGCTTTATGCAACTTGAGAGGACGGACCTCGAAGGTGACGCGCGGTGCCGCGTTGCCACCTGCGAAGAATGCTTCGCGCACCCGCGCCGCCGCTTCGAAATGCGCTAGCGCGGAAGCCGAGACCTTGACTTGTCCGCTACCGCTGAGAGGACGCCAGGGCCGGACCGACGTATCGACGAATGGCGCCAGGTACTTGTCGAAGAACTTGTCGACCAACCCCTGCGGTCCGAAATATTGCGCGAAATCGCTCAGGTTGGCGTCGTCCGGGCTGTTCTTGGATAAGGGGTAGCGGCTCCCCAGGGCGCTTGCACAATAGGGGGCGATATCGCTCGACCATACGGCGCCGAGCCGCGATTGCACCGCGCCAGCGGTGATTTGCGAACTGGCGTTGGCCAGCCGGCGAAGCCAGCGGCTGACCGGCTCAGGCAGGCGGTCGGCTTCGAAGCGCACCTGCTGCACGATACCCGAACCGCTCGCCGCGGCGGCGCGGGCGGCGTCGCCACGATTGTTGGCGCTGCCGATCGTAGCCAGATGTAGATACAAATCCTTGAGCAACGTAACAACCTGATCGATCGGTGCGTTTCCTTGGTCGGCACCGCGCACCAGGGCGCGCAATTTCTCGAAACTTCGATCGACCGCCATAAAAGGATTTTGGCCCGACAAGCTCGCTTCTGCCTCCGGCGCCAACTGCAGCAGCTTTGCGAGCCGGTTCTTCATCTCGCTCAAGCGGCCAGATGTCTCGCCCCCGCCCGGCAACCCGGTGGACGTCTTCGCCAATTGTGTCTCCTCGCTAATGGCGCGGAGCAGCGCCTTCATGGGGGAGTCCACGGCCGACAAGCCGTTCACGACGCTGACAGCGTGATTGAAATCGCGGAACGGCACAATATCGAGGTCGCCGATGAAAGCCTCCCACCGACCGATGTAGTCCGCCAGGTATAGCTCGGTCACCTCTTGCGTGAGCTTGACGATCTGCGCTTCGCTCATGCCGCTTTCGTATTCCGGGCCCAGGACCCAGGTTTCCGATGCGGATTCACGAATCAAGATTTGTCCCTTGGCCAGAAACTCGTCGCGAAAACCGTTGTAGGTGAAGAGGTAAGGAATGCCCTCCGATAAATCCGCACCGCTGCGCCGTTGGAAAAATTGCGCCGCGCCCGCGCCAATTTTTTCGGTCAGCCGCCAAGGGGCTTTCTCGCGCCCCTGCGTTGCCTGCTGAATTTGCCCGTAGACGCGCAAGGACAAGGGTTGGCGCGCGAGCACGGCGCGCGCCTGCGCGACAATGGTGCCGTCAAGCGGCAGGGGGCGTAACTCGCTTTGGAGCATGGCCGCCAGATGTTTTCTCAAGGCGGCGCGGCGGTCCTCGTTGGTGGGGCCGGGCATACGTGTTTCTAAATCCAAGGCGATCCAAAGCTGGACCAGATCGCGATCCAGGAACCGTGGGTTGCCAAGCATCAGATAAACCTTGAGCGTCTCGTACAGCAGTACCGGGTTGCGCACGTTTTCCTGTACCTGGGTCTCCAGCCTAGCCAGGACGCGTGGCAGCATCATGGAATTGAGCGCCCGGCGATAGGCGGCGCGCGCGGCGTCGCCAAGCTTGTCGCCTTGATAGAGACCGAATCCCATGGCCAAGGGCGGCGAAACATCCCGCTCGTCGTAACCGCCCGGCAGGCCGCGCAAGGCATCGAGTAGCGGCAAGATTTCGACCGCGCTGCCGCGTCCGTCGGCGTACTGCTGGGCCAAGGCCTCGTAAGCCGCGACCTTGCCCTCCGAATCGGAAATGAAAGTTTGGTTGAAGGTATAACTGGTGGTCCATGCAAGGGCGACGAGCGCTAACACTGCCGCGCCCGCCAGGTACGAACCCCACTGAAAATAGTGACGGAAGCGATCGAAAAGACCGGTGCGAGTAACCAGGCCGGCTTCCTGGAATACAACGTCGCTGAGGAGGCGGGTCAGGAAGTAGCTTTTACCCGGACCGCTGAATGCGGGGAGAACCTGACGCTCTAGACCGAAGGTGCCGGCGATGGCGCTGATCACCCGGTCTATGGGCGTGCCTTCCTGCGTGCCGCTAGAGAAATAAACGCCGCGAAGCAAGCTTTGGCTCTCGTAGCGGCTGGGCTGGAAAATTTCCTTCAAGAAACCGTGCAGCGGACCGCGCAGGAGGCCCATCTGATGGACGAATCCCTGTATCGAGCCTCGACGCTGCGGCTCGCGCTCCTGGTTGAAACGCTCGAACATGCGGGCATCGAGGCGTTCCATGACTTGGTCGAACTCGGCGCCGAACTCCTCGCCCACGGCGCCGAGCCGGTGCGAGGTTTCCGGCGAGAACGTCATGCCCCAAACCTGGCCCCGCTCCTGGCGCCCCAGATCGTCGAAGAACTCGACAAAGCCCGCAACCAGATCGCACTTGGTAAAAATGACGTAGACCGGAACCTGCACCTTCAAGGTTTCATGCAACTCCTGCAATCGCTGGCGCACCGCGCTTGCATGCGCGCGCCGCTCGCTATCGTCGCTTTGTGCGATGTCGGTCACGCTAAAGGCGATCAAGACCCCGTCGATGGGCCGGCGCCGGCGGTGACGCTTCAAGAGATCGAGGAATCCGGACCAGGCCGCGCGGTCCGCCGCTTGGTCGCTGTCTTGGGTCGTATAGCGGCCCGCGGTATCCAGAAGAACCGCTTCCTCGGTAAACCACCAATCGCAATTGCGTGTGCCGCCGACCCCTTGGACCGCGGCGTCACCGAATTTCTCCGTCAGCGGGAAACGTAAGCCCGAATTCTTGAGCGCTGTCGTCTTACCGGCGCCGGGTGGTCCGATAATGAGATACCAGGGAAGCTGATAAAGTTGCCGCCGGCCGCGCCGGCCGCCCAGCTTGGCTTGCTTGAGGGTCGAGAGGGCGTCCTGGAAGCGCTCGCGCAGAACCGCGACTTCTTCGGGCGTTCCTGTCGCGGCCTCGTCCTCCGCTGGCACCTCGCTGAGTTCCGCGACGACCTGAGTGTTGGTCTTCTTGGCTTTAATCGCGGTCCAAAGGTTCCGAATCCCCCAGATCAGGACGACGACCAGAATCGCCGCAAGGCGCGCCGTGGGGTCGAGCAAGGGTTGAAAGCCCGCGATCGCGATCAAAGGTCCGACGAACCATACCAAGAGGCAAAGCAGGACGATTCCCAGGACCGAGATCACCATGCGATTGAAAAGCCAGCCGAAAAGTTTCCTCATGGCGAGCTAGTTTCCTGCAATCTTAATTTCGATGCGCCGGTTCGCTTCCCGCCCTTCGGCGGTCGCGTTGCTCGCTATCGGCTCCTTGTCGGCGCGGCCTTCGGGCTGAAGCCGGGTGGGGTCGCGCATTGCCGCGCCCAATATCTCGGCCACCGACTTGGCGCGCGCCGCCGATAGGTGCCAGTTCGAGGGGAACTGAAGGGTGCGGATCGGCTGACTGTCGGTGTGTCCGACAACCAGCGCAGATCCGGACTCGCTGTCCAGGGCCGCGCCAACCCCGGCCAAAACCTGACGGTGGCTATTGGAAACCCGCGCGCGGCCGGACGCGAAGAGGCCGCGGTTGTGAATTCGAATCATCGCGCCGTCGCCATCCTCCAGAACCTCGACCAATCCCTGTTGGATTTCATTGCTCAGGCGGGCGCTCAAGCGCTCAACCAAGCCGGGCGGCGCGGGCTCTTGCGTCGCGGTGGCGATCCTTGGCGCGGGCGGGATCGGAGCGGCGGTCACCGCCGGACGCGGCGCCACACCACGGCCGATCTCGCTCAATCTGTTGAAAGCATCGTCCGATGAGCGGTTCAGGCTGTAGCTCAAGCCCATGAACAGGAGAACCGCCACCGAACATACCAAGACCGGCACCACCCATAGCGGGAGGAAGCGGGCAACCGCCGCGCCGCGATCGGTCGCGCCCCGCCAATGCGGCGAAAGTTCGGTTTCCGGGACGCCCCTTTGCGCGCGGATCGTTTGATAAAGCCGATGCTCGATTTCCTGCAGTTGCGCGTGCCCGTTTTGCACGACGCCGTACTTGCCCCGAAAACCCAAACAAAGGCACACATACAGCAATTCCAAGAGATCGAGATTGCGCACCGGATCTTCCGACATACGCGAGAGGATTTGGAAAAATTTCTCGCCGCCCCGAGTTTCGTTGTGCAAGGTCGCCAGAAGGCTTTGTTCGTTCCAGACGCTGTCGCTGCCCCAGGGCGTGCTAAGCACGGTCTCGTCGATCAGGGCGCACAGGGCGTAGCGCCCGGCATAGGCGGCCTCCGGGCTGGTGCCAAGTTCGCGCGCCTTGGCCTCGAAAGCCTTGACCGTGCGCAGCACTTGTTCGCGCAGCGCCGCCACGTCGTCGTTATGCGGCAAGGTGCGGACGTGGCGCACCATGGCGAAGACGGTGACCGCCGCGCGCAAAAGGCTGTTACGGCTTATCCCTTCGTCCAGGAACCGGGCGGTATCGGCAAGCGCGGCGGCCGAGGGCGGTGGAACGGTTAGGTGGGGCGCGGAGGGACCGCCGCCGTTGCTTGGCTCGCTGGTGCTCCGTCGACGCCCTCCCGGGGTCGGCATGATAATAGTCCGCTCGAGATCCTCGGGCGGCGGCTTTGAGCCATGATCGTCGTCTTGCATGACCGCTACCGTTTGATGGCCCAGAACGCCATCGAGAGATTTGGATAGGTACCCGAAACGTGGAACGCCAGGCCGCCCGATTGATCGAGCTGTTTCCAAAACTCGTGGCTTGTATCTAACTGAAAGTACGTCACGCCGGCGTGAAAGGGGATCTGCCGGGGCGCCGCCGGCAGGGGCGACAGCGGGATGCCTGGAAGCGCCAAGTTGACCAATTCACGGATTCGCTCGACCGGCCCGACCTTGGCCTGCGAGGGAAAGCTTTTGCGAATAGCCTCCGAGGGTACGTCGGCATTGACCGCAAGCACGAAGTCCGCCTGACTCAACAGGCCGAGGTCCGCCATGATCGCGACCCGGATGCCGTAGCGGCGCTCTTCCAGAGGGATCGACACGGCGCCGCGCTCGATGATCATGCTGAGCGAACGCCGCAGCGAGGTCTTGACCGGCTCGAAAGTTTCCTGGAGGGCGTCATGCCGATAATCCGCAAAGCCGGGCGGACGTTTGGTATCCAACGAAAAAGTGGCAAGCTCTCCGGCAAGGGTGAGGAGCAGGCGATAGAGCGCTTCTGGATGTAGGGGGCTGGTCTTGGCCAGATGCGCGACCAGGGGCTCATATCGATTGACCGCCTGAAGCAGCAAGAAATCGGCGATCTCCGCCGCGCCTCCGCGTCCGGACTCCGAAACGCGCCCGGCCAAGGCTTCCCCCCTTTGGTGTAACAGGCCGATCAGCTCGTTAACAAATCCAGCGAGCCCGTGCGATACACGACAGTCGAGGGACGGCGGGATATAGGTCTCGTCGAGAACCGCGCGGCGGTCGGCGCCGACCTGCAGCACGCGTGCGATACCCAGACAGTGATAGCCGCGCCGATCCTCGCTCTCCAACATAAGCCGGAACCGCAAGCGCCCGACGTGGATCGAGACCGGCGTTTCCGTGCGTCCGCTGCTGTCGCGCACGGTGGTTTCGCGCACCTGATAGCGTGCCACGCCACCCTCGGTCCCCTCGTCCGCCATGTCGGTCGCGCCGTTGTCGCGCACGGGTAAGGCCAGGTAGACAATACTGCTCTCAACGTCTTCAGTAAGATCCAGCGGCTTGGGGAGGTCGGCCTGATCGGGCAGGCTAAAAGCGCTCCCGTCCGGTAAGATTCCGTGAGACTCGCGGAGAGCGAATTTCCCCGTCTGGAGCAAGTCGGTGTCGATCGTAAGCCCGGCAAAGCCCCATGCGTGCGGGCGCTGCGCGCTGGTGCAATACCCCACCAGGTTCTCGAAGTATCGATCTTGCTGCTGAAAATGATGAGGCCGTAGGAACATTCCATCCGACCAAACGACTTTATTCTCTTGCGACATCAGATTTCCGTGCCATGAGCCATGCCACGGCGCACAGGGGCGCCTCGTGCCGCGCTGTTGGGCGGCATATGCTGGATTCTACCCACTAGCCCGTCTAGTCCGTTTCCGCAATCGAAACGTCCAGGCGCTGGACTGCTATGGTCAGTTCGGCGGTCTCGTTTTCCTCGATTGACCGCACCGCGCGCCAGGTCGCGTTGTCGATATCGCGGTAGGCGGCCATGATGCCGATGAAGCGGGTTTCGGGTTTGAGGTCGCGTACAACCTCGACCGCTTGCCCGGGCTTCAATTCGATTTCCTCGCGGTTCTGCAAATCGGCGCCCAACTCCGCCAAGTCGCCGTCGTAGAGCGTGAAGAACGCGGCGTTATTGAACGCCGTGGGCGATTTCAACTCGTAGAGCCGAACAACAAGCGGCGAAGCCTGACCGTCGTAGTCTGGATTGATGTCTTCGGCCGCCTGTATTGTGGCTTCGATTCGGGTCGGTGACGGTTCGAAAAGCTTCTCGACCAGTTTGCCGGTGACACCTCCCGCGATATCCGCGATACAGCCCGGCAGACTGAACGCCATGGCGCCGAGCGCCAGAGCACGCACCCAATTACTCACGATCTCTCTCCCTCTCAATGCGGACACTCGTTGGTGCCGTCTAGTATTTTCGATCCGGTTCGGTCTCGACCCAGCTACTGTTTTTCTAGCTTGCGAACCTGATCCTCGTAGGCGCGATTGAATTCCTTCCCGAATAAACTGTGAAAATCGTCTTCGGCCTCGACAACCAGCTCCTGATACATCTGCCCGAAGGCATCCCAATAGCGCGCCTTCTTGACGCTCAAGAGGTCGGCCAAGCCACGGTCCTTGCGCATACGTTCTTCCAGTGCCGCCGGATCGAACCGGCGTAACAACTCCTTGAGCGCGATTTGCATCCCGGCAAGAACGGCAACTTGATGCGCCTTGATGTCGCCAATCGATTCCCGAACTGCCTGAACCGGCGGCAGGTAGCTTCGCCCCTTGCGCGTCAACAGCGCCGTCATCGCATCGTCGGCGCCAAGCGAGAATTTCAAAGGGTTGTTCTGTGCCGGTTGGATTGTCGTCTGCGACAAACGGAACTCGTTCTTGATGCTGCTGCGCGCCGCGAGAACTTCCATTAGGCCGGTGACGACTTCCCGGTACATTTGCCCGACCATGTGCATCGTCTCTGCCGCCTGCGCGTCTGGAATCTCCAGATCGTCCAGTTCGGCGCCTGCCAGGAAAGCGTGCAGCGCCGCCTGCGTCGCCGCAGTTTCCGCCGGTTGAGCCTCGCACGCGCTGGGGCCGTCGCGCCGCGGGTGTGCCGGGGCGGTTAGCGGCGGCGCCGCGGCCGCCGGGGCTGCTGCCGTGGTTTCGGGCACGGGGTCGATTTCCGGAGCGATAGGCTCCGGGTCGGGAGATTCCGATTCTTCGTGCCAATCCTCAGGAATCTCGTTGAGAAGCTTTGGGGCCTCGAAGTACTCCCGTTCCGGTGAGATATGTTGGCCGGATGTCGGCGCATTTTCAGTTTTGCTCGAGGGGCCCCAGATACCCGAATCGTCGGGAATGATGGGGTCCGCCGTGAGCCCATACGGTGCGCTGGCGTCGATCCTGTCGGCCAGCCCGATCATGCGGTCCAGGGCTTCGCGGCGCTCTGGCATGTCGTGCGTGTCCGAGAGTGTGGCGTGGCGCTCCGGCGTCGATGCGCTTGGGGCACTGACCTGGGCCAGGATCTCGTAGTGGCTAATCCGAAGCTGGTCGCCGTCCTCCAATAGGGCGGTCTTGCCGCGCCCGATGGGTTTCTCTTCCCGGTTCAAGAAGACGCCATTGGTGCTGGTGTCGGTTATACGGTACTTGCCGTCGACGAACTCGACGATGCAATGCTGCTTTGAAACCACGCGCTGAGGGTCGGGAAGAACTAAATCGTTCCGTGAGCTGCGTCCAAGCGTCGCGGTCCCCTTATCCAGCGTGAGGGAATTAGATGTGCCTGGCGCTTGACCGGCGATAGACTTGACCCGCAAGGTCAGCGACATTGCCCGGCCCTCCAGGCCGGTGCCGCGGGCCACAGAGCCCGGATGGCTATACGCCGCTGGGGTGCGGGGCCATGTCCACTACGATCGTTCCGCCCGGAATATCCCATTCGTCACACCACCCGAATCGGCGGTAGGGCGTCCCGTGCCACCCCATTTGAGCCCCGATCGTTGTTCGCCCGTGCGTGGCACCGCGCCAGCCAATTTATCTTCCACGTCACGGCCACCACCAAACTTGCGCTGACACAATTCTCATGATCACAATGGCTTAAGGTTCAGTCAGCGACCGATCCAACAGGCGGAACCGACTGTATCAGGTCTGAGGATATCTTCAAAGTACCAAGCATGGCCCCAGACCCAGGGCCCCGATAGAATCGTATGCCGGGTCGCAGGTGCTGCAATACATGGTCGCATGGCAGGGAATGCTCCGATAAACTTCATGCACAATTCTCTCCGAACGCAAGAGGCGGGCGACCAACTGTGCCGAGGATTTTGAGCTTTAACGTCTTGGCCGGCGCGTCGCTTCGCGGCTCCAACCGGTGCGTGACCGATGGATTTGCAGGACGACGATGATCGACAGCGTGGGCCGATATGAGATCCGGGAGCTGATAGGCGAGGGCGCGATGGCCCAAGTCTACAAAGCTTACGACCCGCAGATCGGACGGACGCTCGCCTGCAAAATCCTAAAGGAAGAGCGTAGCCTCGACGAGGAGTACGTGACCCGCTTCCTGCGCGAGGCCAAGGCTGCGGGCTCCTTCGTGCATCCCAACATTGTCACGGTCTACGATGTCGGGCGCCTGGGCGATCGCCCCTACATCATCATCGAGCTGGTTGACGGCACCCCCCTGGACGAGGTGCTACGGGACAGCGCCAAGCTGCCTACGACCCAAGCCTTGAGCATTGGGGTCCAATTGGCCAAGGCCCTCGATTACGCGCACGCTCAGGGCGTCGTGCACCGCGACATAAAGCCCAGCAACATCCTGCTGTTGCCCGATGGACACGACATCAAGATCGCCGATTTTGGTATAGCCCATATCGACGAACCCGATGCGACACGGCACACGCAGGCCGGAACGGTTCTGGGCACCCCCCAGTACATGTCGCCGGAACAGGTTATGGGCGCGCGGGTAGATGGGCGCTCCGATCTGTTTTCGGTGGGTGTGATCCTGTATCAGCTCTTTGCCGGGCGCCGACCCTTCAACGCCGATACCATGGCAACGCTCCTGTATCAGATCACCCGCGAGGAACCGCCACCGCTTGGCGACGTGGCGCCGGACGTTCCCATCGGACTGCAACACATCGTGGGCAAGCTCTTATCCAAACAGGCGGACCGGCGCTTTCAATCGGGTAGCGAGTTAGCCAACGCATTGGAGCGCGAACTGCGCGCCCTTACCGATCTTAACGAAGACACGAAACGTCAAGGCTTTATCCCTATCAGCGTGCGCTGGACCGCACTCCTGGCCGGCCTGGTGGCGGTGACAATGGCGGTCAGCATCTTTTTTATTCAGCAAAAGCAATCGCAGACGCTTATCCAATTCGCTGTCGACTCGGGCGCCTCTTTTGCCAAGTTTATCGCAGTGGAAAGTGCGATTCCGGTCCTTAGCCAGGACTGGGTCGCGATCGAGACTTTCGTGGCCGAGGCAAGCCGCCGTGAGACGCTGGATTACCTGGTCGTTCTCGATCATCGTGGCGTAATACGTGGTGCGACCGATGCCGCCATGATCGGGCAAACCTATGCGGAGCCGGTTCCGGCCGAGCTGCACTCGGACAGCGGCGGTGTGCGTACGTCGTTCGTCGAACTGCCGGACGGGTCCGATGCATTCGATTTTCGCACGCCAATTTTGTTTCAGAATCAGGAGGTCGGGTCGATCCGCCTCGGCCTTTCCAGAGCGAATGTGGAGGATGTTGAGCGAACCACGCTGGTATTGCTGCTGGCCCTGGCGGTCGCGACCATTGCGGCGGTCGCCGTCGTCTCCTTCATGCTCGCCCGGTTGCTCGCGCGTCCCATCAATGTCGCGCGCGACGGGTTAGAGGAAGTGACGCTTGGCAACTACGATTGCCGTATATCGCAGGAGCGCAAGGACGAGCTGGGCGCGCTCTTCACCGCGTTCAACAAGATGGTGGCAAGTTTGGAAAACGCGCGCCAGCGGGAGCCGGCGCCTTCATCTTCGGCTCCGGCCCGTGATTCCACAGCGGGTTCAAGGGAATCTCAATAGGATAATTGGCCGCGAAGGCTACATTTCGGCGCGCGAGTGTGGTATTACCGTGAAAAGGGTAACCGAGTAGGGGAGGGATCGATGAAGGGGATAGTATTTCTTGCCATAGCGGCCTTAGCCATGTTGGCCTTGTCACCCGTGGCGAGCGCACCGGCTGCCGCGGGGGAAACCGTGTCGCCGCCGGGGGCCAGGGTTTGGATCATTTGGCCGAAGGATGGCGAGGTTATACACGGCGGTAAGCTGTGGGTACGCATGGGGGCCAAGGGCATCGGTATTGCCCCCGCCGGGGTCATCAAGAAGAACACCGGCCATCAGCACCTGATCATCGACCGGCCCCTGCCGCCCTTCGACGAAGATATTCCCGCCGACAAGAACCACCTGCATTTCGGTGGCGGCCAAACCGAGGCGCGGATCGAGCTCCCGCCCGGCAAGCATACGCTCCAGGTTCTCATGGGCGATTACGATCACATCCCGCACGATCCGCCGCTTTATTCGGAACGGATTACAGTGACCGTGCCGTGATGAATAATATGCAGAGACTCTTTCAGCCAACTGGGGGCTTGAATCGGATGTACAAATACGGAATTTTTGCCGCCGCCGTCGTCGCGGCCGGTCTGGCCGCTCATACCGCGACTGCCGGCGAAACGCCGGCTCCTAAGGATGCCTACGTCTATATCGGATGGCCGAACGACGGCGAGGTGATTCGCAACACCAGATTCCCGGTTTGGTTCGGCTTGCGCCATATCGGCGTTGCCCCAGCCGGCATCGTCAAGCCGAAAACCGGCCACCATCATCTCTTGGTCGATACCGATTTGCCGCCCTTAGACGAAGACATTCCGGCGGACAAGAATCATCTGCACTTCGGAGCGGGGCAGACGGAGACGGTGCTGGAACTGCCGCCTGGTAAGCATACCTTGCAGCTTCTCATGGGCGATGCGGAGCATATTCCGCATAACCCGCCGGTTGTTTCCAAGCGCATAACCATCACGGTCGCGCCCTAGGCGGCCTGGTAGGGACTCGCGCTGAAGCGGCAGGCTCGGCCGCCGGCTTAGTTTGCGCTAGCGGCGACGCGGAGGCCGTTGACAAGATAACGGACGTCCGCGTCGTAGAACAATCGGGATGCCGATCTCAAGTAAACGGCCTCGTTGCGCCACGAGCCGCCCCTAAGAACGCGCTGCGCGCAGCGGCTTCCGCCCCGCGCGCTGCCGTCGTTGGGGGCGCCCGCATAGGAGTTCTCCCAGCAATCGGCGGTCCACTCGGCGACACCGCCATTCATGTCGTGAAGGCCGAAGGGATTGGGGGCTTGGCTCCCGATCGGTGCTGGCGCCTTTCGGCTCCAGGGGCCGCCGCAATTCTTGCAATTGACCTTGTCCGCAGCTGGTTTGTTACCCCACCAATATAGACCTGAAGAGCCGGCTCGCGCGGCGTATTCCCACTCCGCCTCGCTCGGCAATCGGTATTGCCGCCCAGTTTTCTGGCTCAGCCAGGCGGTGTAGCGCATGGCATCGTCCCAACTGACATTGCGTATAGCCGTGCGGTCCGGATCGGCGGTCGCCCGGGGCTCGAAGGTACAGGCGCCGTCGCTGAAACACGCGGCCCACTGGGCCACGGTTACTTCAAAGCGGCCGATCGCGAAAGGGGCGCCGATCCTAACCCTATGCACGGGCCGCTCAGTTGGATCGCCGTCTTTCGCCCCCATCTGAAAGCTCCCAGCGGGAATCTTGACCATTTCGGGACACTTCGGGCAGTCCCGGAAGGTCTCTCCACTCCCGGCCGGCGCGGCCGCCGCTTTCACGGGCGCGGGCTCAGATTTTTTGGCGGGTTCCGGGGCAGGGGCTGGACTTGGCCGGGCGATCTCGAGGATGAGACCCGCCGCCACGAAGCCGACCCGCCCCCCGGCGATCCGAACCTGATACCATTCCTGGCCGCGAACCTTACCGAGCATCTCGATAGCGGCGCCGCGTTTGAGTGAGCCCAGGATCGTGGAGTCCGATGTCGGCCCGCTACGAACATTCGACTCCGTACGCGCTATATAGCTCCCCTGAACCGGGTCGACGACCGGCGGGGCGAGCCGGGCCGGCTCCGCCTTTTTAACCGGAGCTGGGGCCGGTGCGGGCTCTGCCTTTTTAGCGGGTGCAGGCTCAGGCTGCGGCTCGGGTTTGGGCGCTGGGGCCGCCTGCTGATACAAGCGGACCCGCGCACGTGCCAAGGGAGCGAAAATTCCTTCGGGGAAGGCCTGAAGATAGGCCTCGTACTCGGCCGGGTCGGTGCTGTCCTTAATTGTCTCCCAAAACGCGATCTCGGCTGCCTGCGACTCGCGGGAACTGCGCACCCCGGCGAGGAGGAGCTTGGCCGGCGTCGCCGTTGCTGCCGGTTCTATTCCAGTGGGGCGTTCCCGGCTCCCTGACTCGGGAGCCTTATCCCAAGCCGCGATTGCCGGCCAGCACGCCGCAACCGTCAGGGCTCCGGCCAGGATCGCGATCGCACATACTTTAGATTGTCCCATGCCGACTCCACCCCAGTTCTTTTGCTCCCGGATTTCTGATCCGCTCCGGACTTTTGCCTCTGGATTACCTTTCTACGCGCTTGCAGTCCAAATAAAAGTCGCGCGCCGGCCGGGCCGCTCATTGCGCACCCGCAGCTTCCCGCGATGCCGGTGGCTACGCGCAGGAACCCCAATAAGTAGCGACATTAGCTTTTCTCATCGCCAAGATTAACCAACAAATATTTCCGAGCCTGTCTCGAGCCTTATAGAAATGTTTTGTCTGACTATTCTTTTTAGTCAACTTTGGATTTCGCGCAACTAATTGCTGCTCCGGCTGAAATGCAGGTATCGTACCTCTCCGCTGACGAGCCGCTTTTCCCACATTTACTGAATGGTTTTATGCGGGACTATCCCTTGCGGGGCGGGCCGATAGGCGGACGCTCCGGGTGCGGTCTGGGAACGGTCTTCAAATAGGCCGATTACGCACTAATAGTGATTGTATTCAAGTTGGTGCTATATTTCCTGGCCAACAGGGGAAGAATGGCAGGCTTTGTGATCGGTCTCGATAAAATCAATGCCAGGGACCAAACGCGCGACGGCGGGAGCGCGTGGCCGCCGTCCTTGGGAAATGGCCTGGTGCGACGGCGCTGGGCTTTGGCGCTCGGCTTGCTGGCGCTTGCGTTGGTCCCCAGGCCCACCGGCGCGGTCGAGGCTGAGACGGTGCCCGAAGACATCCTGCGTCAGATCGAGGACGTCGTTGGTATGCCGGGCGAAGTCTCGGGGCGCGGCTTGGAATTCAGCCTTAACGCACCGGATGGCGTGTACCGCGAGGGCGGGACTATCGAGTTCCGGGTAACGGCGCCGGATTACGAAGGCTATCTCTACCTCGATTACTATCAAATCGACGGCAATGTTGTGCACATCCTGCCCGTACCCGGAACCGACGGCATGGCGACGCCGCGTGGCAGTAAAGTCATAATTGGCGCGCCGGGGGCGGCTGTCACTTATGAAATTTTCCCCCCTTTCGGCCGGGAACTCTTGGTGCTCATGGCCTCGCCCAAGCCGCTCTTCGATCGGCCGAGGCAGGAATTCGAGGAGGCGCTCCAATATCTTGAAGAGCTGCGGAAAGGGACCGCGCGCGTGCGCGACGGCGGCGCTCCCTTGGCAGTGATTTACCGGGCCATACAGACACACGCGAAGGATGCCGTAATCGCGGCGGCGCCGAAATCGCCGGACCGTGCAGCGGTAGAACCTGCGCCGCCGGACGCAGCTAACGCGGTGGAGCCAGGGGAGGCCGCCGAACCGGCGCCCCTGGCTGAGGCGCCCGTTGTTGCCGCGCCGCCAAGGCCCCAGGACACGCCCAGCGAACCGCCTAAGGTCGCTGCCTCAGGCCGGGAGCCCCTCTCCGCCGCTCAGAGTCCCGCGGTGGACCTGCCTGTCGCCATGGCGGATCCGGCGCCCGTCACCTCTTCTCCGGCCCAGGATCCCGCGCCTGCGGCCGAACCCGCGCCTGTGCCCGCACAAACCGCGGCGTTACCGACACCGGCGCTACCGCCATCCGATGAGGTAACGCAGTTGCGTCAGAGGATCGGCGATCTCTTGAAGCGCATGCAGCAAGCCCCGGGCGATAACGAAAACCTGGCCGAACTCGTCACGGCCTATCGGGACTACGCACAAAAGCTGGTCGAACGTGGCGACTACGATAAGGCCTCGCGCAGTCTTGCCATGGCCATGGCCCTGGATCCCACGAACGAGGACCTGACCGCTTTCTCGCGCGATATGGAGACGAAAATAGCCGTTCGCCTGGCGTACGACGACGGCTTGACCCAATTGAGTGATGGAAAGGCCGATGCCGCCTATGAATCCTTCCAGGCCGTGCTCAGGCTTGACCCTGACAATACCCAAGCGCAACAAAGAGTAAGTGAGCTGACTCCGGAAGTGGTCGATCTATATCACAAGAAAGCCTTGATCGCTTTTCGCCGACAAGACCTCGACCAGGCCTTGGAGATCTGGGATAAGGTCCTCGCGATTGATCCCGATCATCAGAAAGCGAAGTTAAATCGTTTGCTCGCACTGGATCTTAAGGAGCGGCTGCTGCGGCTGCAGTCGACGCAATAGATCGATGCGGTTTCGGTCGGGCGTCAGAAGGTTCGGTACCGCTGATGACGTTCAAGCATAACCATCGACTCTCAGGGAGACAGAAACATGCGTAACCCGCACCGCGGTGTTCTTGTTCCTCTTGCAGCGAACTGCGCTTGCCTTCTTTTCCTCTTGCTGGCTTCGAGTGTGGCTGCGTTACCGGCGCACGCACAGGCTGACGCGCGGGCGATCGCGAACAAGGCTGTAGTCATGGAGGTCGTTCAGCAAATCATTAACGCGCGCCAAGTCGATCTAGCCGACGACTTGGTCGCCGCCGATATGGTCCAACATCTGGATCGGCCGACCGAGGGCTTGGAAGCTTACAAGGCGCATTACCAAAAGCTCTTCAAACGGTATCGCGATTATACCCTCGAGGTATCCCACGTCGCCGCCGATGGAGATATTGTTGTCGTGCACGGGCGCTTGTACGGCATCACCAAGGGCGGCAACAAGATCAACTTCAACGTCGCCGACATCTACCGCATGGCCGGCGGAAAACTCGCGGAGCGCTGGCACGTAGAGCAGCTAATCAACAATTAGAGCGCGGTAATTGCCCCCCAGTGCCTGCGCGAAGTAGTTTTAAGTTTTCTTGCAAGATAGATGCTTAGCAAGCGACCACATCAAATTTCCGTCGCCCCCATGATGGATTGGACCGACCGGCATGACAGGGTGTTCTTACGCCTGATAAGCCGACACGCGCGGCTCTATACCGAAATGGTTCCGGTTGGTGCGATTCTGCACGGACAGCGCGCACGCTTTCTGGACTACGACGCGTGCGAGCATCCACTGGCGCTCCAGGTCGGCGGGGCCGAGCCGGTGGAGCTGTCCGAGTGCGCGCGCATCGCCGCCGACTACGGTTATGACGAGATCAATCTGAATATCGGCTGCCCCAGTGAGCGTGTGAAGAAGGGGCGTTTCGGCGCCTGTCTGATGGCGGAGCCGGCGTTGGTTGGGCGCTGTGTCTCGGCCATGATCGAGGCCGCTGACATCCCGGTTACGGTCAAGACCCGTGTCGGGATCGACGAGCGGGATTCCTTCACTCATCTCCGCGATTTCACCGCGCATCTGCGCGACGCCGGCCTGACGACGTTGGTCGTACACGCGCGTAAGGCCTGGCTGAGCGGCCTTAGCCCAAAGCAGAACCGGGAGGTGCCCCCGCTTCGTTACGACATGGTCTATCGCTTGAAAGACGAGTTCCCCGAACTTGAGATCGTGCTCAACGGCGGCGTTCAAAGCTTGGAGGAGGCGGAAAGTCATTTGGCGCAAGTCGACGGCGTCATGATCGGGCGTGCCGCCTACCAAAACCCCTATCTCCTGGCCGAGGTCGATCGGCGCTTCTTCGGCGATCTTCATCCGGTGCCAAGCCGCGAGGATATCGTGCGCGCGTTATTGCCGTACTTGGAAACACAGCTTGCGGCCGGAGTACCGCTGAAGAGCATGACTCGGCACATTTTGGGCCTCTTCAACGGTCTGCCCGGTGCGCGCGCCTGGCGGCGTCATCTTAGCGAGGCGTCGCGCCGGCCGGAGGCGGGGGTGGAGGTCGTTGAGAGCGCCTTGGATCGTGTCCTAGCGGCGCGTGCGGTCCGCGACGCGGCTTAGGCCAGTCTGTTCGTCCGCACCCCCGGCTGAATAAGATTCTAACGCGATCGCCTGACCACCGATCCGGAGCGTTCATCCGGGCGCGGCCGGCCATAACGCGACCGGCCGAACCATAACTGCCCTAGGCCTATTAAGGCCAAGACCCCGCCTGCAATGGCTAAAGTGGTATCGATGACTGGGTCTCCGCCAAAAAAGCCGGGGCCCAGTATCGCCACTGCGAGGCCCAGGCCGATATCGAACACGCCTGAGGCCTGCAATATCAGCGAGATCCTCCGGCGTCTTTCAGCCGCGTCATCCGACCCATCTTGCTGAGACATAATCGTGCCCTCCTTCGTCCTTTTTCGAGCCCCCCTGGAGCCCACATACATGTGGCGAAGCTAGGGCGCATGGCTTGCGAGCGCGTTAAGAGCCTTTCAGATATCGTGGAGACCTTGCCGCACGCCGATGCGCTCTCGCCCCCTATTTGTGTAGGGCGCCGTTGGGCCGGAATGCGTGAAACACGAAAGCGAAAGTCACGTCATAGGCCACGTCTTCGAGTCCGCCCTGGCCCTGGCGTTGCGCCAGGATGTTGCCGATATCCCGTCCTTCGGAGATAGCGCGTGTGTCGAGGGCGCTATTCTGCCCCGGCTCCCAAGTCAGGACCAAGTCGCCGGCCTCGACCCTGCCTTCCTCGCGCAGGAGATCGAGGGCCCAAGCCTGGTCGCCGATCGCGACCACGCGGGCCATCGGCTCGATCCCTTCCGGGTAGCTGCCGCGGTATAGGAACGGAAAGTTAGACCCGTCGTAGCCGACATAAGGGTTCGCGCCATAGGGCCGCATGCCGGGATTGCTGGGCACCTGCACCTGTCCGTCGGGGTGACGCGCCTTGAACTTGGACCAGGATTCCAGGCGTGCGGGCAGAACCTCCAAGCGGATGCCGGTGCGCGCGCCCACAATCGCTTCGCCCAAGAACTGTTGCCACCAGCTTTCGGTGTCGCGGTCGTACATGACCAGGTCCGAATTGCGCAGCTTGCCCGTGGTCCCGAACTCGACCGCTTTTCCCTCGACGCGCCGGTCGAAAACGATGGCGGAATTGCACAAGGGGCAATAAGTGACGGCGACCGGCACGCCGCCGACGGTATCGTTGACGATCTCGTGCCAAGTCAACACCCGCAGGGGATACGCGCGCGCATCTCCGTTTATGTTTACGCCGACCACCGGCTCGTTGTCCGTCATGTCGCGCATTTCGGCAACCGGGACGAACTGTGGATCGTCGATGGAGGGAATGCCGTCCTTGGGCGGTCCGCCGCTCAGGATCTCATCAAAGTCGATAGACGACTTGGTAAAATCGGTGTCCGGCCACTCGCTTCGCCAGCGCTCCGGGTTGGCCAGGGCCGACCCGGCCATGAACGAAAGCGCGATGAGACCAAGAAGAACCGCGCGCGCGGGCTGAGCATGAGAAGAAACCAGCATCCCGCAGTATCCCGCTCAAATTCGTCTCCGGCCAATCAAAAGGCGGTGAGCGCGTGGATTTCGGCCGAACCGGCGGTGGGCGAGGCCGGCTCGCTACATTTTCATCCCGCCCATATCCATAGCCGGCATCGCGGCCCCTTCACTCATCATCATGCCCATCATTCCGAACTGCATGTGATAGGGGAGCATGCACATAAACATCCAGCTTCCAGGTTCCATAATTCTGAGCGTGACCTCGATTGAATCGCGGGGTAGGACCACCGCCTGTTCGAAGATCGCCTCATGCTCGGTCAGGCTCCAGTCGGCTCGCTCGAGCCGGTAATTCAAGGCCTGCATCGCGGTGGCGGGCATGAACATGAACTCGTGCGGCAATTGGCCGGTGTTGCGCACCACGAACCGGACGGTCTCGCCCGGCTTCACCTCGACCCTGGCCGGCTTGAAGCCCCACTCACCCATCTCGACCTCGATGGTACGCGCGGCCATAGCGGCCATGGCGGGGGGAACCACGGCAAGGCCGAATCCGGCCATGCTGCCTTCCTCGCCCGCCTCGCCGCCCATTGTCATGCCGGGCATGGCACCGCTATCGTTTGCGGTCATGCCGGGCATGGCCGAGGGAGCCGATTGCGCTGGCATTTGTTTTCCCATGTCCATGGCGGGCGGGGAAGGTGCGGCCTGAGGCTCTGTCGGCGCCGGCACGATTGCGCCTGGCGCCGCATCGCTATCGCCCATGGCCATGCCGGGCGCATCCGAACCGCCTGAATCCGCCACCGCGGCAAGCTGCGCGGCGTCGGTTTCGGGAACTTCGAAGATCTCGTGGCCGAGCTCCTCGGAGTCCTTGAAGGCTCCGAGCGCGGGCAGGAAATTCTCCGCACGGTAAGCATCGGCGAAGCTCCCCGGTGACGCCTGATACGGCGGCGGCGAGAGTGGCACGGTTAGCACCCATGCGCCTGCGACGATCAGCGTTCCGAGGATCAACCAGGTACGTACGATCATGACACTCTTCCTCACTCGGCTGGGGCGGGATGGGGCGCGTCGGGCACGCCCGCTGCTTGGCTCACGGGCCAGGGATCGCTCGGCGCCGGTGCGCCGTGGCGTGCGCTGATCGCCAGGTTGGCGATGAACAGCAGGAAGCCCAATCCGATCAGCGCCGCCGCCACACTCAGCCAGAGTTGGGGCCCGGTCCACTCCGGAAGGGGCAGGTAGTCAACCACCCAGCGCGGGAAGTAGGCGTAGCCAAGGATGTACATCGTCGCGACCTTGCCGAAGATACCGATTTGCCAGAGCCAAAAGTGAAGGTTGCCGAGCGTCCGGTTGAACATCCGCCCGGTGAAGTAGGGATATAGATAGTAGATTCCGGCAACCGCCATCTGGGCGCAGAAGCCGATGAACATCGCGTGGAAGTGGGCCGGAATCCAATAAGTGTTGTGGATAAAGTCGGCGTCCACGGAGATTTGCGCGTTCAGGAAGCCGGTGACGCCGCCGATGATCAGCATAAAGATCGCGCCCATCATGAAGCAGAACGGCACGGCCGATCGTGCCGACTCCGGTATTGGCTCCTGCCAGAGTGTCGCGATCCAGTTGAATACGTGCAGCGTGCTTGGGATGAAGATAAACAGGGTCAGAATCTGGAACGCGCGCTGGACCCATCCGTGCGTCGCGACGGCCGGCTGGAAGTGGTGATGGAAAACAACGAAGGAAAGCACCACGAGAAGCAAAAAGGCGATGACCCCGGACCAATAGCTCCACATCGGCCGCCCCAGGAACCGCGGCAGCAATGTGTAAAGCAGGGCGATTGCCGGCACCAGCGGCAG
>JAJFGN010000082.1 GCA_021776115.1 Kiloniellaceae bacterium | reverse complement strand
TTGCCCGGCAACAACGGTTCAATCAAAGACCACCTCCGGTCCGAAATGACAAAACGTTCGGTGCGCATGAAAACCTCCTCAAAAGGAAGCTTGAATCACGTTTCGTCGTAAATGGGAATCCTAATTGTCCACAGACCCTAGGCCTAGTCGCGAATCCGCGCCGAGCCTTTTTTCCAGAGGGTACCGCTCATGGTCTCGGTGTAGTGTGTGAACATGATATTGAAGCTGATGCTGACGCGCTCATCGGCGCTGGTGTTGGCGGGTACGGAATGGCTCAGCCAGGATGGAAAGATAACCAGGCGTCCAGGCATGACCGGAACCGCGACCTTGTTGCCGGTGAATTTATTCCACTTCCCGGTTGGCGGCATGATGACGCCGGCCTGCGCCCGTGGGTCGGCGAACTCGATATTGCCGGCGCCTTCCGGTACCGCCACATAGTAAACCCCACTTAAATAATTGTTTGGGTGGGTGTGGCTGGAGTTCTTGCCGCCGGTCGGATTGATGTTGGCCCAACAGGCGGTGCATTCGAATCCTTCGTAGTCGAGATCGAGAAATTCGAGCGCGCCCTTCGCGGTCTTCAAGACGACGGTCATAAAGTCGGCAAACTCGGCGCGCTCATGCAGCGTCGGATCGGTTTGCCAAGAGCCGCCGGTCCCGAGGGGTTCGCGTGGCTCGATCAATTCGTGGATCGTTTTCAGCAAGCGTCGGTTAAGCGGCTCGCCGATCGCTTCATCGAGATCCGCGATCCACAGCGGCGTTGGAAAAACTTCTTGGACGGCTTGGTGTCGAAACATGCACATGCCGCCCAGCGCAAAGCGGCCCTTCTTTCTTGATCCTGAACGTTACCGATTTTAGGTCGCGCGGACCTGGGCGGACAGCGCCAACACCCAGGCGCCGCATGAATTCACGCGCATGTGAAAGCCTGTGATAGGCCGTGCGACAAGGACCGGTCCTCCGCGCCTTAACGAATCTCTTCGACGTGGCGCAACGTGAGCTCCGCGCCGCGCGAACCCGAGCCAAGGCTTTCGAATAGTCTCGCCACGGGCTCCAAGGCCCGCACCACACGGGCCAGGCCACGCACCATTGTACTCATGCCCGGCGCCCCCAAAACATCGCCGAGCGCATCTTCCAGAAACGCCCTTACGGGATCCCGCGCCTCGGGGAACACCCGCACCTGAACCGGCGCCTCGGGGTCCAGGCCGGCTGCCTCCCGCGCCAAGGCGAAGGCCTTGCGGTAACCGCCCAGGGCATCGACCAGGCCGACGTCGAGGGCGTCGGCGCCGGTCCAGACGCGTCCGCCCGCGACATCCAATACCTTCTGCAGGGCCAGTCCGCGCCCTTCGGCGACCTTGTTGGTGAAGTCCCCGTAAATGCGGTCGAGCGTCGATTGCACTTGGCTCCACTCGGCCGCCGTGAAATTGCGGTTCGGGCTCCAGGTATCGGCGCGCGCACCGGCCTTCACACCGTCCCAGTTAACGCCAAGGCGATCCCACAGGCCGGTCAGAACTACCTTGCCGGTGATCACCCCGATGGAGCCGGTGATCGTGCCCGGCTGGGCAACGATGGCGTGCGCGGGGGCGGCGACGAAGTAACCGCCCGACGCGGCCACACCGCCCATGCTGACGATGACCGGCATGCCGGCCTCCCGGGCGCGCTTGACTTCGTGCCAGATCACGTCCGAGGCGACATAGGATCCACCGGGACTATCGATCCGGAACACGATCGCCTTGACGTCCGGCTCGTCCATCGCGGCGCGAAAGGCGGCGGCGACCGTGTCCGCGCCCATGCTCAGGCGGCCGAAGACCGGATCGTTTTCCCCGGCGTCGAGGATTACGGGCCCCAAGCCATGGATCAGGGCGACGGTCTCGCCGCTTGCGACCGCGGCCTCCCGCCGTTTGGCGAAATCGCTCAGCGCCACGAAGGCTTCTTGCTTGTCTTCGTCCGCGATGTCGGCGGCCGCCAAGGCGTCCGCTTCCGCCGCGTCGAGATAGCCCATGCTGTCGATCAGTCCCGCTTCCATGGCCCGCTTCGAATCGATTGGCGCGGTATCGATAAGGCGCGCGACCGCGGCCGGGGACAAGCCGCGGGCCGCCGCGACGCCTTGCGTCACTTGCTCAAGCGAGGAATCGAGCAAGCGTTGCAGATTGGCGCGCTGTGGGGCGGGCAGGGCTTCTTCGGTTATGAACGCGGTGGCGCCCTTATAGGGGCCGCGCTGACCGAATTGCGGTTCGATTCCGATTTCGTTCAGGACACCGCGCAGGAACGGGCTTTGCAGGCTGAACCCGGTCAGTCCGATATCGCCCGAGGGCTGCAGCCAAATGCGGTCGAAGGCGCTTGCCAGGTAGTAATGCTGCGTGCCGTTGCCAGCCTCGCCGAAGGTCTCCGCGAAGGCGATGGCGAACTTTCCGGCGGCGCGAAAATCGCGCACCGCGTCGCGCAATTCTTGAACCAAAGCCAGGCCGGGCGACCCGCGCCCCAGGCGCACCAGCAGGCCTTTCACCCTTGGGTCCGCGCCCGCCGCCTCCAGCGTGTCCAGCATCTCGCGCAAGACCATGGATGGACCCAAAGAGACGCGCGAGAGCGGATTGTCCGGCTTAACCTCGATCAGCCCCGTCGCCAGGTCGAGGGTCAGCACCATGGTTTCGGGCAGAGGGTCTTTCCGGACTTGGAGAGTCTCGACCTGCCCCCATAAGATCCAGGCCGTCCCGGCTCCCGCGACCATCAAGAAGCCCAGAGTCGCCAGCACGCCAACGATACAGCGAAGAAAAAACAGTACGATCCTCATGGCACGGTGATAGGCGTTCGCTCGCCGCTTGTCGAGCCTTGATGAGCCGTGACCAGGGTGAGAGTCGCAGGTTAAAGTCGCGCCGCCGGATTGGCCCGGCGCAAGATGGAGAACGAACATGCGGCGGCGCGCGCGACCCGGCGGCGGGCGGCAACTCGAGGTCACGATCGAAGGCGTCGGCGCGCGCGGCGATGGCTATGCCACGGTCGATGGCGCCATCGTCTATGTGCCTTTCACCCTGACGGGAGACCGGGTGCGCGTTCGTGTGACCGGCGCAAGGGCCGGGGGGGCCAAGGGCGAGGTCATCGAACTGCTTACCGAAGGGCCGGGGCGCGCGGAGCCTCCCTGCCCACATTTCGGGCCCTGCGGCGGATGCACCGTGCAGCATCTGGATCCGGAGGCTTACGTCGCGTGGAAAGCGGCTCTTCTGCCTCAGGCTCTGGCCCATCGCGGATTCAAGGACGTGAGGATCGCGCCGATGGTCCGCGTGGCGCCGGGCACGCGCCGCCGGGCGGTGCTGGCCGCGGTTCGGCGCGGAGGCCGGGTCCTGCTTGGCTTTCACGAGCGCCAAAGCCATGCGGTCGTGGACCTTACGACCTGTCTGCTCCTCACGCCGCGTCTTGCCGCTCTGCTGCCCAGCTTGCGTCTCGCGCTGGCCGAGGTGCTGGCGGACTCCGCGAGCGCCGCCGTGACCCTGACCGAGACCGAGGAAGGACCGGATGTTCTGATCGGCGCGCCGGGCCAACCCGGGTTGGCGGCGCGGGAGGCCTTGGTCCGCTTCGCGGAAACGGCCGACCTGGCGCGGCTGTCGTGGCGTGAAGCGGGGGACGAGGGGATTGCCAACCCGGCTGAGCCGGTCGTGGTCCGGCGGCCGCCGCGCGTGCGATTCGGCGCCGTATCGGTGGAGCCGGCGCCGGGCGCTTTCCTGCAGCCCAGCGTCGCGGGTCAAGCGGCGCTGAGCGAGGCTGTCTTGGCCTACCTGCCCGCGCCCTGCGAAAAGATCGCCGATCTCTATTGCGGCAGCGGCGCCTTCACGTTTCCCTTGAGCGCGCGGGCGCGGGTGCTTGCGGTGGATGCGGCCGACGAGGCGGTCGCGGCGCGCTGGGCCACGGCCCCGCGCGCCGATATGGCGGGCAGACTCGCGGTCGAGCTGCGCGACCTGGCGCGGGAACCGCTTCTTGCCGAGGAGCTGGCGCCGTTCGATGCCGTGGTCTTCGATCCGCCCCGCGCGGGCGCGCGTGAGCAGGCGGTTCAGCTTGCCGGGTCGAAGGTGCCCAGGGTCATCGCGGTATCCTGCAACCCCAACAGCTTTGCCCGCGATGCGCGGATACTCGCCGATGGCGGATATCGTTTGCTTGAGGTTACGCCTGTCGACCAGTTTGCCTGGTCCGGACACCTGGAATTGGTCGCCAAGTTCGTTCGTTGAAGTTTGGGCCGGCCGCCGGGGAGAGGGGGAAAGGCGGCCGGCCCATACGGCTGAAGCGAATTTACTCCGGCCGCATCTCTCCAACATGCTTCTCCACCGCCTTCGGGTCATGAAGCAGGTTGCCGTGAAGCTCGACCGCCATGGGGTCGGGGTAAACATCCTCCGTCCCCTCGGCGAGGGCCTTGAGCGCGGCCTCGGCGATTTGTGCCGGCGGCACTTTCGGGGCGTCGAAGTCCTTGGCCATGTCGGTATCGACCGGGCCGGGGTAGACGCCGATCACTTGCGTGCCCTGGCTACTCAGTTCCGCTCTGATCCCCTGCGTCAGGGAATGGACCGCGGCCTTGGAGGCGCTGTAGGGGCCAAGGATCGGAAAGTTCACGTGCGAGGCGATGGAGGCGAGGTTGATAACCGCACCGCCGCCGTTGCTCTTGAGGATCGGTGCGAAGACACGCGACATCTCAAGGGTCCCGAAGTAGTTCACATCCATCTCGCGGCGCGCGCCTTCAATGTCGTCGGCCGAAATAAATCCGCGAAAGAAGGCGACGCCGGCGTTGTTGACCAAGAGGGTTACGTCCTGTGCCTGCTTCGCCGCCGCCCGCACTTGCTTCGCATCGGTCACGTCGAGTTCCAGGGCCACGGTCCGCCCGCTGTCGCCGGCGGTTAGCTCGGCCAGCGACGCCACGTCGCGCGCCGCAGCGTAGATCTTTTTGACCCCCGCGTTTCGCAAGGTCTCGACAAAGGCTTTACCGATGCCACGATTAGCGCCGGTTACCAGGGCGACGGTTTTCTCGATCTGCATTCTATGTCTCCACATTCGTTTGTTGAATTAATCCGTATCTCGATTGGCTACACGCGCCGGTCAGGCCGGCACTGTGCTTTGTCCAAACAGAATCTTGCGCGCCTCCTCTGTCATAGCGGGCGCTGAGTTGAGCGCGCGCGCGTTTTCATAGGCACGGATTGTCGCCGGCCGTTCGGCGATGGTTTGGAACCAGCGCTTGAGGTGCGGGAAATTGTCAAGGTTCTGGCCCTGGCTTTCGTGCGAGACGATCCAGGGATAGCTGGCCATGTCGGCGATGGAATAATCGCCGGCGACGAACGCGCGGTCCGCCAAGCGCTTGTTCAGGACGCCATAGAGCCGCGCCGTCTCCCGGACATAACGCTCGATTGCATAGGGAATTTTCTCGGGTGCGTAAGCGCTGAAGTGGTGGTTTTGACCGGCCATGGGCCCGAGTCCGCCCATCTGCCAGAACAGCCATTGCAGCGCGTCGTTCCGCCCCGCCAAGTCGCTGGGCAGAAACCGCCCGGTCTTGTCGGCGAGGTACAGGAGGATCGCGCCCGACTCGAAAATCGAGATCGGTTTTGTGCCTTCTTTCGGTGCGCGGTCCACGAGGGCCGGGATGCGGTTGTTGGGCGCGATCTTGAGAAAGGCGGGCTCGAACTGCTCGCCCTTACCGATGTTGACCGGGACCAGTTTGTGCGGCAGTTCAGCCTCCTCCAGGAATAGGAGCGGCTTGTAACCGTTCGGCGTGGTCCAAAGGTAAAGGTCGATCATCGTTGTTCTCCTAAGTGCCGGCTGGTCCGCCGCGATGGAAGAGCCTCAAGCCGCGTCAGACGACTTCGCCGAACCGAGACTCGGGTAATCGGTGTAGCCACGATGATCGCCCCCGTAGAAGGTGGCGGGGTCGGGCGTGTTGAGCGGTGCGTCCTTGACGAAGCGCTCAACCAGATCGGGGTTCGCGATGTACGGCTTTCCAAAGGCGATCAGGTCGCTTCCGCCGTTAGCCACGGCCTCGCTCGCCCGCGCCTTGTCGTAGCCGCCGTTGGCGATATAGACGCCACCGAAATCCTTGGCGATTTGCGCCCGGTCCACGCGCCGCGGATCGGAACCATCCAGTGTGGTTGTCTCCACCACGTGAAGGAAGGCCAGACCCATCGCGCCCAACTCGCGCGCGGCATACCGGAACGTCGCTTCGGGCTGAGAGTCCGACATACTGTTGAAGCGGTTGAGTGGCGACAAGCGCACGCCGACCCGGTCTTGGCCCCAGATGTCGATCACGGCCTGCGTCACTTCGCGTAAGATGCGGAAGCGGTTTTCGATCGGCCCGCCGTAGGCGTCGGTGCGGCGATTGGAGCCGTCGCGCAAAAACTGATCGAGCAAATAGCCGTTGGCGGCATGGATCTCGACCCCGTCGAAGCCGGCGGAAAGCGCCTTGGCGGCGGCGTTACGGTATTGCGCCACGATTCCCGGAATTTCCACGGTCTCCAGGGCGCGGGGCGCGACGAAGGGCTGCATGCCCTCGAAGGTCACGGCATCCCCCTCGGGCTTGATCGCCGAGGGGGCGACGGGCAGGGCGCCCTCGGGCTGCAGCGAGGGGTGCGAGATGCGCCCGACGTGCCAAAGCTGCAGGAAGATACGGCCGCCTTCATCGTGGACGGCATCGGTTACCCGCCGCCAAGCGTCCACCTGCGCGGCGCTGTGGATGCCGGGCGTATTGGGGTAGCCGACCCCTTGCGGCGAGACTTGGGTGGCTTCCGTGAAGATCAGACCGGCGCTTGCCCGCTGCCGGTAGTATTCGACCGCCAGGTCGCTCGGCACGTTGCCGGCGCCGGCGCGGTTCCGGGTCAGGGGCGCCATGACAATCCGGTTCGGCAGGGTGTAGGGCCCCAGCGCGATCGGCGTGAAGAGGTTCGGACGGCCCGAAGCGCCGCCAAGGGAGTCGTTAGCTACTTGATTGGTCATTGGTTTTACCTTCTTGCGATGTCTTATATTTGGACCGATCGGTCCAATATTGGCGGTACTTCGACTCTAGGTGACGCACTCATGGCGCCTTAGAGTTTGCTCAGGTCGAGTTTTCTTGTGGTGCCGAGCCAGATCGGCCGATCACGGTGATCTTCCAAGACCTGGCCGGTATTGGGATGGACGAAGACGGTCAAGTCACCCCGGTTCAATGCCAGCCAGGGTACGATCTGGCTGAAGAGCGGGGCGGGAAAAGCAATCTGGTAACTGCCCGTTGGGTGCGGCCCCACCGGGTTATCGTGCCAGCGGCCGAATGTGACCTCATCGCCTTTGGATTCCCCGAAGCGGGCCTCGGCCGCGCTGCGCAGGTGAGCCGCCGCGTCCTTTTGCGCCATGTCGTAGTACACGTGCGCGTGGTAGCCGGCGATGATCTGGGGGTCGAGTTCGGACATGCCGCGTCAGTCCAGTACCGAAACAGCCAGGTGGGCGATGTCACGCAACGTCGCCTCCTCAGGATCGACCTTGGCCGTGACACGAAGGCCATTCAGGCTGCTGGTCAGCGACCGGGCTAAGGCGCGGGGATTGTGCGTCGCGGCAATGGATCCCTGGCTCTGGCCCGTGAGGATCGCGTCGTGAAAGGCGTTCTCGGTGGCGCTGATCCCGGCGCGTATGCGCGCGGCGGCAACCGGATCGCTGCTGGAAACTTCGACCGCGCAATTTCCAAGGAAGCAGCCCTGCGGTCCCTCGCGGTTGGTCGCCGTCGCGACCGTCATGTCGAACACCTCCGCAATGGCCGCGCGCGCGGAGCCGAGCTCCTGGGTCCGGGTCAGCAATTTCTCGATGAATTTGGCCTGCACGGTGTTGCGGTACCAGTCGAGGGTCGCGTTGAAGAGCTCGTTCTTGCCGCCAAAGGTGTCGTAGAAACTGCTCTTGCTGATATCCATGGCTTGGATCAGGTCGCACAGGGAGGCGGCCTCGTAGCCCTTGGCCCAAAAGACATGCATCGCCTGCTCTAAGGCTTGCTGCTCGTCGAATTCGCGTGGTCGTCCCATGGAATGATAATTATGGACTCGCCGGTCCAAAATCAAGGCGCGCTCCAGTTTTTTTAGATGAGACTAAATCGCATGATATTTTAGGAGCTTAGCCGCCTCAGCTAAAACCGGGGCAAAACTCCGGGCAAGCCGAGCTGCCCAAACGTTTCGCTCGTCATCCCGGAAAGCGCCGCAAGGTGCTTATCCGGGATCTTCGGCACCTGGGGGAACCCGAAGATCCCGGCTCTCGCATTCGCTCGGCCGGGATGACGAAATGGGCGTGTCTCGCCCGGACCGCTGCTCCTGTTACCCTTACCCGCACTGGGCGCGGTGGCGCATGAGGTGATCGGCCAGAACGACGGCCATCATGGCCTCGCCGACAGGCACGGCGCGGATGCCGACGCAGGGGTCGTGCCGGCCCTTGGTCACGATATCGGTATCTTGGCCAAAGCGGTCCACGGTCCGGCGCGGGGTCAGAATCGAGCTGGTCGGCTTGACCGCAAAGCGCACCACCACCTCCTGTCCGGTCGAGATGCCGCCCAGGATGCCGCCCGCCTTGTTGGACAGGAACGCGATCTTGCCGTCCCGCATGCGCATCTCGTCGGCGTTCTCCTCGCCGCTTAGGGACGCGGCCTCGAGGCCGGCGCCGATTTCCACCGACTTGACCGCATTGATGCTCATCATCGCCTTGGCGAGATCGGCATCCAGTTTATCGTAGACCGGTTCGCCGAGACCGGCCGGCACGCCGCCGGCCACGACCTCGATCACGGCGCCGATCGAGGAGCCGGCCTTGCGTATGCCGTCGAGGTAATTTTCCCAGGCCTTGGCGGCTTTCGCGTCCGGGCACCAGAAGGGGTTGGCCTCGACCGCCTCCCAATCCCATTGGCCGCGGTCGATGGCATGCGGTCCCATCTGGACCAACGCGCCGCGAATCCGGATGCCGGGGCCGAGAATGTGATCCAGCACTTTACGCGCGACCGCGCCGGCGGCGACGCGCATGGCGGTCTCGCGTGCGCTGGAGCGCCCGCCGCCACGGTAGTCGCGTAACCCGTACTTGGCCCAATAGCTCTGGTCCGCGTGTCCCGGGCGAAACTTGTCCTTGATGTCGCCGTAGTCCTTGGAGCGCACATCTTTGTTTTCGATCGCCAGCGCCAGGGGCGTGCCCGTGGTCTGGCCCTCGAAGACGCCGGAGACGATCTGGACCTTGTCGGGTTCTTTACGCTGGGTCGTGAAACGCGATTGCCCAGGGCGGCGCTTGTCGAGCCAAACCTGGATGTCCGACTCTTCAAGCGCGATGCGCGGCGGCACGCCGTCGATCACACAGCCGATCGCCGGTCCATGGCTTTCGCCCCAGGTTGTATAGCGGAAGGTATGTCCGAAAGAATTACCGGGCATGTTGCCTTATCCCGGACCTTTGGTCCCTGGCGTCACGACTGCGGCGTAAAGCCGCGCAGCAGGTCCGCGATCTGCGGGGCCGCCTCGGTCGACATCATGCCGACCACATGATAGCCGGAATCGACGTGGTGGACCTCGCCGGTCACGCCGCTCGATAAATCCGAGAGCAGATAAAGCGCCGCGCCGCCGACCTGGTCGATGGTCACGTTGCGATGCAGGGGCGAGTTGTACTCGTTCCACTTCAGGATATAGCGGAAGTCGCCGATGCCCGAGGCCGCCAGCGTTTTTATCGGTCCGGCCGAGATCGCGTTGACGCGGATGTTCTGCGCCCCCAAATCGGCCGCCAGGTAGCGCACGCTCGCTTCCAGCGCGGCCTTGGCCACGCCCATGACGTTATAGTGCGGCATGACCCGCTCGGCGCCGTAATAGGTGAGGGTCAAAAGGCTGCCGCCGTCTTTCATCAGCGGCACGGCGCGCTGCGCGATCGCGGTGAAGGAGTAGCAGGAGATATCCAGGGTGCGCACGAAGTTGTCGCGCGAGGTACTCAGGTACTTGCCCTTCAACTCTTCCTTGTCGGAATAGGCGATGGCGTGAACCAGGAAGTCCAGGCCGCCCCATTGTTTCTCGATGGTCTCGAACACGGCATCGACACTGGCGTCGTCGGTGACGTCGCAGGGCAAGACGACGTCCGAGCCGACCGATTCGGCCAGCGGCCGCACGCGGCGCTCCAGCGCCTCGCCCTGAAAGGTGAAGGCCAGCTTCGCGCCCTGGGAATGCACCTTGGAGGCAATGCCCCAGGCGATAGAACGGTCGTTGGCGACGCCCATGATCAGGCCGCGCTTGCCCGCCATGAAGCCCTGGTCTTCCGACATTCTCGCCCCCAATGATTTGTTGGCTTTCGAGCGAAAGCCAGCGGCATCCTACACAAATGGCAGAGGCGGTCAAACTTGGCGGGTTGAGTCAAAACCGGATACTTTGACGCTCCCGTTGCATGATTTTCGGGCATTCTTAGGTCTTTTTCTGACATAAACTTGCCAGATGAACGCGAAATCCGAAAACCGAGACCTCCGCCGTTGGTTTGCCTGGCTCAAGTTCGTCCTCAAAGCGGGGCGAATCGGCCGCTTCCTGGGATACGCGGGGTTGCGCTTCGCGAAGGATGGCGGGCCGCGCCAAGCGGCGGGGCTTAGCTATGCGTCACTGTTGGCCATCGTGCCGCTGTTGGCGGTTGGGCTGTCGGTCCTGGCGGGCTTCCCGGCCTTCGAGTCCTGGCGCGTGGAGTTACAACTCTTCGTATTCGAGAACGTTTTGCCGGATGTGGGGATCGCGTTCAGCGACCACCTGATCACCTTCATCGAGAACGCCAAGAAGATGACCGCGGCCGGTATGGCCGGTCTGGCCGTGACGGCGCTTTTGCTGATGTCCAACATTAACGGCGCCGTGAATGAGATCTGGCGGGTTGCGGAGCCACGGCCGCTTGCCGCGCGGCTGGTCGTCTATTGGACCATCCTGACCCTCGGCCCCTTGTTTATCGGCGCGTCGCTGTCGGTCTCGAGCTATGCCTTTGCCGCCGTGCAATGGTTCGACGCCGCCGCGTTGGGTGGGGGTTTGGGCCTGTCCAGGTTGGCTTCGACCGGCTTTTCCATTTTGGGTTTCGCCCTCATTTACCTGGTCGTCCCGAATCGGGCTGTCCACCCAGGCCATGCGCTGACCGGTGGGCTGGTGGCGGCCGTCCTGTTCGAGTTGCTGAAGGGCGGGTTCGGTCTCTACTTGCGGGAGTTTCCGTCGTTCCAGTTGGTCTACGGCGCGGTCTCCGCATTGCCGATATTTCTGGTTTGGATGTACTTGTCCTGGGTCGTCATTCTATTTGGGGCCCAGGTTGCCGCCGCCTTGCCGGAATGGCGCGCCGCCCAGGCGCGGGGCCGCAGCGTCGCGGGTCCAGGCGCGCGCATGGCGCTCGCGCTCAGTCTCCTGGCCCGGCTGCGCGATGCGAGCCGCAACGGCGTTCGGGTCAAGGAACGCCATTTAGGGCGCGGTCTGCCCGCTACGCCGGCGGAATTAGATGAAACCCTGCGCGCCTTGCGCGATGCGGATTTCGTAGAGCGCGGCCGGGGTAGCCGGTGGGTTCTGTGCCGCGATCTGGACGACGCGACCTTGGGTGACTTGAATGTGGCCCTGGAATTGGGTCTGCGGCCGGGCCGGGGCTGGCATCCGGCCGCCGAAAGTGCGGTTTCGGCCCTGGCGGATGCGGCCGAGGCCCGCCAGGCGCGCAGTATCGCGGAAGCGCTGGGGCCAGCGGATGGCCGGACCCAGCAGGACGGGGACGCGATTGCAGAGAGGCGAAAGCTCGGCTGAGGAATGAATGCTACGACTCGTCGCCGTCGGCCGGTTTGCCGGTCACTTTCGCCAGCTCGGCCCGAAGCTGAGTCCGCGCCTCCTCCGGTATTGCCTTGATCGCCTCATTGAGATCGCCCAGCGCCTTGCGCAGGCTGTAGACTTGGTCGAGCAGGCGCAGCACCACTGGCATGGCCTCGTCGTTGACCTCAAGATCGCGGCGAAGTTCCGCGATCAGCCGCGCGCGCGCCAAGTCGGCATCGTCGAAAAGGTATTCGCCGTCCCGGTTAACTGGCATGACCCAGCTTTTCTCGACCCAGGCCGTCAAGACCTTGCCCTCGACTTCGATTTCCGCGACCACCTTCTCGAAGGATATCAGCACCTGGTTTCAAGCCTCCTTGCGATTAGGTTTGTCACGTCATGCCCGCCTTACGGCGCGGGTCGTAGTCATGGGCCTCCGCCCAGCTCTCCATGAACGACTTGAGGTCTTCGTCGATCTTTTCGGGCAGCACGACCTTTAACTTGACGTACTGATCCCCTTTGACCTTGGTCTTGCGGTCTACGATGCCCTTGCCCTTGAGGCGCAGCGAAGCGCCGGTGTTGGAGCCCGGCGGGATCTTCATGGAAACCTTGCCGTGAACGGTCGGCACATGCAGCGTTGCACCCAGGATCGCTTCTTGTAGCGTCACCGGAAGTTCGATGTGTACATCGTTGTCTTTGCGATTAAAAAATGCGTGCGGTTGAATGTGTACTTCGACATAGGCGTCGCCCGCCGGCGCGCCACCCGCGCCAGGTCCGCCTTGGCCCTTCAGGCGTAACGTTTGGCGATCCGTTGTGCCCGCGGGGATGGACAGATCCAAGGCCTTGCCGTCCGAGAGCCGGATACGCTTCTTGGTGCCAACCGCGGCGTCGAGGAAATCGATCGGCGCCGTGTAGGAAATGTCGGCCCCTTTGCGCGCCCCGGCACGCCCCCCGGCACCGCCACGAGCCCCCCTGCGGCCGCCGCCGCCAAAGAGGTCGGAAATGATGTCCTCGATATTGATCTCGGCGCCGGAACCCGAGGCCCGGTATTTGCCGCCGCCGTGGCCACCTTGCGCGTGCTCGCGGTAAAACCCGCCGGTACGCTGGTTTTCCTGGCCGCTGGCATCGATTTCGCCGCGGTCGAAGCGCTTACGCTTCTCCGGATCCCCAAGGATACTATTGGCGTGCGAAACCTCTTTGAATTTCTGCTCGATCTTGGCGTCACCGGGATTCAAATCGGGATGCAGCTTTTTGGCGAGCTGCCGATAGGCCCGCTTTATTTCATCCGCGCTCGCGTCGGGTTTGACGCCTAGAACGTCGTAAGGATTTTTCATATCGTGCCAAGCATACTTGTGCCTGGCCGCCCGGGACCGGATCGCCTCCGGTATCTCGGGCGCCAGGTTAGGGGGACACCGCCCAGGGCGCCCCCGTCCGACGTAAAGCTAGCCCGCGGCGCTTATTGAATTTCCCACTGCCCGTCCGGCTGCCGGCAGGCGACGCCATAGGCTTCTTCCTGCTGACCGCCGACTACGACCGTCTGCTGGAACTCGCGGCAGTATTCGCCCGACGACTGTTTGGTCCCCTCGCGGGTCGGCGTGACGGCGCCATAGTTGCCAGAGTCGGGATTGCTCCAAGAGATGGTTTGGCCGACCGGGGCCGTGGTTGCCTGGGTGTAAGCCTGCTCGGCCTTTTGCTCATCGAGCTTGTCGAGGCCGCGTCCGATCTCACTGCCGATCAAGGCGCCAATCAGGACCCCGGCCGCGGTCGCGGCCAGCTTGCCCGTGCCGCCCCCGATCGTGGACCCGGCCCAGCCGCCCAAGGCCGCCCCGCCCAGGCCGCCGACCGTCTGCTTTGTGCCAAACTGACCATTCTGTGCACAGGCCGCAGTCAAAGCCATAATCGCAATGGCGGCAAGTATGGGTTTGAATTTCATGGTAAACGCCTTTCCAGAATTTTGAGCAACCGGTGACGAACATATATGTCAATCACGTGGGTTGTACGAGAAGTTTAACAATGGCATCCCCAGTGTCCCTATGAACCGTGAAAATGCCTCAAATTTCGATCCTGCCGGCCCGATGGATAGGCAAGGCCGCCAGGGGATGGAGTCTAGATCATGTTTACCAGTGAGCCGGCGGCCGATCCACTAAAGACCTTCCAGGACTGGATGAAAGAGGCCGAATTGAGCGAGCCCAACGATCCGACGGCCGCAGCCCTGGGAACGGTCGGGGAAGACGGTATGCCTGCGGTCCGCATGATCCTGGTCAAGGGCGTGGATGCAAGGGGTTTCGTCTTCTATACCAATTTCGAAAGCCGCAAGGGACAACATCTTTTGGCCCAGCCCAAGGCGGCCCTTCTATTCCACTGGAAATCGCTGCGCCGCCAGATCCGCATCGAAGGCGAGGTTCACAGGGTAAGCGACGCGGAGGCGGACGCCTATTTCGACTCCCGGCCGCGCGATAGCCGGATCGGGGCCTGGGCCAGCCAGCAATCGCGGCCGTTGAATAGTAGGTTCGAATTGGAAAAGAAGGCCGCTGAATTCGGCCTCAAGTACGCGATTGGCGCGATTCCACGGCCGCCCTACTGGTCAGGCTTCCGGGTTGTGCCGCGTCTGATAGAGTTCTGGCAGGATGGCGCGTTCCGCCTCCACGACCGGCTAGTGTATCATCGCGAGGGCGAGTCCTGGCGGACCGAGCGGCTGTATCCCTGACTCCGCGCCAGCGCCAAGAGGATAAGACGTGAACGATCGGGTCGAGAGCGCCGAAATGCCGAACGCGGAGGCCGCGCGCCTGATGCGCTGGGCGACCTATGCCTCGGTCTCTCTCGCCTTGTTGCTCATAGCGGTCAAATTCGCGGCTTGGCTGCTGACCGATTCGGTCAGCCTGCTCTCCACCCTGATCGACTCGCTACTCGACGCGGCCGCCTCGCTGATTAGTCTGCTCGCGGTCCGGCACGCCTTGACGCCGCCGGATCGGGAGCATCGTTTCGGCCACGGTAAGGCGGAGCCCTTGGCCGCGCTCGCCCAATCCACCTTTATCGCGGGATCGGCGATCTTTATTCTGATCGAGGCCGGACAACGGATTTATCAGCCCAAGGCCATCCAGCACGGCGATATCGGGATCGCGGTCATGGTCGTGGCGATCGTGTTGACCTTCACGCTGACCCGTTTTCAAGCCTATGTCGTCAAACGGACGGGATCGCTCGCGATTCAGGCCGACTCTCTGCACTACATTGGCGACCTCTTGATCAACGGTGCGGTCATCGTGGCGATCCTGCTGTCGGCTAAGTTTGGGTGGGTCTTGGCCGACCCCCTCTTCGGCATCGCCATCGCTGGATACATCTTGATCACGGCCTGGCGTATCGCGCGCGGCGCTTACGATATGTTGATGGACCGGGAGTTGCCCGACGAGGATCGCCAGAAGATTTATCGGATCGTCATGGCGCACCCCGAGGTTCTGGCCATGCACGATCTGCGTACCCGTGCTTCCGGCCCCTTGACCTTTATTCAATTTCATATCGAAATGAACGGCGGCTTGACGCTGTACCGCGCCCACGAAGCCGCTGACGAGGTCGAGGCTTCGGTCCGGCAATGCTATTCCGGCGCCGAGATCATCATCCATCAGGACCCCTATGGGGTTGAGGAGGCCCCGGCCCGCGCGGGCTAAACCGGCGATTGCCTTGACCCAGGTCAATGCCGGACCAGCGCCCCGCGGGCAACCTAGTTAAAGCAGTAAGCCTACGGATAATCAGGAGAGCGCCATGACTATCGCGAGGATTCTAGCCATTGTCGACGGCTCCGATTCCAGCGCCGGGTCTCTTCAGACCGGGCTGCAATTGGGCCGGCGGTTTTCCTGCCGGGTTGATTTTCTGCATGTCGAGCCGGATGTCGTGACCTCGGTTCCCATCGTGGGCGAGGGCATGTCCGGGGCCGCGGTGGAGCAAATCATCGGCAGCCTGCAGGCCGAGGCGGACGCGCGTTCCAAGGCCGCGCGCGATTTGTTCGACTCCCAATGTGCGGCCCAAAGCTTACAGCGCGTTCAGCCCGATGACGATATCTCCCCAGGTACATTCTGCGTTTCCCTTAGGCAAGTCGTGGGACGCGAAAGCGAAGAAGTTGCCCGGCGCGGCCGCTTAGCCGACCTAATCGTGCTGGCCCGGCCGGCGCTAAACGGCGACGTGGAGGGCGCCGCCGACTTCGACGCCGCTTTGTTCGATAGTGGCCGTCCCGTTGTCCTGGTTCCCGCGGAACCGGTCGCGGCCCTTGGCGATACCGTCGCGATTGCCTGGAACCGTTCGCGCGAAGCGGCCCGTGCCGTCGCGGCCGCCTTGCCGGTTCTACGCCAAGCCGACAAGGTATTCATTCTCACGGCGCGCGAAACGGACGATTCGCCCGAACCCAGCGAGCTTGCCCGCTACCTGGGCGGCCATGGGATCACGGCGAAGACTTGGGCTTTCTCCCCCGGCACGGAACCGATTGGAGACTCCCTCATGCGAGAGGCGCACAAGGCCGGGGCCGATCTTCTGGTTATGGGCGCTTATGGGCATAGCCGGTTGCGCGAGTTCGTCCTGGGCGGGGCCACACGCGGTGTGCTGAGCCACGGTGTCATACCGGTTATGCTGGTTCACTAGGGTTCCCGCCCTAGTTTGTTTCGGAAAGGCAAGGCCCTATGTTGACCATAGAAGATTGCATAGCCCTGAGCGACCTGACGGCGGAGGAGATCGCCGCGATTTCCGAACATGAGCGTATTCCGGAAATCGTAGCGGCAGAGTATGGTAACTATCTGATCCACACGCCCGACGGTGTGCCGGCGATCAAGCGCATCATTCTGGAGGATATCGAGGCGGCCCGCGCCGCGGGAAATATACAACACGCGATTGCGCTACGCGCCGTCCTGCACCATTTCGTTATGACGCATACCCAACCGGAAACCGTGCTTTGGCATGGAGACCGAAAAAGAGGAATCAAATGACGCTCAGCAAAGTTCGCTTGGAATTGGGTCGCGACCCGGATCATCCCGAGGGCAGCGCGCACCACGGTTACGAGGTCGTCATTCCCTTGAATGCCGACGGCCACATCGATGCGGAAGAGTGGCGCGACAAGAAAGCGCGTTGCGCGGTCCGGCGCTTCTGGGACGGTGAGCCGGACGAGCGCGGCCATCTGGTGCGCCGGCGGGGTGGAACCTGGGCCTTTCATTACGATGTTCAAGGCGATCCCGAAGAAGACGAACCGGGCTGGAAGTTCGACACACACGTCTTCAAGACCGGCGAGTACGTCTCCCTGCGCGAGCAGGACGGCGAGCTGCGCACTTTTCGCGTCGTCTCGGTCCGGCCCGCGTAAGGCTCTTCGTTCCAGGAAATTAGGTACTTTGCGGCGACGGTGTGCCAGGCGTTGTGCCTGGCGCCGCGTGGAGTACAATCGCGCCATGAGCGACGCCCGCAAGACAGTTATCCTAACCGGGGCCAGCCGGGGAATCGGCCATGCCACGGTAAAGCGCTTCAGCGACGAGGGCTGGCGCGTGATGACATGCTCGCGCGAGACCATTCCGGCCGAATGCAAACGCGACCCCAACTGGACCGACCACATAAGCGCCGACTTGACCCAGCCGGCGGAGGTCGCGGACTTTGTGAAACAAGCGAACGGACTGCTGGGCGAGGCGCCCCTGCACGCCCTGGTCAACAACGCCGCCGTCTCGCCCAAGACCGCGTTTAAGGAGCGTTTGGGTTGCCTCAATGGCGACCTGGCCACCTGGCGCGAGGTGTTCGAGCTGAACCTGTTCGCGCCGCTCGCCCTTGGCCGCGGGTTCGCGGGCGCGCTGCGGCGAGGGCAGGGGTGCGTCGTCAACATTACCTCGATCGCCGGGCACCAGAGCCATCCCTTCGCCGGCTCGGCTTATTCGACCTCCAAGGCCGCGCTTTCCGCGCTGACCCGTGAAATGGCGGTCGAATTCGCGGAGTTCGGTGTGCGCGTCAATGCGGTCGCGCCCGGCGAGATCGAGACCGCGATGATCGGCGAGGAATACGAGGCTTTGATCCCGCGTATCCCGATGCATCGCATGGGCAAGCCGGAAGAAGTCGCTTCGGCGGTATATCAACTCTGCGCGGCGGATTTCGGCTATGTTACCGGGACGGAAATATTTGTGACCGGCGGACAGCATCTTTACTGAACGTGCTTACCGCCGAAGCCCGGGCAATAACAGGAAAGGAGGACGTCATGACCTTAAAGATAGGCGATACAGCACCTGATTTCGAAAGCGATACGACTGAAGGCAAGATTCGCTTCCACGATTGGATTGGCGATTCGTGGTGTGTCTTGTTCTCGCATCCCAAGGACTTCACCCCGGTCTGCACGACCGAGCTTGGCGCCGTGGCCGGCCTCAAGTCCGCCTTCGATCAACGCAACTGCAAAGTCATCGGCCTTAGTGTCGATCCGGTCGAGGATCACGTGCGTTGGGCGCATGACATCGAGGAGGTCACGGGCCACACCGTGAACTATCCCATGGTTGGCGATCCGGAGCTCAAGGTGGCGAAGCTCTACGGCATGTTACCGGCCTCGGCCGGGGATACATCGCAGGGCCGCACCCCGGCGGACAACCGGACGGTGCGCACCGTGATGATCATCGGCCCCGACAAGGCTATCAAGGTGATGATCGCCTACCCGATGACCACCGGGCGAAACTTCGACGAAATCCTGCGGGTTATCGATTCCTTGCAGATGTTCGACAAGCATACGGTCGCAACGCCGGTCAATTGGCGCCCCGGCGAAGATGTGATCATCCCGCCGACGGTAAGCGACGAGGCCGCCAAGGGTAAGTTTCCAAAAGGCTGGAAGACCTTGAAGCCGTATCTGCGGGTGACGCCCGATCCCAGCGCCTGAACCTACGGACCGCGTGGCGACTGACATTTCAAAGTTATCAATGCAAAAGGGGCCCGATACAACGGGCCCCTTTAGTCTTTCGCGTCTTGCCGCTACGGCAATTTAACCGATCTTGGCGCGCAAGCCTTCGAACCAGACGACGCTCTCTCGCGTTTGCGCGATCTCGTGATCCAGCCAGTCTTTGAGACAGCCTCCGACTTCGGCGGGATGGGCACGCAACTCCGTCAAGCGCACGAGCTGGCGCTCAAACATCTCGGCGACCATCTCGATTTGAAGGTCGCGGTCTTCCGGCCCCAGCAGGTGCAGGAAACGCATCTTCAGGGTGATGATCAGCTTGTTGATGTCGCTGATTCCCGGGCGGACATTGGATTTCAACAGGAGGTCCAGTTCCGCCCGCCCGGCCTCGGAAATTTGCAGGGTTTCCTGCTCGTCGCTGCCGTCCGCGTCTTCGACCGCCGTGACCAGGCCTTCGACTTTGAGCAATTCAACCGGCGACGCGACCAGGTCAAGCGAGGGGCCGACCACATGGGTGGTGAAATGACGCACCTCTGCCGCCAACTGCGCGTAGGTCATTTCGCGCGTAGCGAGCAACCCAAGGGCGAGTAGCCGGACGGCCTCTCTGGGCACCAGGGTATTGTCGCGATACATGCCGTCGATCCTAGGGGCCTGGGGTTAACGGGCTACTTCAAGAATGTAGGCTTGCTTGGGCCGTATGTCCAGATGACGGCCGATCCATAAGATATTTATTGACCGATCGTTCAGAATAGAATATAAAACGATCATTCAGAACCTCTAGAACGAGTCCGCTCCATGCCCTGGGAAAAGCAGTTCGATGTCGATGCGGCGCTTGAGCAGGCGATGCACGTATTCTGGCGGCAGGGCTATGAGGCGACCTCGATGCAGGATCTAGTGGCCGCGATGGGGATCAATCGCGGCAGCCTCTATCCGACCTTCGGCAATAAGCGGGCACTGTTCTTGCGTGCTCTTCGTCACTATGAGGAAGTTTTTCTCGCGCGCTTCGATGCCTATGCACGGGCGTATTCGCCCCCACAAGCCATCGTCGCGGTGTTTAACGACATTGTTTCGGATGCGCTGGATAACCCCAACTATTCGGGCTGTCTCCTTGCGAACACAACGCTTGAGTTGGCCCCGCACGACGAAGACGTTGCCAGTGTCGTTGCCGACGGACTGCGTAAGACGGAAGCCTACTTTCGCGACCGGATCGAAGCCGGTCAGGCTTCGGGGGAAATTCCGGCGTCGGTGAACCCGGTGCAAACAGCCCGCGTGCTGTTGGCGCTGATGAACGGGCTTCGTGTCTTGGCCCGTGGAAGGCCTGAGCGGCCTGTCTTGGACGCTATCGTGCGGCACGCCGCGGCCAGTCTCGCGTAAAATTTTTTGGTTATATTTTGACCGTTCATTCAGAACTGAGGAGAAGGATACATGGTGGAAGTTTTTGCGAGCGCGGTCGTGGCCGCGCCAATCGATCGGGTTTGGGCGCTGGCCGGCGATTGGGCCGGGATCTCGAAATGGCATCCCTTTATCGAGACATCCGTGCTTGGCGAGGGGCCGCCCGCCAACGACGCTGGGGCGACACGCGTATGTACCCTGGTTAACGGGGCGTCGCTGAAAGAATCGCAAGTCGAGCGTTCGGACGAAAGCTTCATGTATGCGTATTCGATCACGGACGGCCCCATGCCGATGCGCAACCACAAGGGCGTAGTCCAATTGCGCGCTGTCACGGATTCGGACGAGACCTTCGTCGAGTGGTCGGCAACTTTCGACGCCGACGAGAGCGTTCTAAACACGATCAAGGAAATGTTCGAAGCGGCTATTCCCGCCGGGCTATCGGCGTTGAAGTCCGAGTTTGTATAGAAGTGTTCGCCTTCATCGCTCGGGAAGCGGTGAAGACGGCCAAGTGTTTGCCTGGCTATCGGGGCGGGAAGCGGGACCAGCGGCGGCGCAGGAGGAACAACCCCGCCGCGCCGCCGGCGGTATTTAGGATGAGGTCGCTCGTCGAGGTATAGCGGCCCGCGAAGCCAAGCTGAAGGATTTCCAGACCCAGACTCGCGGAGGCTATCAGCGCCACGAGAGTCAGCCCCTGCCACCGCCGTCCCCCGTGCATACAAAAGGCAAAAAAGACACCCAGGGGTATGAAGCCAAAAAAATTTATAAGCGCGTCCCTCAAGGTCAGGTCCTTGATTGGGTTAAGCCGCGTGGCCGGGCGGTGCCAAAGAAACGCGGGCGCATAAAGATGTTCCGGTGAGAGGTAATCGAAGGAGGTGTCGCCGGCGCGAACCAAGGCGCGCCGGACTTCTCCCCGCCACGCCCGATCGTGAGTCAGCTCGTTACCCAAGGCCAGGGGATAGGACGCATCCCAGTTGGACAGGGGCGCCGGCGGCAGGGGAGCGGTGTGCAGCCTTTCGCCATTGACCTCGATCGTTAGGCTCTCTGGCGCGATCGAGACGCGAATGTCTTTCCAGTCGTTGTCGCGGAAGACGCCGGCTACCCGGTGCGCGGGCATGCCGTTCAGATCGGTCTCGGGGGTGCGCAGCCGCACGACGAGATCCGCACCGTCTTGGGCAATGGTTAGGTTACGGCGCGACGGATCCTGGGATACGGTAAACACCCGCGCGGGCCCGGTTTGCCGATCGGAGAAAGCGCGCACCTGCAGCGCGATTTCCAAGCTTTGGTCCCGTTTAGCGGCCGCGATCCAAGGTGGCGGATCCTGCGAGCGAAGAATTCCGGGACCGGGAAATCCTAGGCTTTGCGCCTGATCCCAGGCCGCCAGGTTGGGCGCCAGCGGCCATTGCCAACGAAAAGGGTAGATAGCGGCGATGACGTAAACGGCGAGCAGGGCGACGGCAAGAACGGCCTTGAGCCGGGCGGTCATGGCGGCTTTCGTGTTGTCAAGCCGGGGTCGAGGCGCCTTTACCCTCGTGGTGGTCTAGGCCGCGCGCTTGAGCCGCAATTCGCTCCAGATTTCGCTCAGGGCGTTGACCAGGTGGTCAAGCTGCGCGTCGGTATGGACCGGCGAGGGTGTTAGGCGCAGGCGCTCGGTCCCGCGCGGGACCGTTGGGAAGTTGATCGGCTGAACATAGATTCCATGGCGGTCCAGCAATATGTCGGTGACCTGACGGCACAGGACCGGATCGCCAACCAGAACCGGGACGATATGGCTTGCCGACGGCATGACCGGTAGACCGGCGTCGAGCAGGCGCTGCTTGGTCTGGGCCGCCCGTGCCTGGTGTTGTTCGCGCTCTATCGTGCTTTGCTTCAGGTGGCGCACGCTCACGACGGCGCCAGCGGCCAGGGCCGGGGCCAGGGCGGTGGTGAAGATGAAGCCCGAGGCAAAACTGCGCACGAAATCGGTCAGTGCCGAGGACGCCGCGATGTAGCCGCCCATCACGCCAAAGGCCTTGCCCAGCGTGCCCTCGATCACCGTCAAGCGGTGCGCGACGCCATCCCGGTCGGAGATGCCGCCGCCGCGCGTGCCGTACAAGCCCACGGCGTGAACCTCGTCAAGGTAGGTCATGGCGCCATACTTATCCGCCACGTCGCAAATCTCGGCGATAGGGGAGATGTCGCCATCCATGGAGTAGACCGACTCAAAGGCGACAATCTTAGGCCGCGCGGGATCGATCGCGGCCAGGCGGCGTGCCAGGTCTTCCGGATCGCTGTGCCGGAAAATCTGCTTTTCGGCCCGGCTGTGGCGAATGCCTTCGATCATCGAGGCGTGATTCATTTCATCCGACAGAACCACGCAATCCGGCAGCTTGGCCGCTAGGGTGGCCAGGGAAGCCATGTTCGAGACGTAGCCCGAGGTGAAGAGAAGCGCCGATTCCTTGCCATGCAGGTCGGCCAACTCACGCTCCAGCAGAACATGGTGATGATTGGTGCCGGAGATGTTGCGCGTCCCGCCCGCGCCGGCGCCGCAACGGTCCAGGGCCGCATGCATGGCCGCCAGCACGTCCGGGTGCTGACCCATGCCCAGATAGTCGTTGCCGCACCAGACGGTGACGTCCTCGGTTCCATCGGCCCGGTAACGGGTCGCGCAGGGGAATTCACCCGCGCGGCGCTCCAGCTCCGCGAAGATGCGGTAGCGCCCCTCGGTTTTCAGGCCCTGAAGGGCGGTGGAAAAGAAATGGTCATAGTTCATAGCGGTGCCGGATCGTAGTGATTCAAGGTTAAGAGTATGTGAGGTTACCAATTATGGCCAGGCCCTGCCTTGATTTGTGTCATATCGGCAAATCGCGGTCCGGCGCTCGGTTTCGGGCCCTTCACGCGGCCGGCGCCAGGTCTTCCGCCTTAACCCATTCCGCAGTCTCTTCAAGCGCTCGTTCGAAACGCGACAGCATATCGCCGATCTGATCCTCGGTGATAATCAGGGGCGGGCAGAACGCAACGGAATCCATCAGTGCTCGAACAATCAGGCCGGACTCTTCGGCGCGATCGGCTAAATGCTGGCCAACCTTGGCCGCCGGGTCAAAGGGAGTTTTTGTGGCCTTGTCGGCGACCAGTTCCACGGCCGCCACCAAGCCGACGCCGCGCACTTCCCCGACTAGGGGATGATCGGCGAAGCGGCGCAGGCCGGCCTGCATGACCGGGCCGACCGCGCGGACGTGCTCGACGATATTGCGCTCTTCATAGATTTTCAGGGTCTCCAAAGCCACCGCGGCCGAAACCGGGTGGCCGCTATAGGTAAAGCCGTGGCCGAAGGTGCCGATCTTGGCGCTGTTGTCGGCCACGCTCTGATACACCTTGTCTGAGATCATAACGGCGGAGATCGGCAGGTAGGCAGCGCTCAAAGCCTTGGCGACCGACATAATGTCCGGCTTGATCCCAAAAGTCTCGCAGCCGAACATGTTGCCGGTCCGGCCAAAGCCGCAGATCACCTCGTCCGCGATCAGCAGAATGTCGTATTTCTTCAGCACCGCCTGGATTTTCTCCCAGTACGTGCGCGGCGGAACGATCACGCCGCCCGCGCCCATCACCGGCTCGCCTATGAAAGCCGCGACGGTGTCGGCGCCTTCGTCCAGGATCATCTTTTCCAGTTCCGCGGCCATGCGCGTGGCGAAGTCCTCCTCACTCTCGCCTTCGTGCGCAAAGCGGTAGTGGTGGGGACAGGGGGCGTGCAGAATATTTTTGATCGGCAGGTCGAAATCGCGGTGGTTGGCCGGCAGACCGGTCATGCTGGCGCTTGCCACGGTGACACCGTGGTAGCCTTTGATCCGGCTGATGATCTTCTTCTTTTCCGGCCGCCTGAGCGCGTTGTTGTAGTACCAAACCAGTTTGACGACAGAGTCGTTCGCCTCCGACCCGGAGTTGGCGAAAAAGACCTTGGACATTTTAACCGGCGCCATCTCCAACAACCGCTCAGCCAACTCAACCGCCGGCAGGCCCGCTTTCTGCGCGAAGGTATGATAATAGGGCAGCTTGCGCATCTGGTTCGCGGCCGCCTGGACCAGCCGTTCTTCGCCGAACCCGAGCGAGGCGCACCAAAGGCCGGAAAGGCCTTCGATGTATTCCTTGCCCGCCGTGTCGTAGACATAGATGCCCTTGCCTTCGGTGAGGATCAGCGGCCCGTCCTGCTCCAGCTTTCGCGCATTGGTATAGCTATGCAGATGACTTGCGATATCGCGTGCTTCGGGCGAGTTGGGTCGGACGCTCATTGCCGTGCTCCAGTCTTGAGGGTGGCCGCTAGAGCCATTAGATGAGAGCGTACTATCCCAGCCAGGGGTGCGCCAAGCCACATTCCCAAGCCACATTCCCCAGGCGGCGGGCCCTGGGCGGCTTGACCCAGGTCAATGCCCCGCTGGGCGGCAAGCGCTAGGTTTTTCGGTGTGATACGGCCCCGGCACCGCACCTCCCGTTTTGCGCCGCGCCGCCCGTTTTTTTGGAGATTTAGGCATGTCCTACAAGAACCTTTTGGTCCAGCTCGACGATCGTAAGTCTTGCGAGGGGCGGGTCGCCGCCGCCATAGTTTTGGCCCAAGCCCACTCGGCGCACCTGACAGGACTTTATGTTGCCGCCGACCCGGTGTTGCCCGGCAGCTTGCGCGCGGAAGTGCCGCATGAGTTCCTGCTTATGCTGCGTGAACAGCAGGCGGCCACCATGGATGCCGCCAAGCAGGGCTTTGACCGCATGGTGCGCAGAGCCGGGTTGAGTGCGGACTGCCGCACCACTCATGCCTCCTCGAGTTTGATTGCCGAAACGGTCGCGCGGCATGCGCGCTATACCGATCTTGTCGTGCTAGGGCAGCCGGAAGCCGACGCGCGCGGCGAGCACGAAACCAGCGGCGCCGAGGACGTGGTCATGGCCGCGGGCCGGCCGGCTCTGATCGTGCCTTACATCGGGGCCCGTAAGACCATCGGGCGCCGTCCCATGGTTGCCTGGGACGGCGGGCGTGAGGCGGCGCGCGCGGTTAACGACGCGATGCCGTTTCTGGAGCAGGCCGACGCGGTCAGCATTATCGCGGTTAACCCAAAAAAGGGCGATCACGGGCAGGAGCCGGGCGCTGACATCGCGCTGCACTTGGCGCGCCACGGTATTAAGGTCGAAGCCCAGCAGCTCGAAGTCCGCGACATGAGCGTCGCGGACGCGATCCTGTCACGCTTGGCCGACCAGGACATCGACCTCTTGGTCATGGGCGCCTACGGTCACTCGCGGGTGCGCGAATGGATCATGGGCGGGACCACGCGTCAGATCTTCGCCCACATGACCGTGCCGGTTCTCATGTCCCGTTGACGGCGGTGCCCCATTGATCGGCCCCATTGATCGACTGGGGCCGGCTCGCTAGGCTCACGCGCGTAGTCACCAAGAAAACGCGGGAGCGCCTGACATGCCCATCATCAACCGGATCGCCGAGTTTCAAGACGATATGACCGCCTGGCGGCGGGATATCCATGCCCACCCCGAAACCGCCTTCGAGGAGAACCGGACCTCGGACTTTGTCGCCGAGAAACTCGCGGAGTGGGGCATCGAGGTGCATCGGGGCTTGGCCACGACGGGCGTGGTCGGGGTGCTGGATGGGCAAGGCGGCGGTAACGGCCGGTCTATCGGGCTGCGCGCCGATCTGGACGCCTTGCACATTCACGAGCTGAACGATTTCGATCATCGCTCCCGCAACGAAGGCAAGATGCACGCCTGCGGCCACGATGGGCACACGACGATGTTGCTGGGCGCGGCAAGGTATCTGGCGGAAACACGCAACTTCACCGGCCGGGTGTGTTTCATCTTCCAACCGGCCGAAGAAAACGAGGGCGGCGGCCGGGTCATGATCGAAGACGGCTTATTCGAAAAGTTTCCGGTCGAATCTGTCTACGGCCTGCACAACATGCCCGGTATTCCGGTCGGACAGGTCGATCTGCGCGTTGGGCCGGCCATGGCCTCCTTCGACATCTTCGAGATCACGGTTACCGGCAAGGGCTGCCACGCCGCCATGCCGCACGAGGGCCACGATGCCATCGTCACGGCGGCGCAGACCGTCACCGCCTTGCAGACCATCGCCAGCCGCCGGGTCGATCCGATTGAGCCCGTGGTGTTGAGCGTGACGCAGTTCCATGCCGGCGATACCTGGAACGTGATTCCCAACCAGGTCGTCCTGCGTGGGACGGTGCGTTGTTTTAGCGCCGAGGTTCGCGACTTCGTCGAGGCGGAGATTAAGCACGTCGCGGAGTCAATCTGCGCCGCGCATCGCGCGACCATGGATTACCGTTACGAGCGGCGCTACCCCGCCCTGGTCAACACCGAACGGGAGACCGAGATCGCCGCCTCCATCGCCGCGCAGATCGTCGGCGAACAGAATGTGCAGGTCGGCGCGCCGCCGATCATGGGCTCCGAGGATTTCGCGTACATGCTGCAGGAGAAACCGGGCTGCTACATCTTGCTCGGCAATGGGACCGAGGGCGGTCCCGGCGGTTGCTCGGTTCACAATCCGCACTACGACTTCAACGACGATATATCGGTTCTAGGCGCCAGCTATTGGGCCAAGTTGGTCGAGACCACCATGCCGCGCGCGTAAGCCAAGCTAGGCTGTCCTGCGTTCGAATTATAGAGCTTCCACGCTATTTTCTGGGGATGGCGGGATCGACATGATCCCACGGCTGTTTCGATTCCCCGTAAACAACCATCTCCGGCCTAAAGGTCGAAGGATTGTCCAAGGTACCTGCATGGAAAAATAGGAGCTCAGGGGCCTTTGTTGTTTTCTTGAAGACAGGACTGCCACAGTTTCCGCAGAATCCGCTGCTCACCGTGCTGCCCGAATCGGCAATTTGGTCATAACAGGTGACCTTCCCCTCAACATGGGTTGCATCCGCCGGTACTGCGAATGATGCGGCGTGTCCTGAACCGGTAATTCGTTGGCATTGTCTGCACTGACAAATAATCGAGAATTTCGCACCGACACTTGATTCATATTTGATCGCGCCACACGCGCACCCACCAGAGATTTTACCGATCGTCGATCCGGTCATCGTGGGCTCTCCATTGTTTCAAGAAAGTCGGCTAAGGCTTCGAGGCTGCCGCCCCATCCGCCTGTCAAGGCCCGGCGCGCCTCATCGCTTTGAAGCTGCTGGTGTGTGACGGTGACTAAGACGCCATCGGCCTGCTGCTCAAATTCCACTGTCACAAGGGTTGGATCGCCATTCTCATCGCGCCAACCTTCGACTTGCTCTTCCGAGGCCCAGGTGAAGGCCAGCTTGCGCGGGGGAGATATCTCGACGTAAGTGCCGAAATGATGGAAGCCCTTTCCTTCCGACCCCATCATAAGAAACCGCCAATCACCGCCGATGCGTAAGTCGTGCGTCAGTATTTCTGCACGAAAGCCCGGAGGGCCGAACCACTTTTCTAGTGACGTAGGTTTTGTCCAGGCGTCAAAAGCGGCCTGGATGGATGTTTTGTAAAAACGGCTGACACTGATTGCTTTGGTGCTGCCGGTCGCGCCAACAGGTGTTCGACCGGATTTCGGCGTCATTCTTGCCCCTCAAGGAACTCCCCGAGCGCGCCGAGTTTTTGCCTCCAAAAATTACGATAATGCGCGACCCAGTCATGGACCTCACCTAGGGGCCCGGCATTAAAACGGCAGCGAATTTTCCGGCCCTCCTTGGTCCGGCTCAGCAAACCGACATTGGCCATGACTTCAACATGTCTCGAGACTGCGGCGAATGACATGTCATGCGGTTCCGCGAGTTCGCTCATATAAGCGTCACCTTGGGCAAGGCGCGCCAAAATGGCTCGCCGGGTCGGATCTGCAAGCGCTGTGAAGACACCATCCAAGTCGGACCTTGATTGCCGCGCCAAATTCACATCTCCGTCGATCGAAAATTCAACGAACATGTAAAATGAACGAAATCGCCCCATCATTCAACAAAATTGTTAAATGACGTATCCGACCGCGCGTTATGATGAGTTGACCGCGAACTTCCTCGCGTTCCTGAAACTCGCGGCTACTCGGCTTTGCTTAGGTACCTAGGAGTCCAGGCCCTAGTTAACTTCAGCCGCCGCCTGCGCGGCGAGCCAGGTTTCCTCGGCCTTGGCGATGGCGGTCTTGATCTCGCCGAACTCGATTTGCAGCGCCATCAGTTTCTTGGTCGAGCCGTTGTATATCTCTGGGTCGGCCAAACGCGCCTCGAGCTGTTCTTTCTTGCGGTTCAGCTTCTCGATCTTGGCCTCAGCCTCGCGCACCGCCTTGCGCAGATGCGACACGGCGGCCCGTGCTTCCGCACTGGCGCGGCGTTGGTCCTTGCGGCTCTTGCGCTCGGTACCGGTCTCGCTCGCATCCGCCCTCTCGGCCTTGGCGCGGCCGCGTTCGGCGCGCCGCTCGTCGCGCAGCTGAACCCGGTAGTCGTCCATGTCGCCGTCATAGGGTTTCACGGCACCGCCAGTGACCAGCCACAGACGATCGGCGGTCAGCTCGATCACATGGGGATCATGGGTAACCAGAACGACGGCGCCTTCGAAATCGTTGATCGCTTGGATCAGGCTTTCGCGCGCGTCCATGTCCAGATGATTTGTCGGTTCGTCAAGAAGCAAAAGCTGCGGGCTGTCGCGGGTAATCAGTGCGAACAGCAGGCGCGCCTTTTCCCCGCCCGATAAGCGACCGACTTTCAACATAGCGTGATCCGAGCCAAAGCCAAAGCGGCCCAAGTGGGACCGAACCTTGCTGGGCGGCGCATCGGGCATGGTGCGCGCCATCAAAGCGAAAGGCGTTTCCTCCAAGTCGAGTTCATCGGTTTGATCCTGAGCAAAATAGCCGACAGTCAGCTTCGAGGATTTGGTCAAACGTCCCTCTAGGGGCTTGAGACGCCCGGCCAAAAGACGGCTGAATGTCGACTTGCCATTGCCGTTGGCGCCCAGCAGCGCAACCCGGTCGTCCATGTCCAGGCGCAGGTTTAGATTGCTCAAAATTGGCGTGTCGGGATCGTAGCCCGCGCTCGCGTCCTCCAGGGTCAGGATCGGCGGCGAGAGTTGGATCGGCTTGGGAAAGGTGAAAGCGACCGTGCGCTGCTCGATCATCGCCGTGACCGGTTCCATGCGCTCCAGCGCCTTGATGCGCGATTGCGCCTGGCGCGCCTTCGACGCCTTGTAGCGGAACCGGTCGACAAAGGTTTGGATATGCTGCCGCTCGGCCAGCTGCCGCCGGTGCAGCGCCGCTTGATGCTCCAGCCGCTCGGCGCGCGTGCGCTCGAAGCGGTCGTAGTTGCCGTTGTAGGCAACGATCTTATTGCCCTCGAGATGGAGGATACGCCGCGCCACGCCGTTCAAGAGATCGCGATCGTGCGATACCACGATCAGCGTGCCGGGATAGGTTTTCAAGTAACCCTCCAGCCACAAGACCGCTTCCAGGTCCAAGTGGTTGGTTGGCTCGTCGAGCAGCAGCAGCTCCGGCTCGGTGAACAGCAGAACGGCGAGGGCGACGCGCATGCGCCAACCGCCGGAAAGCTCCGCGCAGGAGCGCTGCTGCGCGGCCTCGTTGAAGCCCAGGCCGGCCAGGATCCGGGCGGCGCGGGCCGGGGCGCTCTCGGCCCCGATGGCCACCAGGCGCTCGTGGACCTCCGCGATCCGGGCCGGGTCCACGGCTTGCTCGGCCTCGGCCATGAGGGCCGCGCGCTCGGTATCGGCGGCCAGCACCGTATCGATCAGGCTCATGGGGCCGCTCGGCGCCTCCTGCGCGATCGTGCCGACGCGCAGGGTGCGGGGCAGGCTGATATCGCCGCCGTCGAGCGCGAGCTCACCTGTGATCAGCTTCAAAAGCGTGCTCTTGCCGCTGCCGTTACGCCCAATCAGGCCGGCGCGTTCGCCCTTGTGAACCGTCACAGTGGCCCGGTCGAAGATAACCCGGCCGCCAACGCGGTAGAGGATGTCGGTGATCTGAAGCATGGCGGGCCGGGTGATAGCACGGGCGGGGCGGCGGGCGAAAGGCGGGGATGGCGACTATACGAGTTGTGAATCCGCGCCCTAGTGAGGTGGAACTTAGATTGGTGGCATTAAGTTTCCCCGTCATCCCGGACGCGACTTTCCTCCAAATGAGCCCTCCGCGAAAGCGGGGGTCTGATTTGGTAGGGAAAGTCAGCGATCCGGGATCCATCGCGCCGCAATCCGGGCGTCGGACAGGCGGATACATGGATCCCGGATCGTAAGGCTCACCTCCCGAAAATCGAGCGATTTTCGGGTTCGCCCCCGATCCTGTCGGGGGCAGGCTCTAACGTCCGGGATGACAGCAATGAATTAGGGTGCGAACTCCAGTTCCAGGACACTAGTTATCGGTATCGTCTTCGTCCGGGACGATGTCCCAGATCCTCGCGTGGTCCTGGGCGCGCTCCGGCACGATGACCCGGAAACGCTCGACAATGCCCTCCTCGGTGAGTCCACGCTCCAAGGCCAGGAGCGTGTGCGGGTCGTGTTCGCACAGGGTGGCGGCGTACTTGGCCTCGGCGGCCGCGTCGGGCCGGGCGGCGGCCAGATCGGGCGCCCCGAGAATGGAGACGAATCCCGCCGCCAGACGTTCCACGACTTGCGCGAATTCCGCCTCGTCGATATCGGCGACTTCGACCAGGCTGCACCAGCCGAAGCTTTCCGTTCCCAGCCAGCCGGTCTGGAACGCGAGCCTTGTCTTGTTGTCGAGCGTTTCGGGGTCGCAGCCGGCAAAGGTCAGGCCACCCGGAACCGCCCATTCTCCCGGGGCGGACGTATGGGGAAAGATGTGGGTGTCCGAGGCGTCCAGACGGATGCAGCGCGGGAATTTCATGATCGCATTACATGATCGCATTATAGGTGTGCGGACTGTGAGCGCGAGCGCGCCGATTAGCGGCCCTTGCGGCGCGGGCGCATGGCGACCACGCGTGGGCCCTTGCCGCGATAGAGGGCCCGGTCGGCCAGGAACAGCAGGGCGTCGGCCTCGCTGCCCCAGTGATAGCCCTCCGAACCGAAACTGGCGGTTACCGGAATCTGCTGATCGCCCCAGCGCACGGCGAGCGAATTGACCGCCTTGGCCAGGTGCGCGATCCGGCCGTTGCCCTGATCACGCGAACTGTGGGTCATCAGGACCGCGAATTCGTCCCCGCCGAGGCGCGCGACGTAGTCGCTACGCCGTGTCTGAGCGCGCAGAAGCTCTGCCACGGCACAGATCACGGCATCGCCGGCTGGGTGCCCGTAGCTATCGTTGATGGCCTTGAAGCGGTCCAGATCGCACAGCAACAGGAGCCCGGATTCGCGATTGCGCCGGGCCCGCGCCAGGGCCCGGTCGAGCTCCCGGTGGAAACCGCGCCGGTTGAGCAGGCCGGTCAACTCGTCGGTGATCGACAGGCTCTCCAGATGGCGGATACGGGCACGCTGGACCGCCAAGGTTTGTTCGGTGCGCGCAGCCGCCTCGAGGACCGTTTCCAGGAGCGCCTGAGCTTCCGCTTCAAGCCCACGGTCCCCTTGCGCCACCCGGCGGCGCAGCCGGTCCGCGGCGGCGCAAAGCTGTGGCAACTGGTTGGCGTCAAGCCGAGCCAGCTCCGATTCGATCTGTCTCAATGCCACGGGGCCGGGACCTCCGATTGTTTCAACGCTGGGTCGCAATTCTATAAGCCTACGCAAGGCCCATGCCAGGCGGAGGGTAGCCAAACTGAAGGGATTCGCGCTCCAGCCGGCCGCCGCTAGGTCGGCAATTCTTGCCGGGCGGAAGCTTCAGACCACGCGGTCCGGCGGCTCCCGGCCGGCAAAGACCGCATCCAAGTTGTCGCAGCACTTGAAGCCCATGGCGTTGCGGGTCTCCAAGGTCGCGCTACCCAGGTGCGGTAGGATGAAGACATTATCGAGGCTTCGGTACCCGGCATGAATCCGGGGTTCACCCTCGAAGACGTCCAGGCCGGCGGCGGCCAGTTTGCCTGACTTCAGGGCGCCTTGCAGAGCCTCGTCGTCGACCAGGGTGCCACGGGCGGTATTCACGACGATGGCACCGTCCGGCAGCAGGGCGATCCGCTGGGTATTGAGGAAGCGCTCGGTCTCCGGCGTCGCCGGGGCGTTGAGGGCGAGAAACTGACTGATTTTGAGCAGGTCTTCCGGGGTCTCGTGATAGATCGCGCCTTGTTCCAGCTCGGCCGGTAAGCGGCTTCGGTTATGGTAGTGGATCTCCATGTCGAAGCCGCGCGCGCGGCGCGCCACGGCACGGCCGATCCGGCCCATACCCAGAATGCCCAGGCGCTTGCCGCTGACATGCACGCCCAAAAGTTGCGTCGGGGTCCAGCCGCGCCAGGCGTCCTGGCGTAGCATGCGCTCCCCCTCATAGGCGCGCCGGGCGGCGGCGAGCAGGAGCAGGAAGGTGATATCGGCCGTCGAGTCGGTCAGCACATCGGGGGTGTTGGTGACGATCAAGCCGCGCGCTTTGGCCGCCTCGAGGTCGATATGTTCCAGGCCAACGGAAAACGTCGCCAAGGCGCGCACGCTGTCGGGCAGGCGGGCCAGGACCTGGGCTGGAAATTTCTCGATCGAGGTGCACAGGATCGCCTCGCACCCCCGGGCCATGGCGACAATCTCGTCCGGACCGAACTGTGTGTCCGCTTCGTTCAAGCGGGCATCGTAGGACGCGGCGGCCCGCGCCGTGACCGCATCGGGTAATTTTCGTGTGACCAGAACGGCAGGCTTGGCAGTCATTGGACCTCCCCGAAACGTGTTAAACGGTTTATTGACGACGGATCAATAGCATGCCCCGCTTGCTTGATCTAACACCTTGGGAGGTCAGAGCCGAGACCGCCATTGCGGCCTTGGAGCCGGGTGGTAAGCTGCGTTTTACCGCATCGAAATGTGCCGCGCCCGGCCGTGTCCTCCCCATCGGTTCCTTGGCGCCGTTACCGGAGCTTCAACCTATGGTTCAGATAAGATCTTTGTTCGCAAGTGTCGGCTTCGCCGCCTTGACGCTCTTGCCGGTCGCCGCGGCCGCGGCCACGCCGATGGTTGCCCCGCACCGCGCGATCTACGATCTCGCCCTGGCCAAGACCTCTGACGGCGGCCAAGTCTCCCAGGCCCATGGTAAGCTGGAGTTCGAGTGGGCCGATGCCTGCACCAGTTGGACCATGAGCCAGCGCACCCATGTCCGTTTGGTCGCGACCGAGGGGCAGGTGATTGAGTTTGGGTGGACCCTAAGCGCGCTGGAAGCCAAGGACGGCAGCCAATACCGCTTCTTCATTCGCCGCCTCAACACGGGGCAGCCGCCCGAGGACGTCAGGGGCGCGGCTCAACTCGCCGGGCCCGGCCTGGGCGGCTCCGCGACCTTCCAGGAGCCGGAGGGCAAGGCGATGGTCTTACCAAAGGGGACCATGTTCCCCACGGCGCATTCGCTCCTGCTCATCGCCGCCGCCGAGCGTGGCGACGCGACCTTGGGCCGCGTGGTTTTCGATGGGTCCGGCGAGGAGGGAGTCTTTTTCGTCAACGCGGCCGTATCCGAGGCGATACCGGCCGGCGAGAAGGTGGCGCTCGATTCGCCGTTGCTGCGCGACCAAAAATCTTGGCGGATGAATTTGGCCTATTTCAGCATGGACGAAACGGTCACCGAACCGGAGCACGAACAGGCCTTTCGCCTCTACGCCAACGGTGTGGTCGACGACCTGATCCTCGACTACGGCGACTTCGCCTTGCGGGCGACCCTGGAAAGCCTGGAAGCCATTCCCGGCGGGTGTTGATCCCGCGCTCGGGATATGGACTCACAAGCCTGGCAAGCGATCGTCGTCGAGACGAACTAGAGCCCTTTCCGACCTTATTGAGCCATTTGATGGGTCAAAACCGTTCACTCGGCTAAGCTCGGGCGCGCGGCGCGATGTGGGGCATCGGGCAAGCGCCGGAGCGACGCCGATGGACGGATTTGGCCCACCGAAGGCCGGTTTTTGGCGCCCGCTGGACGTCGTTATGCTCCCCTTGCGGTCAGGAGACCGCGGCGGGAAGCATGCTTAGCCAGCAGACGCGAAAAACCGGTCAAATGGCTCAATAAGGTCGGAAAGGGCTCTATTGTGGTGGTTCAGAGATTCGTCGCATTAAGTTTTCACCGTCATCCCGGACGCGGCTTTCCTCCAAACCTTTGGTTTGGCAAGGAAAGTCAGCGATCCGGGATCTTTGGCGACGGCCAGGCTCCGACCCCCGGAAGATCCCG
>JAJFGN010000081.1 GCA_021776115.1 Kiloniellaceae bacterium | reverse complement strand
AGTCTTCCGCAACGGCCTGCCAAGTCCAAAAAACACAAAGGAGGAAAAATCGAAAAATGCCGCCTAAACTATCCCCGGCCGGGAGCGGCATGTGTCAGGTCATTACCATCTCTGTACAGTAATCGCCATGTCATTTCGCGGTGATCGATCTGAATGTCTGGTTTCGGATCGCTAAGCCGTCCTCAAGCGGCGGTAATGTAATAGGCAGCTAATAGCCATAACTTGACATTTCAGGATGACAAATATGACTTCCTCTTCTGACACGAATCAAACAAACTAACCAAATTGGCGGAATGTCAGTCTTGGATAGTTTCCAAACTTCATCATTCGTGGACGAGATTGCTAAATAAATTCGCGCGAATGGGAGGCGAAAAATTGGGGTCGAGAAGCGTAGATAGATTATGGAGATACGGGTACACCGTTACACGTAACGTGATCAGCTATTCCAATGCTATCAATTTGTCGCGTTTAGCTTTCAATTTGGTAACGATTGATGGGCCAAACAGGAAGTTCCCCAAACTCTGTAGGCATCTCGATAATCAGGAACTTGGATCGCTAGCAAAGAGCACTCGAATCTCATCCCTGGTTCGCGCTATTTCGGGTTGGAAGGAAGTTTATTTTTGGTCGTCTGGAATTTTTATGAAATCCATCGGCGACAAGGGAGCTCCACTTCATGCAGATGCAGACTATTGGCCTCCTGAGTGCCACCAAAGCATCACTTTGTGGATTGCATTGACGGACATGGCGCAAGGCAGTTCACAGCTGATTTTATATCCCGGATCCCATCTTTCAGATTTTATAGAGAATGAAAATAGAGGAAAACTAGTCGGTTCCATATCAGCTGGCGATACTATTGCATTCACTGCCAAATTATTGCACCGGTCTCAAGAGCATCACTGCATCGACCCTCGCATTGCTTTCGCTTTGCGTTTCAGCCCTATTCTCTGCAAAGGGCAGCCAGATCAATATGACTTTCCGTCCTACAAAATTCTGTCAGTCTGAGTAGAATTTGATCCCCATGCGATATCAATCATCGCTGCTGTGCTTGTTTGTGTGGCCGCGCCTGTCTCTCCTAATCGCTTTAACGCCAGTTTAGCGCCGTTAAACTTATCTTTACTCACACGAAAAGGATGATTACCAGGTAGATAGAAAATCGGAACTTCAAACCTGACAAGTGCTTGAAGGGTCTGTACCCCAAACTGTTTCCAAATTGATGAATTTTCATCCATATGGCTATCGACTTGTAGCTGTTCAATTAAATCCCAAATTCTACCACTGGCTCTTTGTTTGTCTGGCGCTTCCGGCGTTGGATCAAATAAATCAAACGGTATGTTGCTCATTGGCTCGACTAGCCTATCAAGTATAGCCTTTATGAGAGGTTTGGAGGTGTCGAACTGGGCGCATCCAACAATTAACTCGTCGCCAGCTTCAATTAATTCAGACGTTTGCCTAAACGCTTGAGGCATTGCTCTTATGCTAGCAGCGAATCTTTGAGCTTCCCCTTCATGCTCTGTTGAACGAAAGGGTATTCTCGCGAGTCCCCTATAAAATCTTTTCCAAATCTGGAAGCACTTCCACTTATTCTCCAAAGAATTAATATCAGGGAAATTAGCTTTGTTCAAATCTAAGAATTCCTTACTTCTGGACATCATATTTGAATAAAAAATACTTTCTTTGTGAATTTTAACAATATGTTCAAGGTCAATAGTCCCGGCAACAACGACTCTCTTTTTCCATATGTGTTGTGTTCTGGTGAGCTCTTTACGCGTTTCTTCCAGTTCACATGTAAACAATCTCGATGACCGAACCGCCAAGACTTCTGACCGATAGGTTTCACTGAATTCAGGAAACGATGATTGATAAAAATTTCTCGCAGCCCAAGAAAAAGCACTGGGTGTTGTGGGGAATAATCCTTGGGAGGTTCCCCCAAATACGCATTCGAAGTCAAAAGCCATGATTGTCGGAAACTGAGAGGATGTAGTTAGCAGTAAGTTTCCTGGATGCATATCATATAGGTGCAAAGCCTCTACAAAAGCGTATATCTGACCTAATCGTCGGATAAGCTGAATAATTATCCGAGTAACCTCTCCTTTGTTATGAGAGTGCCCTATGAATAGCGTCAACAAGCGACGTGCCAAATCAGCTTTGCTAACCGGCAGTCCAAGACTTGATCGTAAATTGCTCTGGTAGAGCTGGCTTAATCCATCGACAATTGGACGGAAGCCTTCGCCATCCAATGGGACTTCGTAATGATCTGCCAGCGCGCGTCTCAGACCATCGGAATCTTTATAGAGGCAGAGGCAGTCATTCAACTGGTGGCGTAATTCAAAATCGGTTTCAATTTTACTTTCGAATAGTGTGTTTAGAGCTTCGGATGTATCCGCTTCAAAACCGTCCACATTTCGGTTCAAGTGCAAAAACTCAATGCACCGATCAACGTAACCTTGGAGTTCACCGAGTGTAAATCCGGCAATATATTCGCGCATCAAAAGATTTTGCTCATCGCACGCAATATGACCCGGCGTGAGAGGTCCCAACTCTCGAATTCGCTTTAATTCACCAAGTTTCTGCAAAAAATCCGCTATTATATATTGTGCGACCGAACTCTTCGTATTTCGAACAGAAAAAAGCTGGCCCGATTTATCCCGAGCCAGCTTTGTTGTCTCATCACCGTGGTCATCTCCAATTATAGAGACCTCTTCTAGCCAATTCATTCCGTTGGGCTAGGAATGTATTTAAACGTTTCAAGAGATCGCTGATGGTGACAGAGAATATCTCCATCTGTGCAGCGGTTAGTGCAGGCTCTAACCTCTGTCGCTAACGCCAATTCACCAACATCAACGATGTTATCCACCAACGTATCATGACTGCCATTAGGATTAAGCTGCTTTTCAGTTTGTTTCATTGGAGCGCTCCCTATCTGATCTAAAGTTTATTTTCGCGATCCGCATACGAAGATCGAGCATGTTACTTACGGCAATTTTTACAAGTCACAGGTTCGTGAGTAAGTAGCTTTTTTTACTGGAAGTTACTTTTAAAGGTAAATTAGGGGCAGCGAGGATGGGAACGATCAGTTACCCCCTCGCATCTTTTTTTCATTGAATTCTCCTCTTTCTAGCTCTGCTCAAAAGTCCGCTAAACCGAGGCAAAACCAGTGGGTCAACTTTCACCGTCCGCACCGTGCCCTTCAAACGTCCGCTTTCTGATCCGATAGCTGCCGTTGCGCTCAAATCCAATCAGATTGCCCCTTCGGTTCACCAACCACCTATCCAGATTCGCTTCCGGCACCTCCGCGCTGAGGCCCACTGCGGGCGAAAGCGGGATTGTCGCCAGGTTCGAAGCATCCCCATCCGGCAAAGGCCGCTTTCCTCCACAGACAATCGCGCGACAGGCCCGGCCAATTGCGGCAGACTGGATAGGGCCTTGAGCTAGCGCCGCTAGGGACTAGCCTAGGCGCGGCCCGGCAGGGGCCATACAACGCAGGGAGGCGAAGCCGTTATGATCATTCCAACCGAGGGAGTCGGCAGTGTGCCGCGCCCGGGGTATTTGCTGGAGGCCATGGCCGCCCTGGGCGCCGGGCGGATGAGCGCGACGGATTACGATGCCGTGGCCGCGCGGGCGGTGGCGGAGACGATCGCGGAGATGGTGGCGACCGGCTCGCCGATTATTTCCGACGGCGAGCAGTCGAAGCCGAGCTTCGCGACCTATCCGCTGCACGGGCTCGACAACCTGGCGCCCGACGGCGTGGTCATCCCCTTCGCCGACGGCCACACCCGGCAACTGCCGCGCCTAACCCGCGGGCCGTTCCGCTATGGCGCCACGACCGGGGCCTATGTCGCGGCGGCGCGGCGCTATAGCGACCTGCCGCTGAAGCAGGCGGTGATCGCGCCCTCGGCGCTCAGCCTGCTGTACCCCGAGGGCGGCATCGCGGGCTATACGCGCGGGCAATTCATCGAGGATTTGACCGCCGAGTGCGCGCGCGACATCCGCTCCGCCCTCGACGCGGGGGCGCAGGTGGTCCAGATCGACTTCACGGAAGGGAGGCTGGCCTGCAAGCTCGATCCCTCGCGCGGTTTGCTGCGGCAGTTCGTCGAGTTGAACAACGCGGTGCTGGCGCGCTTCACGCCGGCCGAGCGCACGCGGATCGGCATCCACACCTGCCCCGGCGGCGATCATAACTCCACCCACTCGGCCGATGTCGACTATGCCGAGCTTTTGCCGGACCTGTTCAAGATGAAAGCCGGACGCTTCTACATCCAGATGGCGAGCGAGACCGACAAACCGCGCGTCCTCGACATCGTCGCGCGCGAGCGGCAGGCGGATCAGACGACCTTCATCGGCGTCATCGATCCCTGCGACACCCAGGTCGAAACGGCGGAGACCGTGCGCGACCGGACGCTGGAGGTGGCCGAACACCTGAAGGCGACCCGCTTCGGCACCACCGACGATTGCGGCTTCTCGCCCTTCGGGGACGACATCGCCATGGCCCGCGCCACCGCCTTCGCCAAGATCACGGCACGGGTGAAGGGAACGGCGCTGGCGGCGGCGAAACTGGGGTAGCGGCGGTTTTTTTTATATCCCTGTTCTGAGGGAATAACAGGGAATTCGCGGGCCGGAAAATTCCCTGTTAATCCGGGAACAGGGAATTTAGGGAAAACGGGCCCCGCCGGCCGCCCATCGCCGCCCCTGGGGATTGGCAAACCCCCGGCGGCTCTGCCATTCTTGGTGTCCGGACTAGGCCCGGCCGGGCCTAGTTCCAGAATCAGCCCCAGAATAGGAGACTTGGGTGAGCGAGACTTCCATCGTCAGTAAAGACGTGCGCGCCATGATCGATCGGCTGATCGCGTTCGACACGACCAGCCGCAATTCCAACCTCGAGCTGATCCACGATGTGCGCGATTACCTGAAGAGCCTGGGGGTCGAGTCGCACCTGACCTTCGACGACGATGGCCGCAAGGCCAACCTCTATGCGACGCTGGGGCCCAGCGACCGGGGCGGGATCGCGCTGTCGGGCCACACCGACGTGGTGCCGGTCGACGGCCAGGACTGGACGCACGATCCCTTCACGGTGAGCGCGCGCGACAAGCGGCTTTACGGCCGCGGCACCTGCGATATGAAAAGCTTCATCGCCATCGCCCTGGCTTACGCCCCGCGGTTCCTGGAACGCGGCCTGAAGACCCCGATCCACTACTGTCTCTCCTACGACGAAGAGGTCGGCTGTTTGGGCGTGCCCCGCATGTTGGACTTCCTGGCCGCGCAACCGGTCCGCCCGGTCGGCTGCATCGTCGGCGAGCCCACCGACATGAAGGTCATCACCGGGCATAAGGGAAAGCTGTCTTGCCGCTGCGACGTGCGCGGCTCCGAGGCCCATTCCTCGCTCGCGCCCAAGGCGGTCAACGCGGTCCAGGCCGCGGCGCGCGCCGTGGTCCGCCTGGACGACATGGCCGCGCGCAAGGCGGCCGAGGGACCCTTCGACGACAACTACGACATTCCGCACAGTACCGTGCACGTCGGAACCATTCAGGGCGGAACCGCCGCGAATATCGTCCCCGCCGAGTGCAGCTTCGAGGTCGAATTCCGCTGCCTGCCGGAAGACGACGCGGCGGCGCTCCTGGACGAAGTGCGCGACTACACGCGGCTGGAGCTTGAACCGGCCATGCAGGCCATCGTTCCCGGCACCGGCTTTACCTGGAGCACGACCTCGGACCATCCGGGCCTGGATATCGCGAACGACGCCGATCTCGTCACCCTGGTCAAGTCATTGGCCGGGGCTAACGCGACCAGCAAGGTCGCCTTCGGGACCGAGGCGGGCCTGTTCAGCGCACGCGGGATCCCGGCGGTCGTTTGCGGCCCCGGCTCGATCGAGCAGGCGCACAAACCGGACGAGTTCGTTTCCCTGGAACAAGTCGCGCTCTGCGTCCGCTTCATGGACCGCTTGCTCGACCGGGTGGGCAACTCCTGAGCGGCGGCGAACCCAAGGTCGAAGTCCGCACCGAGGACCCCGGCGCGCCGGGCCCCGGCCGCGGCGCCTTGCTCGCGCCCCGCTGGGACCGGGTGACCTTCGCCCTGGTGCTCGGCGCCGGCGGCGGCTGGGCGGCCAGCCTGCTGCAGCTTCCGCTGCCCTGGATGATCGGCGCCATGCTGGCCACCACCGCCGGCGCCGCGGGCGGCTTGAAGCTGGCCATGTCCCTGCGCGCGCGCGCCGCCATGGTGGCGGTGCTGGGCGTGATGCTGGGCAGCGGCTTCACCCCGGAAATCCTGGGGCGTATGGCGGAATGGTCGCTCAGTCTGGCCGGCCTGGCCTTGTACTCGGTTGCCGCCGGCGGCACGGCCTGGCTCTACTTTCACCGGATCTGCGGCTACGACCGCGTGACCTCGTACTTCGCCGCCATGCCCGGTGGCCTGTCCGAGATGATCCTAGTGGGCACCGAAATGGGCGGCGATGCCCGCATCATCTCCCTGTCGCAGTCGTCCCGCCTGTTGCTGGTGGTGCTGATCCTGCCTTTCGGCTTTCAGTTCTTTCTAGGCTACGATCCCGGCGCCCGGCCGGCGGTCGGCCTGCCGCTCGCGCAAATTCCGCTATTGGACCTCGCCGTCCTGGCCGCCTGCGGCGTGGTCGGCTATTTCGCCGCCAAGGCGATCCGGCTGCCCGCCTCGGCCGTGGTCGGCCCCATGATCCTAAGCGCCGCCGTGCACCTGGCCGGCTGGTCCCAGGCGCGTCCGCCCTTCGAGTTGGTCGCGGCGGCGCAGGTCGTGGTCGGCAGCGCCATCGGGTGCCGTTTCGCGGGGGTCACGTTGCGCATGATCCGGCGCGCGGTCGCCGCCGCGCTCGGCAGCACCGCGATTCTTCTGGCGATCAATGTCGCCTTCGCGGCCGCCCTGCATAGTGCGCTGGATCTTCCGGCCGCGGCCTTGATGCTGGCGTATGCGCCCGGCGGTTTGGCGGAGATGAGCCTGATCGCGATCGCCATCGGCACCGACGCCGCCTTCGTCGCCACGCATCATATCGTGCGCATATTCCTGATCGTCGTCTTCGCGCCCTTGACCTTCAGGTTGCTAACGCGTGTGCGAGGCCGGGCGAAACCCTAAGGCGCCGCGGTCGTACTCAGGCGCCGCGCCGCCGCGCGTTCGCGGGTGAAAACGAAAAGCCCGGCGCCGATCACGACCGTGCAACCGGCCCAGGTCAGAGCGTCGGGAAAATCTCCAAACCAGATATAGCCGATCGCCGTCGCGGTCAGGATTTCGAGGTAGGTCAAGGGCGCCATGGCCGACGCCTCGATGTGGTCGAGCCCACGAATAATAAACAGATGGCCGAGCGCCATGACCGCCCCGATCCCGAACATCAGCAACCAGGCGGTCACGTCGGGCGCGCGCCAGAAAGCGATGGCAAGCGGTGTCAATATCAAGGTCCCCACAACCGCCATGTACCATAGCGTGACCACCGGCGGCGTGCGCCCGGCCAACTTGCGCGTGAGAAGAAAATAGCAAGAGAACGCAAGCGTGGCGACCAATGCCAAGACCGAGCCCCAGTGGGCCACCCCCAGGCCGGGGCGAACGATAAGCAGCATGCCGAACAGGCCCAGGACCACGGCGAACCAGCGCCGGGGCCCGACACGCTCCCCCAAGACCAGGCCCGAGAGCGCGGTGACGAGCAGCGGCGCGAAAAATAGAATCGCCGCCGCGTCGGCTAGCGGGATAAAGCGCAGTGCGAAAAAATACGCCACCGTCGCCGTGACCATGACCAAACCGCGCAGCGTGTGCAGGCCGGCGCGCTCGGGAATCCATCTCGGACGTCCACGCCGCAACACCATGAAGGGAGTCAGAATAACGACATGCGCCGCCCAGCGGCCCCAAGCGATCTGGAAGGCGCTGTAGTCCAAGCTTCCCAAGTGCTTGGCGATGGCGTCCCCGATCGGCAGAATCATGGTGCCGAAGGCCGCGAGCACGAAGCCAATTACGAGTCTCTGTTCCATCTTGGCGCGACACCTTCAAAGCCGCTAGAGCGGCTGAGACATAAAAGAAAAGCGATTCACCACAAAGACGCGAAGACACGAAGAAGCCGATTGAGTGTTCATGTCCATTCTCAATTCAGCCTTCTTTGTGCCCTCCTTTGTGTCTTCGTGCCTTTGTGGTGAATCTCTCGAAATTTCTCACGCGATCTTGGCGGTCAAGCCGCCGTCGACGACAAGCTCTGTCGCGGTGACGTACTTCGCTTCGTCGGACGCCAGAAACAGGGCCGCGTGCGCCACGTCCCAAGCGTCGCCCATATGGCCCAGGGGGCACTGCGCATGGCGGATGTCCTTCATCCGGCCGATGTCGCCGCCGGCATACGCGCCCTTCAAGGGCTCGACGTACATGGGCGTGTCCATGAACCCCGGCAGGATGGAGTTAGCGCGGATGCCTTTCGCCGCGTATTGCATAGCGACGGCCTTGGTGAACTGAATCACCGCCGCCTTGCTGGCGTGATAGGAGATATAGGGCACGCCGAGCCAGCGGATGCCGGCAACCGAGGCGATGTTGACGATGACGCCCGCGCCCTGTTTCTCCATCACCGGCAGGATGTGCTTGCAGGTCAGGAACATGGCCTTGATGTTGGCGTCCATAACGCGGTCCCAGTCGGCCTCGCTCTGCTCAACCGGACCACCGACCGCGAGGATGCCGACATTGTTGTCGAGCACGTCGATACGGCCCCAAAGCTCGAGGCAGCGTTCGGTCAAAGCCGCGACCTCCGCCGCCTTGGTCACGTCGGCGCGCTGAACCGCCGCCGTGCCGCCCTCCGCCGCGATAATGCCGGCGGTTTCCTCGGCCGCGGCGGGATTGATGTCGACGCACAAGACCTTGGCCCCCTCGCGCGCGAACAGCACCGCCGTCGCCTTGCCGTTACCCCAACCGGCCCCGACCGAGCCCGCACCGATCACGATCGCCACCTTGTCCTTCAAACGCCCGGCCATGCCGCCCTCCAATTCCTATGTCTGGGGTCGAGTATGCCGTCCGCGGCGCACGCGGGCCATGGATGCTTTGACTGAGCAGGTATGGAGACAACCTCGGCGAAGTAACGGCCCCTCAATATCCTGGCGCTACTCTAGCGACGGGTTGGAAAACCGAGGGAGGTTGAAACGTGACCGCGGACAAGGGTAAATCGCTGCTGGACGACAACTTTTTCGCGCAGATTGGTGGCTATTCCTGCCTGCGGCGCGTGCACAGTCTTCTTTACACCAAATTGTTCGCCCACCCCTGGCTGAAGGGATTCTTCGTCCGCTCCAAGCGCGAGGTGGTTGAGTCGCAACAGAATGACTTCTGGGCATCGCTGATGGGTGGACCGCAGATGTATGGCGGCCGGTCGCCGCACGACGCCCATGTCCACATGTTCCTGCCCGGCGAGGTCTTCGCCATCCGGCACGAGCTGCTGGGCGAGGCGTTGGTGGAGGCCGGCGTCGCGCCCGACTTGCGCGAGAAATGGCTGGCGCTCGATTCCAAATTCGAACGCGCGATCGTCAACAAGTCGCCCGACGAATGCCACGGGCGCTATCGCATGGAAGCCGTCATCATCGTGCCCCGGCCCGACGACTGACGTCAGCGGCACCGCAACTTAGTGGATCAGGCTCCAGCGGCAAGCGCTCGCCGCGCCGCCAGCGCGCGGGTTCGATGAACTCGGCCGCAAAGATGCCGTCGCCCAGAGCGCGGGCTTCGCGATAGTTCGGCAGGTAATCGGGCGCGCCGTTCGGGTCTACGACCGCCATCCCGCGCGAGACCATCTCCGCACTCAGGTCCATCCACCCGGCGTGGCATTTCGCGATCAAGCGCCCGTCCCGGTCCCGGCCAAAACTCTGACAATCGACCGCATGGCCCCGCACCAGCCGGCGCAAAAGTACGGCGGAGGCTCTGCCGCAATCCCAAGACGCGCCTTCCAGCGCACAGACCTGGCCGATTTCAGGCGCATCTATCCCAAATAGCCGGATCTCCTCGCCCGAGACCTCGAGCGAATCGCCATCGATAACCCGCGCCGGCCCCGCTTCGCCGGCCAGGGCCGGCGAGGCCAAAAGAAGCAGAGCAAGAGCCACCGCGCGCATGGGCTAAATCTGCCCCAGTTGCGGCCGGCCGGCAAATAGGAGAGAAAGGACGCGGGGACGCGGGCGTGGCGGAACCGGTAGACGCAACGGACTTAAAATCCGTTTCCCGCAAGGGAGTGGGGGTTCGAGTCCCTCCGCCCGCACCACCCAAGGTATGAAAAAAAGGGCAACAAGAAAGCTAGTCGGCCGGTCCCGGCGAGTTTCCTAAACTTTGCAGGTGGATCCGTCTAAGGAGACATGTACGGCCAAGAGCCGAGACGGCGATCACCCCTTCGCCGACAAGATATCGCGCAATGCGCGCGCGACAACTTCGGTCGCGCCGTGGAGATCGGCGAGCGGTAAACGCTCGTCGGCACGGTGGGCGTTGGCTTCCTCGATCGTGTGCGGACCGGCACCGTAAAGAACCGTCGGAATCCCCGCCGCGGTGTAGTGCCGGGCGTCGGTATAGAGCGGCACGCCGACGCAGGAAATCGTTTCGCCGAACCGGGCCGAGGCATGGCGAATCAAGGGCTCCGTCAGTCGGGCCACCTCGCCAAGGGGCGTCAGCGCCGCCGCCATCATAACGCGCCTGGCGTCCACGGCGATCCCCTTCCGGCCGGCAAGCGCGGCGGCGATTCGGTCGCGCAGCGCCGCTTCGACATCGTCGGGGTTTTCCTCCGGGATCATCCGCCGGTCGATTCGGAAAGACACCCGGTCGGGTACGACGTTGGTGTTGATGCCGCCCTCGATGAGCCCCACGTTAAGCTTGGGCGAGCCGATCCCCGGTATCGCCGAAACCCGGTTCCCAAGCTCGGCTCGGTGCGCATAGAGCGCCGAGAGAAGGACCGTCGCCGCCTCCAAGGCGTCGTACCCGGTTTCCGGTTTGGCGGCATGCGCCGAGCGGCCGGAGACCGTTACCTCCAAGTGTAAACAACCGTTGTGGGCGGTAACCACGGCATGGGAAAAGCCGGCGGAAATGGCGAAATCTGGCTTGGATATACCCTCATCCAGCAGCCACTTGGGGCCGAGGGCGCCGCCGACCTCCTCGTCGTAGGTCAAATGAAGCTCGACAGTGCCGGCCAGGTCGCCGGCGCAGGTGTCGAGGGCTTTGAGAGCGTAGGCATAGGTCGCGAAATCGGATTTCGACACCGCGGCCCCGCGCCCGTAAAGCCAACCATCGACGATTTCGCCGGCGTAGGGATCGTGGGTCCAGCCCGCCCCCGGTGCGACCACATCGCCGTGGGCGTTGAGGGTAATCACCGGACCCTCGCCGAAGCGCCGCCGCACGACCAGATTGACCACGCTGATCATGCCGTTGGCCTGGCAGAGGGCCTCGGGTACCGGGTGGGCCTCGACCTCGAACCCGAGATCGGTCAAGAGAGCGGCGGCGCGCTCCGCGTGGGGCGCGCAATCGCCAGGCGGGTTATCCGACGGTGCTTTCACCAATTCCTTGAGTAGAGAGACCCGCTCGTCGGCGGTAACCGCTAAGAATCCGGCGATCTCATCTTCCCGGGCCGCGGCGTCAGTCGAAGTCATGGAGTTCCTCGTGCAAGTTCTCGATCCGCTGCAAGCGGCCGCGGCCCTTTGCGGCGAGGCGGTCGACGATAGCGACGCAAAGGAAATGCAGCAACGACATGGCCGCGGCATAGCGGTCAAACAGATCCTTGCCGCGGACCGCGCAAGGAATGGTCCAGGTGGCAGGCGGCGCCGCTTCCGCCGACCGGTCCGTGACATACAGAACCTTCGCGCCGGCGGCGTGGGCGGCGGCCATGGCGCGGGGCACCTCGGCAACCCGGCGCCGGAAACCGATGACGATGAGGACATCGTCCACCGTCAGATCGGCGATTTCCTCGGCGATGGTCTCGCCCGCCGTCGGCAGCAAATAGACGTCGCCCCGGACCTGATTGATCTGCCCGCGCGCGTAACCGGCGAGATAGTGGCTGTTGCGGTAGCCAAGCAGAAACACGCGCCTGGCTTCGCAAATGGCATCGACGATGTCGTCGAAGACATCCGCCTGCAACTGCTCGAGGGTGAGCGATATGTTGCGCACGTCCTGGTCGATCTGCTCCTCAATGCGGGCGCCGAAGTTGCCGCTGGGGGCCTTCTTCGAGAGCAGGTAGAGCGGCGATCCCCAGGTCTGCGCGTCGCGGGCGGCGCGCCGGGCCTCGTCGAAATTGGCGAATCCCAGACGCCGAACCAGCCGGGTTACGGCGGCTTTCGACCCGCCGGACAACTTGGCCAGTTCGGTCGCGGAATAGGCCGCGACCTCGCCGGGAAACTCGAGAATGAGATCGGCGATCCGGCGCTCGCTCTCCGGCAAGCCGCGATAGTGGGTCCGGATGCGGCCCTCGAACGAGAGGCCGCCCCCCGCCGCCGCCTCGGCCGCGAGGCCTGCCTGATCGTTCCGCCGAGGGCCCGCGGATGTCATCCACATTCTCCTACCGTCCCTTTTCCCAGGCTAGGGGAAAGATTTTTGAAATTCAAGTTTCAAACAATCTTGACTATTTAAAAAATCAGTTTCAGAATATCCTTAACGAATAAAAACCGACCTGATCAGGGGGGACAGCTTTTGCCGGAATTGGCCGGTCATGCGATCCGCGCCAGTCGTCGGATAAACTGGCTGGTTGAACGGTTTTGCGTGTTGCTTCTTGTACTGCTGGTGCTGGACGTCTGGCTGGGCGTCCTGGTCCGATACGCGCTCCCGGTCAAGTGGACCTTCACCGAGGAATTGGCCCGCTACCTGATGATCTGGATGGCCCTGCTCGCGGTCTCCAGCGGTATCAGCCATCGCGAACATATCGGTGTGCTGGTTGTGTTCGAGCGCTTCCCCCCGATCGTCCGTAAGTGGTTGGCCGTGACCTTCGATATTGTCGCTTTTGGCTTTTTCGCGATCATATTCTTTTACGGCATCGGCTTCGTGGATCGAGGCTTTAGCCGATACACGATGATCAATGAAATCCCCAAGGCCTATCCCTTCCTCGGTGTGCCACTCGCGGCCGGTTGCGCTTGCGTGCAACTGCTGCTCGTCGCGGTTCACGATTTTTTTGCACAAGATGGCGTCACCGCCGCCGAACGGGTGGAGGTCTGAACAGATGCTGATCGTCGCCGTCACCTTCTTCGGGCTTCTCCTCCTCGGCATGCCGGTGGGTTTCGTTCTCGGCATCGCCGGGTTGGTCGGTATCTTCGACATGGGTGGCGGGCGTTTCTTAACAATGGCGCCGGACCGCATGTTTGCCGGGCTCGACCTGTTTCCTTTTCTCGCCATGCCGTTTTTCATTCTCGCCGGCGAGATCATGAACCGTTCGGGAATCACCACGCATCTGGTGCGCTTCGCCGCCGCCCTGGTCGGCTGGATGCGCGGCGGCATGGCGCATTCCAACATGGTGGCCTCGGTGATGTTCGCCGGGATCACGGGCGCGGCGACGGCCGACGCCGCCGCCTTCGGCAACACCTTGGTGCCGGCCATGGTCAAGCAAGGTTACACCAAGCCCTTCGCCTGCGCGGTGACCGCCGCGGGCTCGATCATCGGCCCGACCATTCCGCCCTCGACCCTGATGGTCATCTACGGATCGATCATGGGCGTTTCCATCGCCGGGCTGTTCGCCGCGGGCATTGTCCCCGGCCTGTTGATCTGCGCCATCTGCATGGCGGTGATCGCGGGGCTCAGCAAACGGCTCAACCTGCCGAAAGCGGAAGGCGGGCCAAAGCTGATTGAAATCGTCTACGCCTTCAAGGAGAGCTTCCTGGCGCTGGTGTTGCCGATCTTCATCCTCGGTTCCATCCTCGGCGGCATCGCCACGCCGACCGAAGCGGCGTCTATCGCCGTCTTCTATGCCCTGGTCGTCGGCGGGCTCGTCTATCGCGGGCTGACCTGGCCCGACCTCTACGACATGTGCGTGCGGACGACGCGGATCACCGGCGTCATCTTTTTGATTATCGCCTCGGCCTCGATCCTCGGCTGGTGGATGACCTTCAACCAGATTCCCCAGGCCGTGGCCGCGGGCCTCCTGGCTTTGTCCGACGATCCGAACATGATTATCGCCATGATCATCGCACTGCTTCTGTTCATCGGCATGTTTATGGACATCAACGCGACGCTGATCATCTTGGCCCCGGTTCTCGCGCCCTTGACCGTGCAAATCGGCATGGACCCGGTTCACGCCGGCGTCATGATCGTCCTGGCGCTGAATATCTCCTTGATGACGCCGCCGGTGGGGGCCTGCCTGTTCGTTCTCGCTTCAGTCACCAAGGAGAAGATCGAAAACATCACCCGCTCGCTTTGGCCCTTCCTGGTGGCCGAGGTGATTGTCCTATTCGTCATCGCCTATTGGCCCGGACTGACTCTCGCCGTGCCTAGAATGCTCGGCCTGTAAATGCGGTGCAGACGAAACACCGCAAATCGAGCGATCAACGCTCATCCAACATCAACCCAGCAAGGAGGTATTCCATGACGTTCCTCAAAAAACTGACGGCCTCAACCGCGGCGGCGGTCGTCGCCTTGTCCTTCGCCGGCGCCACACAGGCCGCCGAAGTGACCATCCGCGTCGGCCACCTGAACCCGGCCGATCCCTTCGAGAGCCACTCCGGCGCGATGACGGCTATCTTCAAGTCCCTCGTCGAGTCTGCCAGCGGCGGCGCCATCGAAGTTAAGCTGTACCCCAACGGTCAGCTCGGCAAGGACAACGAGGTCATTCAGCAAGTTCGCGACGGTATCGTCGAATCGACCATCTCGTCCTCCGGCGGCATCGCTCAGCATTTTCCCCTGGTTGGCGTCTTCGACATTCCCTTTGCCTTCCCGAACATCGCCGTCGCCAGCCGGGTCATCGATCAGCGTAGTTCATTCGGCAAGAAGATCACCGGCAGTCTGGAAGATGCGACCGGCCTCCAGGTGCTCGGCATGATCGACTCCGGCGGGTTCTTCGCGTTCTCCAACTCACAGCGTCCGATCAAGACAGTGGAGGACATGAAGGGGCTGAAGATTCGCACCATGACCCTGCCGACCCACAAGGCGATGGTAGATTCGCTCGGCGCGCAGGCAACACCCTTGCCCTGGGCCGAGGTTTACACTTCGCTTCAGACCGGCGTCGCGCATGGTCAGATGAACCCCATCCCGATCATCGCCTTCGCCAAGTTCGACGAAGTCCAGAAGTACCTCTCGATCACCAACCACGTGATCACGCCGTACATCTGGACCATGAACAAGGCGTTCTACGACGGCCTGAGCGCCGAACACCGGAGCATCGTGGATTGGGCCTCCGAGGTTGCCACGGAAGCCGGCCGCGGCGTCTCGCGGGTGGTCGAGGCCTCCGAACGCGGCCTGCCCAAACTGGCCCAAAAGATGGAAGTGAACGTTGTTTCCCCGGCCGAGCAAGCAAAGTTCGCCGCCGTCGCTCAGCCGGCCGTGCGCAAGCTGATCGAGGCGAATCTGGGTGCCGAGGGCGTCGACATGCTCAACGCCATGTTGGCCGCCATCAAGGCCGCCCAGTAGCCCGACAGGCAATGGGAACAGGGCCGGAGGCTGCAGCCTCCGGTCCCGTTTCCCCCTTGCCAATATTTTTCATCGGGAGCCCCGAGCTCGTCGTCATGTCCTTGTCTTTTCCTTCGTTGCCTTTCCGGGTGGCGCTCAATACGGGCGTGACGCCGGACGCCGATTACGGCGATCGGCAAGCGGCCGTGCTCAACGCGGCCGGCCTAAACGAGGCGCGACGTTGCATCTCGGCCTGGCCAGGCTATGAGCCGACACCGCTGATCGACCTGCCCGGCTTGGCGGCTGAACTCGGAATCGGCCGACTCCACTACAAGCAGGAAGGCGACCGCTTCGGGTTGCGCAGCTTCAAGCCGCTGGGCGGTGCTTACGCCGTGCAAAGGTGCCTGATGCGGGAAGTGGCGGCGCAAACGGGCCGCGACGACATCGACCCGCAGGAAATTCTCGACGGCGGCCACGCGGAGATCGTCTCCGGCGTCACCGTCACCGCCGCCACGGATGGCAACCACGGCCGCTCCGTCGCCTGGGGTGCGCGGATGTTCGGTTGCCGCTGCGTCATCTACATCAACGAAGCCGTGACGCCGGCCCGGGAACAAGCGATAGCCGCCTACGGCGCCGAGGTGCGCCGCCACCCCGGCAGCTTTGACGACGCCGTTCGCCAGGCTTTCGAAACCGCGCGCCGGGAAGGCTGGCACGTCATCCCGGACACTAGCGACGGCGACACCATCGAGGCGCCGCGCGATGTCACCCAAGGTTATGCGGTGATGGCGGCCGAGGTCATCGAGCTCTTGCCTAGCGGGACACCGCCGACGCACATCTTTCTTCAGGCCGGGGTCGGCGGCATGGCGGCCGCCGTTTGCGCCGAGTTTTGGCGGACCTTCGGTCCCGAGCGGCCAATGACCATTCTCGTCGAGCCGGAGCAGGCCGCCTGCTGGTTCGCCAGCCTCGCCAATGGCCGGCCCACGGCGGTCACCGGCAATGTCGATTCTTTCATGAGCGGGCTCGCCTGCGGCGAGATCTCCAAGCTGGCGTGGGAGATTCTGGAACCGGGCGCCCACGCGGCGATGACCCTTACCGACGCGGCGGCGGAAGCCGCCATGCGCCTCCTCGCCGAGGGCTGCCAAAACGACCCGTCCCTGGTCGCCGGCGAATCCGGCGTCGCGGGATTGGCGGGACTGATCACCGCCGCCCTCGACACGGAGGCACGCCGGACCCTGCGCTTGGATACCGCGGCGCGGGTCGTGATTATCGGCACCGAAGGCGCCACCGACGAGGAAATGTACCAGCGTGTGGTCGGCCGATCCTGGCGGGAGGTTGCCGCATGAGCAACCTGCTGATCGACATCGACCGCCTCCTACGGCGCATTCGGGCACTGGGCGAGATCGGCGCCCTGGAGGGCGGTGGTGTTTGCCGTCTCGCGCTCACGGACCAAGACAAGGCAGGCCGGGATCGGGTCGTCAACTGGATGCGCGAGCTCGGCCTCGGGGTAACGATCGACCGCATCGGCAACGTCATCGGCTTGCGGCCGGGCCGGGAAGACGGGCCGCCGGTGATGACCGGGTCCCATATCGATACCGTCGCCACGGGCGGGCTTTACGACGGGAACCTCGGGGTCCTCGCGGGGCTCGAGGTGGTCGAAACTTTGAACGATGCGGGGATAACGACACGTCACCCAATTGCCGTCGGGTTTTTTACCAACGAGGAAGGCGCGCGTTTCGCCCCGGACATGATGGGTAGCGGCGTGCACCAGGGCGCACTCTCCCTGGAAGATTGCCTGGCCACCGTCGGCATCGACGGCGCCACCCTCGGCGACGATCTCGCGCGCATCGGCTACGCCGGCGAAACCCCGGTCGGTGGTATCCGGGCACGGGCCTTTTTCGAGCTTCACGTGGAACAGGGCCCGGTTCTCGAGGAAGCGGGCGTGGATATCGGCGCCGTGACCGGCGTCCAAGGTATTTCCTGGACGCAGTACACCATCGCCGGCACATCGAACCACGCGGGCACCACGCCGATGCGGCTGCGTCACGACGCCGGCTACGTGGCGGCGGCCATTGCCACCGAGGCCCGCCATATCGCCCGCGACATGGGCGGCGATCAAGTTGCGACAAGCGGAGTCATCGACCTGGAGCCCAATCTCATCAACGTCATCGCACGTAGCGCCAAGGTGACGGTGGACCTCAGAAACACCGACGAGTATAGGCTTCAAGAGGCCGAGCGCCGCATGGCGAACCATGTGGCAAGCCTGGCCCAAAACGAAGGCGTCGAGATTACCGCGAAAACCTTAGCGCGTTTCGCGCCCGTCGAATTCGACGACGAAATGGTGACTCTGGTCGCCGCGACCGCCGAGACTCTCGGCCATTCGCACAGGCGCATGCCCTCCGGCGCCGGCCACGACGCCCAGATGTTTGCGCCCAACTGCCCCACGGGGATGATCTTCGTGCCCTCGAAGGACGGCATCAGCCACAACGTTCGGGAGTACACGGCGCCGGCGGAAATTCACGCCGGCGCCAACGTCCTCCTGCAAGTCATGCTTAGCGTTGCCGAGAGTTAAACCGATGCCTCGTGTTCTCAAGCTCGCCGCCGCCCAGTTAGGCCCCATCGCCCGGGACGAATCCCGAGCCTCGGCGGTCGAGCGCTTGTCGGCCATGATGCGCCAGGCGAAGGAGAGAGGCGCCGACCTGGTGGTGTTTCCCGAACTGGCCCTGACCACCTTCTTCCCGCGCTGGTACTTTGAGGATCAGGCCGAGATCGACTCCTTCTTCGAGCGCCAGATGCCGGGACCGGCGGTGCAGCCCCTGTTCGACCTGGCCCGCCAATTGAACATAGGGTTCTGCCTCGGCTACGCGGAACTGACGCCGGAAGGCCGGCATTTCAACACCGCCATCCTGGTTGACGCTGGCGGCCAAATCGTCGGCAAGTACCGCAAAATCCATTTGCCGGGGCACACCGAGCCCGAACCCTGGCGCCCCTTTCAGCACCTGGAAAAACGTTACTTCGAGCCCGGCGACCTAGGCTTTCCCGTGTTCGAAGCATTCGGCGGACGGCTCGGCATGTGCATCTGCAATGACCGGCGCTGGCCGGAAACCTTCCGGGTCATGGGGCTGCAAGGTGTCGAGCTTGTCATGCTCGGCTACAACACGCCGGTCCATTATCCGCCGGCGCCGGAGCACGACCACCTTCAGGATTTTCACAACCACCTGGTCATGCAGGCCGGGGCCTATCAGAATGGCACCTGGGTCGTCGGTGTGGCGAAGGCCGGCAAGGAAGAGAACTGCGATCTGATCGGCGGCACCTGCATCATCGCGCCCACCGGCGAGATCATGGCCCAGTGCCGGACCCTGGAGGACGAGGTCATCGTCCATCCCTGCGATCTGGACCGCTGCCGGGAAATTCAGGACAACGTCTTCAACTTTGGGCTCCATCGGGAGCCGGAAAACTATAGTCTGATCACGGCGACCAAGGGCGCCGTCCACGGCCGGGGGAAAAAGACATGAGTTTGGGTTTGGAACGGGAAATCATCGACCGGGAGGTCTATGACCGAAACCTGCAGCGTTTCCGAACCGCCGGAATCACACTGCCGCGGATCGGCGATCTGGCCGATCCCATGGCGCGCTTGGCCGACAAAGCCGCCGGTCTGACCGGGGTCGATCCGGACGCGTCCGATGCCGGTAATCTGTTCCGCGTCCACTGGCATAACGACGCCGACCGCAGGGGCTTGGCGCCGGTGCCCGAGCATATCGTCCTGGACCCGGCTTTGACGGGCGTCGAGGCCAAGATCATCGTCGCCCTGGGCAACCGCTTCCCGATGATCCGCGCACACAAGGTGCTAGCCGCCTACGGCTGCCTGGTGCCCCGCCTGCTGTCCGGCAAGTTCGACGCCGCACGGCACCGGGCGGTCTGGCCGTCGACCGGAAACTACTGCCGGGGCGGCGTCGCTATCTCGCGCATTCTCGGCTGCCGCAGCGTCGCCGTGCTGCCCGAAGGGATGAGCGCCGAGCGATTCCGCTGGCTGGAGCAATGGACGACCGATCCCTCGGACATCGTCCGCACGCCCGGGACCGAGAGCAACGTTAAGGAAATCTACGACGCCTGCCACGCATTGGCGCAAGATCCGGACAACGTCATTCTCAATCAGTTCTCCGAGTTCGGGAACTATATCATCCATCGCGCCGTGACCGGCCCGGCCCTGGTCCGCGTCTTCAACGCCGTCAACGGCGGCAGCGACCTTCAGGCCCGTGCCTTTATCTCGGCATCGGGTTCCGCCGGCACACTGGCCGCCGGGGACCACCTGAAAGAGACCTTGGGCACGGACATCTGCGTTGTCGAGGCCGTGGAATGCCCGACCCTGCTCTACAACGGCTATGGAGAGCACAACATCCAGGGGATCGGCGATAAGCACGTGCCCTTCATTCACAACGTGATGAACACGGATTTCGTGATCGGCGTCTCCGACCATGCGACGGATAGTCTCAATCTGCTGTTCAACACCACCGCCGGGCGCAGCTATCTAAGCGGACGGATCGGCATCGACCAGCAAGGCATGGCGTCGCTGGGCGATCTCGGGCTGTCCTCCATCGCCAACATCCTGGGCGCGATCAAATATGCCAAATACATGGGCCTGGGCCCCAAGGATGCCGTGCTCACCGTGGCCACCGACGGCGCCGAGATGTATGAGACGGAATTGAACGCGGCCGAAACACGTCTTGCCGACGGCCGCTTCGGGGACTTGAAGGCGGCGGAGGTTTACGGCCGCTATTTGCTCGGTGCGGCGACGGATCACACGATCGAATTGGACCGCCCGGGCCGGGAGCGTATTTTCAACCTCGGCTATTACACCTGGGTCGAGCAACAAGGCGTTTCCCTGGCCGACTTCGACGCCCGCCGCGATCAGGCCTATTGGAATGGCCTGATGGAACTGGTCGCGGTCTGGGACGCGATGATCGACGCCTTCAACAATTCCTAACCCCGCCGAATCCCCGTGTGGAAAATGGGCCGGCATCCGGTGCCGGTCCCGCGAGGTAAGAGCGGCGCCAAAAAATCTATGCGATAACCGACGATGGCAAACAAATCGACGGTATCGTCGGACTCGTCGTTTCTCTTGTCGCGGTCCCATTTCCCGCCGAGATCGAGTTCCAAAGATAACTCCCGATCCCAATTGTAGTCGAGACGGACCGATGGCCGCACCGAGATTCGGGTCTTGGCGGCCGATCGAGCGCGCGAAGCCACTCATTTGTCCGGTCACGGCCGCTTCGGACGTCTATAAGTTAAGTGCCCGGACGTTTGGAGGAACGACATGCTGTACGCGCTACTGATCTATCAGGCGGAAGAGGTGCTGGACAATTATTCGGACGAAGACGAAAAGGCCGCCCTAGCCGGCCATAGGACGCTTCAAAACGACACCAAGGCCGCGGGACGTTTCGTGGAGGCAAATCAATTGTTGCCGTCAAGCTCGGCGACGACCGTGCGGCGGCGAAAGGGTCAGACGACCGTCACCGACGGCCCTTTCACAGAGACCAAGGAGCTGCTCATCGGCCTCTATGTATTCGACTGCGAGACGCTGGAGCAGGCGATCGACTATGCCGCGCAAATCCCCCATAGCGAGACCGGCGCCATAGAAATCCGGCCCATCGCCTATTATGAGGCAATCGAAGGAGTGCAGGTCAAGGAACCGCAGACTTGAGCAATTTGGAGCTCGCTCTCAAGACTGCCTATCCCCGTGCGCGGGCAACGCTGGTGCGTCTCCTCGGGAACTTCGACAAAGCGGAAGACGCGCTTCAAGAAGCGGCCGCGCGGGCAATGGTGCATTGGTCCAAGCACGGGGTGCCGGATTACCCGGCGGCGTGGCTCGTCCGCACGGGACGCAACTACATGATCGATGCGATCCGCCGGGTAAATGTCGAAGCCCGGCACGCGGAAACAATCGCGATCCTCTCCGGTCACGACAATTTCCCTTCGGACGATAGTCTCTTGAGCGCGGCCATCGATGACGATCTGTTACGGCTCATTTTCACCTGCTGCCATCCTATTCTTCCGCAGGAAGGGCAAGTCGCGCTAACCTTGAAAACAGTCGCGGGTTTGACGGTCGAAGAGATCGGCCGCGCTTTTCTGGTTTCGGCTGGCGCTATGGAGAAGCGGCTAACGCGGGCGAAGACAAAGATCCGCGATCGGCACATTCCCTATGAAGTACCGGCCCAAAAGCAATTGCCGGCGCGGCTCGATGCGGTGCTGGCCGTCATCTACCTGATCTTTAACGAAGGCTACAAAGCCTTACATGGGCCGGATCTGATGCGCCTCGGGCTTTGCCGCGAGGCGATTCGGCTGGGGCGGATACTCGCCCGCGCTTTCCGCCGCGAGCCGGAGGTCTCCGGTTTACTGGCCCTTATGCTGCTTCAGCATTCGCGCGCGACGGCAAGAACCAACGACGCCGGCGACGTCGTGCCTCTCGACGAGCAGGACAGGAGTCTCTGGAACCCGACGCTGATCGCCGAAGGCCGGTCGCTGGTCGAAAAGACGCTGCGGCGTAAGCAACCCGGCCCCTATCAGATACAGGCCGCGATCGCCGCCGTGCACGGCGAAACCACAAGCCCCGCGAAAACCGACTGGGCGCAGATTGCTGTGTTGTACCGCCAGTTGGAGCACCACCAAGCGTCGCCTGTCATCACGTTGAACCGGGCCGTCGCCGTCGCACGCTCAGAAGGTCCGGCAGCCGGGATTGTCGTCCTCCGGACAATCGAAGCCCAGCCGGAAATGCAAGGCTACCATCATTTTCACGCGGCTTACGCTGCGCTGCTCCTTGAAGATAGGCGGCCTGAGGAGGCCAAATCAGCGTTCGGAAAAGCGCTGTCCTTGGCCGAAAACAGCCGCGAACGAGCCTATCTGGAAAGAAAGATCGAGACCCTCAAATAAATTTCTGCCGGCCTGTCCGCTCAAACCGTCCTTAGCCGTCTTCTCTGTGTGACCATTTTCCGAACGGGCGAAAGCGCTCGTTCCCATAGAGGAGTAACGCCATGACATCGCCGCTTACCGTCGCCAAGGGATATCTTGCGGCTTTCGCCGCTAAGGACCTTGAGAAACTGCCAAGCTTCATCGGCGATCCTTTTCGGTTCAAGGGGCCGATGATGGAATTCGAAAATTCCGCTGCCTTCATCGGCGCCATGAAAGAAATCGCACGCACCTGGCAGTGCGAGCACAAAATTTTTCGCGAAATCGAACGTGGCAACGACGCGGTCCTGGTCTATGACCTCGTCATGGCGGCACCCATAGCGCAAACCGCCACCATGTTCGAATGGTATCGGGTCGAAGACGGCAAGATCACGGACATTCGTCTCATGTTCGACACCGCGACTCTGAAAATGCCGTCATAAGACTCATCGACGCCCGACTTTCTGGTCGGCGAGGACGCAGGGTTACACCCAAAAGCAAAAAGGGAGAGTCTGGAAATATGACCGGCATCGATCGAAGCACGAACCTGCGTTTCTATATCTTGGCCACGATTGTCTTCGTGGTCGGATCGTTCGTCGTTCAGGCGTCGTCGCACTTTGCAATCAACACCGCGCATTACGCCGCGATAGAGATCATGCGCAAAGAAGTGATCATGGAACTGGGGATTTTCACCATGATCTTGCAGGGGGCGATACTGGCCTACTTTTACCCCCTTTTTTACCGCTCCGGGTCGCCGGTTCTCCAGGGCCTGAAATACGGTCTTCTTATGGGCCTGTTTCTAGGAAGCTATATCGCCTTGGTGGAACCGGCGAAATATGCGGTGCCGTCAGTAGGTGAATGGATCGCTGTCGAAGGACTAGCCAGCCTGACGCAATTCAGCCTGTATGGCGTTCTCCTGGGCCTCATCCATGGCAAATTCGGTCGGTGAACTTGATCGCACGCGGTCACCCAAAGGGTACCAACAGCAAGGAAGCGCCCGCCCCTATCAGGAAAATTCGATGCCACGGAGACTTTGGCGCAATGAGTCCGAATGAAATGGCGGCAAGAGCCGCACCGATCTTGAGCGCGGCAACGAGGGCCATCAGGGGCGCATCGGCCAGCCCAATGATACCGGGGTTGGCGATCATGCCGAGCGGGATGAGATAGAGGCCAATCCCCAGCGCCATCGCCGACATGGCGACCTTAATCCAATTCTCGCCCACCATACCGGCGGCGATGAAGACGGCGCCACATACCGGCGGCGTGATGGTGGAGAGGAGCGCGAACCAGAAGACAAAGAGATGCGCCTGAAGCGGCGACAGCCCCAGCTCGATCAGCGCCGGGCCCGCCACCGAGACGCTGATCACATAGGCCGCGGTCGTCGGCACCTCCATGCCCAGGATCAGGCAAGCCAGTGCCGTCAGGAGCACGGCGGGCCAGAGCCTGCCCCCGGAGCCCAACAAGATCAGCGAGGTGATCTTGACCCCCAGCCCGGTGATCGACAGCACCCCGATAATGATCGACGCGCACAGGATAATCGCGGCGATCATGGCAACCTGTCGTCCCGCCGTGAGGCAGGTCTGTTCCAACCGCTGTAGCGTGCGTGGGCCGCTGAGGGTCAAACGCCCATCCAGCAATAGAAGCAATGCGCCTGTGACGATCGCCATACAGGCGGCGTACTGCGGCGTGAGGGCGAGCCCGAACATGCCCCAGAGCAGCACCGTAAAGGGCACGAGGAAGAAAGCCGAGGTGACCAGCACGTCCCGGCGCCCGGGACGCTCAGCCTCCGGCACGCCTTTCAGCTCATGGCGCAGGGAAAAGGCATCGATCCCAACCCAGACCGCCCAGAAATAGAGGACCGCCGGCAGAAACGCCGCGGCCATGATGCCGGTGTAAGGAATACCCGTCAGTTCCACCATCACGAAGGCGCCGGCCCCCATCAGCGGCGGCATGATCTGCCCGCCGGAGGAAGCCACCGCCTCCACCGCGCCCGCGAAGGCCTTCGGATAGCCGAGCTTGGTCATGGCCGGCAGGGTAATGGCGCCGGTGGAGGCGACATTGGCGGACGCCGAACCGGAGATTGAGCCGAACAGCGCGGAAGAAATCACCGAGACCTTGGCCGCCCCGCCCCGCAGCCGTCCGGCCGCCGCCGCGGCCAGGTTCATGAAGCCCTGCCCCGCCTCGCCCGCGTTCAACACCGCGCCGAAGATCACGAAGATCGCCACGATATTGACGGACACGCCGGTCAGCTTGCCCCAGATACCGCCCTCGGCAATGGTCAGGGTGCCGAGGAAGCTGGCCAAGGGCGTGCCCGAATGACCGAATTCGCCGGGGATATGCTGACCCCAGAGCCCGTAGGCCAGCGCGAGCACCGCCACCAGCGGCAGCGGCCAGCCGATCGAGCGGCGCGCCATCTCCAGCACCACAGCCAGCAAGGCAATCGCAATGGCGATCTGTAGGTTGCCCTCCAGAAACCCGTACTGATCGCTTAACCGTTCATGGTTGATGGCGATCCACAAGCTGGCCGCCAGGCCGAGGACGGTCAGCACCGCGCCGCTGACCTTCCCCCACGTCCCCCGGGCGGTAAAGACAAGCACCCATGGCAAGGCCAGCGCCATATGCAGCGGGCGGCTGACCAGATTCGGCACCAGGCCGGAAAAGATCAGCCACAGATGAAACAGAATCGTTGCCGCGCCGAGGCCGGCCCAGAATGCGCGTTTTCTGGGCGACATGAGGTGCCCTTGCGCCCGGGTAACTGCCTTGCCGTTTCGCGGCAGTTACATTTGCGCGTCCGTCAGCGCCACGCCCGCTTCCTTGTAATAGCGGATGGCGCCGGGATGGATCTTGCCGGTGATGTTGCCCATCAAGCCCTCGCCGACCCCGTTCCACCACGGTGCGGATTCGCCCATTTTGGCTTTCTGCTTCCAATAGGTCTTCGCGAGTTGGTAGGCGGTCTCGTCATCCATCGACGTGGTGGCGTAGGCGACCACCGGTAGCGAGGTGGTCACGATGTCCTTATCCTGACCGGCATAAGTGCCGGCGGGGATTACAAGGCGCGTGCGCTTGGTGGCCGCGATCTGGTCGTCGTTGAGCGAGAGAACCGTGACGCCGGTCCCGGCGGCGGCCTCGATCACATTGGGCGCCGGGAAGGAGCCGGCGGTCACGAAACCATCGATCTGCCCGTTCTTGAGCGCGGGAACCGCGTTCGACAGCTCCACGTCGGCAATACCGACCTTGCCTTCGAGTCCGAAGAGTTTGAAATACTTCGCGCCCTCGCGCGCGCCGAAAGAGCCTTTACCGAGCAGGATCGTCTTGCCCTCGAGGCCGGCTAGATCCGTGACCCCGCTTTTCTCGGACATCACGAAATGCATGGTCAATGAGGGAATCGGGAACAGCGCCCTAATTTCGTTGAACTTCGGATCGCCCTTGTCCTTGAACATCGCCTTACCGCTCTGGGCAAGCCTGACCAGGACCGGAGGCGTGGTGAAGACGTAGTCGCCGCCGCGCGCCCGCACCTCCATCACGTTCTGCACCGAGCCCTGGCTCTCCTCGACCGTCACGATAATGCCGCCATCGGAACCGGCCTTCATCGCCTCGGCGATTTGCACCGCCATCTGGTAATAGGAGGACGTGGTTTTCGCGGACTTATAGGTCACGCGCGTTTCGGCCTGGGCGGGCACGAGCGTCGCGGTCGCAAGGGCGCTCGCAAGCGCGAATCCGGCGATGTGTTTCATCTTTCTCTCCCTGTTTTCTGGCCCCGCGAGAGGCGCTTAGTGTAAGCGTTGCGGCCGGCGTCCCCCGCCGGCGCTATACTCCCCGCACCATCCGGCGGAAGTTGTCCATCGAGGCCCAGTGCCAATACACGGCGGCGACCCATCCTTTACGGCGCCAATTTAGGTACTCTTCGTCCGGCAGGGCGTTGAACTTGGCCTCGTCGACAATGCGCAGACCGGTCAGAAGCTGATGCTTACCCTCCGGCAGCTCCAGCCTGATCTCCTTGGTCTCCAGAAGCTCGTGCTTGCCGATCGCTTCGACGAAGGCCAGCGTGAGCGGCGCTTGCTGTTGAAAGGCGCCGCAGAATTCCAGCGCTTGCTTGATGCGCTCGCTCGGGGCACCTTCGACAAAGAGTGGATCGACGTCGGCACCGCCGTCCGCTTCGGCGGGCATATCGACCAGGATGTCGCTGGCCCGGTCCAGATACAGGATCGGTTCCTCCGGCTTGGGACCCTGGCCGATCACGAAGGGATAGCGGCGCACATAGGCGGGCACATAGGCGCCCTCGGTCCATTGTCCCTGGGCGTCGACAAAAAGGTTCTGCCCTTCCCGGTAGCCCAATACCGCAAGCGGCATGCTCGACGCATCGTCGGAGAACACGATTGGATAGTGGGCCGCCGCGAAGCGGAACTCCTGCGCGTGCAAGGCCACGGCATGGGCCTTGGCGGCAAAGCGGTAATCGACCGTCTTGCGCAAACCCTTACCCGCGAAGCGCGCCTCTTGCAGCGGCTCCGGCGCGCTATAGAACAGGGGAAGCTGTGCCGCCGCGCCCTGGCCCTCCCCTGGAGCCATGCCCGTTCCGGCCCCATCCGTGTGTCCGGAGGGCTGCGCACCGTTGCCGCCTGGGCCTTGGTTCTCGTCTTGCATGATCTCAACCGTCCTTCACCGCTGGAAAACGTTTCGTGCTTGGCGCGCAGCTTTACCCGCCTGGGCCGCAGGATCAAGCGATGCGGGCCGGTTTCGAGCAGGAGAGCTAAACGGCAGGGGCGCTAAACGATCGTGAAGTCCGTCTCGTCGAGCAAATTGGGGGCGATGCCGTCCACCACCACCAGGATCTCGGCGGCGACGGAGACGACCGTGCCCCCGGCGCCATTGTCGGTCCGACTCAACTCGGCGAAGCCGAGCCCGCCGGTTAGGCCGATAAGATCTACTCCATCCTCGAAATCGGTGATGACATCGGCCAAGTCGATTGACGCCCCACCATCGCCAACGCCGAGCGCGAAGGTGTCCGCGCCGGCCCCGCCGGTTAGGGTGTCGGCCCCCGCATTTCCGAACAGGATATCCGCGCCACCGCCGCCGAAGATAAGATCGTCGCCGCTGCCGCCGTGGAAAACATCGTCCAGATCGCCGCCCCAGAAAATCGTGCTGTTGCCCGGTGTGGCGTCGTTCAAGGCGGTGAAGGTGACGGCGTCGGCGCCGAAACTCACTTCGAATTGGAAGTCGGCGGTGACGCCGGAAAAGGCCAGCGACACGTCCTGCGCATTGGCGCTCAACCCGCCCGCCGCGTTGAGAATGACAATCTCGTCGCCCGCCTGTGCCACATAACCGTCGATCATCTGGAAATCGAAGCGGCCGCCCAGGACTTGCGCCGCACCGCCGATGTCGATCAGATCGGATTGGCCCAAGACGGTGCCGCCAAGCTCCATATCCATCACGCCATCGCGCAAAACGAAATCGCCCGTGATGCCCAGCGTCCCAGCCGAGAAACCGGCCGCGACGGTACCGCCGTCTATCGTGACCGTCGCGGCGTTGAGATTGCCGGTACCGCCGAGCGTGCCGCCCGTGCCGACGAAGATTTGATCCGCGTTGACGGTCCCGAACTCGCCGATGGTCAGCGTGCCCGTGCCGCCGGTCCCCGCGCCCAGCGGTGTGTTGGCCGTGTAGTCGAAATCCATGCCGACCAGCAGGAAAGCGCCCGCGTTGAGCGTGGAGACGTTGGTGCTTGTCCCTTGCACCAGGACCGTGCCAGTGCCCGGTGTCGTCAGTGCATCGCCACCGATGAAAAACACTCCTTTAGGCGCGGCGGTCACGCTAGCCCCATCCGTGATCTCAAGCCGGCCGGTCCCGGATCGTCCGATGGCGACGTATCCCGAATCCGAACCGGTCGTCGTCGTCAGCACTGTAATGTTTGAGTTCGCGCCATCCACAACGATGGTGCCGTCCGAGCCGGCATTGCGTCCAACCTGGAATCCGGCGAAATCCCCGGCCAGGCCGTCGATCGTGATCGAGGCGCCGTTCGTTACTTCGACCCTTCCAGTCCCTTCCCGGCCAACAGTCAGGAACGCCCCCTGACCCGCGGTGGTGAGGGGATCGACGGCCGCGGCCGCCGCGCTCGCAGTGCCTGTGAGAGAGAACAACGACCCCAACCCCGTCACGATCAAAGTGCCCGTGCTGACGGACGACCATCCGACCGTCGAGAAGGTCGCGCCGCTGACCGAACCGCCTTCCTCCACGTTCAGGACTCCGGCCCCATTTCGTCCGACCTGGAGGACGCCGGTATCGCCGACAATCCCTATCTCCGAGCCGGTCCCGCTCACAGTCACCGCGCCGGTGCCACCCGCGCGCATCGATGTTCCGCCGATGGTCATTCCGGGGAAGACGCCGGTCTTGCCGTCGATCAGAAGGCGCGCACCGCCCAGCACGTCAAGGGTGCCGGTACCATTCGAGCCGACGTTGAAAAACGCCGCCTGCTGCCCGGCCGCGCCACCGCTCAACAAAATCTCAGAGCGCATGGTCGCCGTGTCGTTCGTCCCGTCCACGACGATCTTGCCATTGCTGTTAACTTTCTGACCGATGACGATCTCGGCGCCATTCGGGTTCGTGCCGCTGTCGACGATCAGCTTGCCACCGGTACTGATCGTTACTGTGCTAAGGGGCAGTTGCGCCGGGATGTCAAAGCGGTTGTTCGAGATGACTGCGGCGGCATCGTCGCCAATCACACGCAGCTCACCGCCATTGATTATGTTCACTGTGCCCGCGCCGTTATGAATAACCAGGATTGGGCCAAAACTATCGGGGTCGGTCACCAGGTTGGTCGTGGAAATTTCGATGAAAGTTTCGCCCGGCGCGGTGCCCGCCCCATCGATCGTGACCTCGCCCGTGCTGCCGTCGTTGCGTGCGATCTGTAGGGCGGGGCCGAATTGCGTGGGGCTGGAAGTGATGAATATCTTGCCACCGTCATTGACCTCGATCGCGCCAGACTCGCCATCTTGACCCCCGGAGCGAAGGAAGCCACCCTCACGCGGATCGCCGAAAGAGAAGCCCTCGTCGCCGGACAAACGCACAATGGAACCCAGACCAGTCACGACCAGGCGATCAACCCCAGTACCTGTTACGCTAACCACGCCCGCACTCAAAAACCCACCGTTCGAGACCGTGAGCGTGCCGTCGCCGGCGCCGAAGCGGATAGTGTTGGTATCGCCGCCCACTTGCTCGCCGAATGTAATAAGGCGCGCGCCCGCACCGCTGACGGTAACCGTCCCGGTGCTGCCCGCGCCATCGCCGATTAACAATCGCTGAAAGCGCACCTCGCCGCCGGCCCCGACGTTAAGCGTTCCCGTGCCGCCGGTGCCGCCGAAATCGGTGCCAACTCTAATCTGCGCGAATTGATCCGCCGGAGTCGTCGACACCAGGCGGGACCCGGCGCCGGAGACGTTCACCGTGCCGGCCGTATCCGCGCGCGGCGCGATGAAAACGTCGCCGCCGGCCTCGACCACGCCGCCGTCCAAAACGTTCAGCGCGCCGCTCGTCGCCGCGCCGGGGGTGCCGAAGCCGGTGTTGGTGTCGAAGAAACCGTCGGCGACGGAAATGTTCTGGGCGACGGCCAATTTCGAGCCGTCGTCGCGCACCGTCACCGTTCCGGTCGAGCCGGCGGCATTACCGATGGTTACGCCCGAGGCGACGGTCGCGGTTCCGCCGCGCGCGAGGATCAGTTCGCCGTTGCCCTCGATGCCCACGATCATGCTGGTCACCGCCACGTCGCCGCCGTCCACCGTGACGCGGCCTTGCGCGCCCGCCTTGTTGCCGATGAACAGGCCCGGCACGCTCATGGACCCGTGTACGAAAAGCTCGGCCAGGCCCGCGCCGGTGTTGCCGACGGTGGCGAAGTTCGACAGGTTCAAGGAGCCCGGGCTGCCAACGACGGCGAGCGAGGTTCCCGCGGCGGCGGGACCCACGGTCAAGCCGTCGGCGAAGGTCTGTTGGTTGAAGGTCGCCTGCGAGGTTCCTTCGCCATCGACAGTAATCTGGCCCGTCCGCACTTCGGCGTTGAAGGCGGCGCGCGAGACCTGGCCCGGCGTGCTCACCACATTGACCAGCGGAAAAGCGGCGCCCGTGTTGTCGATATCGTCCAGGACCAACACCGTTTGATTGTTCACGGAAATGGCGCCGTTCCCCTGGGTGATGTCGGCGACGTTCGCGTCGGTGATCTGCCCGAAGCGGTCGACGATGGTTGTGAAGCCGGCGGTCGTGACGCCAACTTGTGGAAACACGCCAAATCCGGGGGCGGTCTCGACGATCACATCGTTGATCGTGATGCCGAGCGCCGACGCGGCCGTGAGCGCGATGGCGTCACCGAAACGCACCCCGGCCTGTTGTTCGAGGCGCACCGTCGCACCCTGCGCGAACGTCGCTGTTCCGTTGACAACGACGTTGGCGCCACCCAAGCCCAGCTTCAGGTTGAGCGTGCCGCCGAAATTCTGAACGTAATCGCCCTGAATCTCGAAGGTGCCCGGCGCCTCGCCCAGATTGAGCACCCCGCCGTTGTTGAGGCTGAGGGCGCCGCTGCTGCCCAGGCCGACCGAGCCGGAACCGGCCGTCATGGTCGCATTGGCGCCGATGCCGAAGCCGCCGAATTTCTCGACGTGGCCGCCGCTCAATATGGTGACTTGACCGGCGCCGAAATTCGCCCCGCCGATCTGGAGATTGCCGACGACCTCCAGGGTCGACATGCCGCTAACCAAAACACTGCCGGTCACGTCGATGTCGTTGGCTGCGACGGTTAGATTACCGGCCACGCTCGCGGTGCCGCCGCCGAATAGCTCTAGCGTGCCGGTTGTGGGGACCCCGTCGGTGCCGAAAGTCCCGACACCCACGGTGAGCCCACCATTGACGGTGAAACTAGCTTGTGGCCCGCGCACCGTGACCGTGCCAGTGGAACCCCCGCCGCCGGCAATACTGCTGAAGGCGCCGTTCACGGTGACCGCGCCGCCGTCTTCGATGGTGAGAGTCCCTTGCCCTTGGCTGCCGACGACGAGCGCGCTGTCCGCGTTTCCGGCGAGCGTAATCGCGGCGCCGGGCCCGGTGACCTTGATATCGCCCACAGCACCCTGTCCGTCGCCAATAACCAGGCGTCCGCTGCCGGTTGTCCCGTCGATATTGAGCGTGCCGCCGGATCGAATCGTCACGCTATGGGTGCCGCCGCCGGCGCCAACAAAGACCTGCGCGGATTCGCCGGCGAGGTTGACCTGGCCGGCCTGCTCGATCGTCAGGGAGCTATCGCCACCGAACTGACCTGTGCGCAGAGTCGGCCCCGGATCGACGTTCGGATCGTTACCGGCGGGCGTGCTCTGCGTGATGTTGATCTGCGAGCGCGCGCCACTGACCAGGACCGCGCCGGTGCTGCCCGCGTCCCGGTTGATATAGAGAGCCGGGCCGAAGGTGTCGGTGTTGACGCCCTGCCCCTCCCGGATTTCAAGAACGCCACCGCTCAAGACGTTGAGCGTACCGTCGCTGCCCGCGAAGCGGCCAACGCGCACGAACCCGGCCTCGTTCACAAAATTTCCGTTTGGATCGAACGTGCCTTCATCGTTGGAGATAACGACCCGTCCGCCGTTCGATATCGTCGTGATCGCAGTCCCGGAGCGCCCGACGTCCAACTGCAAAGCTGTCGCCAGGGCATTGTCGGTAACCAACAGGGTCCCCGCCCCGCCATCGCCGACCTGAATAATGCCGCCGTTACCGGCGATCGAAAGTTCCGAGTCGGTTCCCGAAACCCTGACCGCGCCATCGCCCGCGAAGATGCCGGTGGACTGGTCGCCGCCGATCTCTATACCGGGGAACAAACCGGTCTCGCCGTCGATTCGCACCCGCGCGCCGCCCAGGATGTCGAGGCTGCCCGTGCCGCGCAGACCGACACTGAGGAAGGATGCTTGCGCGCCCGTGGGCCCGCTTGACAGCAAAATTTCGGAGCGGGCGCCAACGGGATCATTGGAGCCATCCACGACCACGCGGCCGTTCGTATTGGCCTGACTGCCGATCGTGATGAAGGCCGCGTCGCCGTCGCCGTCCACCGCCAACTTACCGCCGCTATTGATATCGAGGAGGCCGGTGCTTCCAGTCCTGAATGACACCGCGACAAACGAATCGTTGCCGGTCAAAGCGACCCGGCCCTCGTTTTGGATCGTCAGACTGCCGACTCCGCTGTCGCCAACCTGTAAAAATGGCCCGAAGCTGATAAGCGGCGAGGTTTGCGAGATGTCGATGAGCGACCCCGTGCCATCGACAAGAACGGCGCCACGGCTGCCGGCGTCCTCCCCAATCTGCATCCCCGGCCCCGAGGTATCGGTATTGTTAGTCAGGCCCGGATGAATCTCAATTTTGGCCTGATCCAGCACATTCAAGGTGCCGACACCAGCGCCACCAACGCCGCCGTCACCGCCGACGGTCACGATGCCGGCCAAAAAATCGAACCCACTCGCCGTGTTGAACCGACCGCCTTCGCTGGAAACGACCAAGGTCGTACCGAGCCCGGTGAGGGCCGCGGATCCCGTGCCACCGTCGCCGACTCTGAAATCGAGAGTCTCGACCGTCGCGCCAGCCTCGGCGGCAAAATTGCCCGTGCCGAGTGCCCCAACCCGGACCGTGTTGTCGGTGCCGATGGTGCGTAAGGTCGAACCGGCGCCCGTGACCACGACCGTTCCATCGCCGCTCAGGGCGCGGCCAAGATCGACATTGTTACCGCCGTCGGAAGTGACCGCGGTCAGCGCCCCGTTCTCGATGCGCAGTGTCCCGGTGCCCAGGTTGCCAAC
>JAJFGN010000009.1 GCA_021776115.1 Kiloniellaceae bacterium | reverse complement strand
TGACAGCGGCAAAAAAGCCAAGGTCGCCCTCACCGCCGTCATGCGAAAGCTCGTCGTCCTCGCCAACACACTGCTCAAAGAAGACCGATTGTGGGTCAGTCTTCGCTCTTGACACGAAACACAGATGCTCACCCTCCCGCTGCGCGGGCCCCACCCTCTCCCGCTGGGCGAGGGGAGCAAGGCCGCCGCGAGCGCATCCACCGAACAGCCGTTGACTCGATCCACGATCACTAGGAGGTTTACCCCATGGCGATGAAAAACCCCCGCATCCGCGCAACGCTCCCGGCGCTTGAGGGGACGGAGGTCATGTCGTTCAAGACTTCAAGATTCGGTTGGATTGCCGGCGTTGCCACGGCGCTTTCGCTCGTCGCCTGCTACGGAACCCTGGCGGTCATCGGCCTCCTCGGCGTTCTCGGCATTGCCATCGCTCTCGATGAAACCCTATGGGCCGGGGCGATCGTCGCCTTCGCGGCGTTGGCGGTCGGCGGTCTCGGTCTTGGTCTGCTTCGGCACCGGCGGCCTTGGCCGATCTTGCTCGGTGGGCTCGGGGCGGTCGCGCTGGGCTATGCCATGTACGGGCCCTATGACCGCTTGATCGAAGTTGCGGGCTTCGTCTTGCTGTGCCTCGCCGCCGTCTGGGATTGGCGGCTGCGCCGCGTTAGGGCGCCAAGGGCGCGCACGATGAGTTGAGGCGCGGCGGAAGTATGGCGCGCGCTGCGAGGCCGAGGCCCAAGCCCAAGCCCAAGCCCAAGCCCAAGCCCAAGCCCAAGCCCAAGCCCAAGCCCAAGCCCAAGCCCAAGCCCAAGCCTATCGCGACGACCTCGGCGCCGAGCTTGCGGCCGAGCAAATCGCCGAAGCGAAGACCCGGTACGACGCCTGGTCGCCCGAGGCGGGACCTGCGTGGCGGCGCAAGGGTGAGTGAGTCGAGAAGGATTTAGGTACTATGTCCCCGAAACTATCCTGTCCCAGAAACTACCCCCGAAACTAAGGAGAACGAATCCAATGTTCGTTGTACTTCTCAAATTTTCCGACAACAAGGGTAAGGCCGGCCAATTCATGGAAGGCCACAAAGAATGGATCGAACGCGGTTTCGACGACGGCGTGTTTTTGTTGGCCGGTAGTCTTCAGCCCAGCTTGGGCGGCGGGGTTATGGCACACAATACGTCACTGCCGGACCTGCAAGGCAGAGTGAATAACGATCCCTTCGTGGTCGAAAACGTGGTGACGGCCGAGATTCTTGAAATCGCCCCATCGAAGGCCGACGCGCGGCTAGATTTCTTGCTCGATTAAGCGATTTCCCTCCCTAAAGTTCACCGGAGTTTCCGGGCAATCGGCGCTGACGCGCCGATCTGGAACGCTCTGGGCGGCACGAATTTCTTCGCGCGGAGGAATTTAGCGAACCTTGACACCTGTCACGTTATGGGTTACAGTTTCGCATGATTCGGTCCTTTCGGCATAGGGGCTTGAGGGCGCTGTACGAGAAGGGCCGGGCGAAGGGCATAAACCCGGCGTGGCTGAAACGCGTCCGGGCGATTCTCGCGCGGCTCGATGCCAGCAGAGAGCCCGCCGATATGGATTTGCCCGGCCTGCGGCTCCATCCGATGAGGGGCGATTTGCGTGGGTTCTGGGCCGTTGATGTCTCGGGAAACTGGCGCATCGTATTCCGCTTCGAAGATGAGGAGCCTTACGACGTGGATTTGATCGATTATCATTAGGAGGTTTCAAGCGATGGCGATGAAAAACCCCCCGCATCCGGGCGAGGTGATCCGCGAGCTCTGCCTTGAGCCGGCGGGCCTCAGCGTGACCAAGGCCGCCGAAGGGCTAGGCGTTAGCCGCAAGACGCTGTCGGAGCTATTGAACGGTCATGCCGGCATCTCGCCGGAAATGGCGATCCGCCTGTCCAAGGCCTTCGGCGGCAGCGCGGAAAGCTGGCTGACGCAGCAGATGCACTACGACCTTGCGCGGGTGCAGACTAAGGCGCGCGGTATCAAGGTCCAGAGATTCCGGGCGGCGTGAGGACGGTCTAAGTTACGGGATACGGCTTGGGATTCCGACGGAGAAATACAGAATTGTACGAATGAATTCAGTATCATGTCCCTACAATTCCAAAATTATAGACTGTCCCATTCCTCCCGATTCATCATATCTGAAACAGGTTTTCGAATTTCTTATTCAACTCACTTCTAAAATTTTTTACCTGGCGATCTGCATTCTCCATTTTTGACTGAATTTCAATAACATCGGCCAGAAAAGTATCGATGTCGTCACTCGGCGGAAGCGGTACGGCAATCTCTTTTATTGCATCCCATTTTATTTCCGTCGACGATCCTCCCGTCACCGTCTTCAAAAGTTTTTCCTTTATCACATCCGAATTCAGTATGTGATAAACGTATTGTGGCGCGACTTTACAATGAAACGGTATAAATCGACTTGTAACTACGATACCATCAAATTCCTGAGGAACTAAGACAGGTGCTCTTTTCGCAGCAATACTATTACGATGGTTTGGAAACAAAACCATATTTTCCCTAACGATCCATTTCGCGCGACTAGGCAGTTCACTAGCTTTAAACTCTCGTAATTCCAAAATTTCCCCGGTGACCGGATCGGCTCCACCGACCTCAAGGTATTTGTAGCGGGACTTATTCTTTTTCGATTTGCTTACGATGGTGCCCGCGGGCTCAACTAAATCCTTAAGTTTGTGCTCGCCAACGCTCTGGAAAAATTCTTCGTGGGCTCCTGGTCGGTAAAAAAGTGGATCAAACCGCTCGTTCAATTTGATCTTCGAAAACTGAAAAAGATTTTTCCCCACGGGGTTTCTGTAATGCTCAAGAACCTGTGGCAGTTCGTTTTTTTCCGTCTTTGCGCCCTTTGCGTCGTAGCCAACGTGATCTACCCAATCCATAAAAATCTCGTAATCTTTCGGTGCTTTCCCCTTCATTAAAAAGAGCAACGAGCCCTGGACGTCGCACCCAGTATGGAAAAACACCCAATGTGGAAGCGCCACTACTCCCAGTATTTTGGTATCCTTATAAATTATTTCTCGAAGCTTTTTGAAAGTGCGAGAGGGCGAGTTAAAAATGCCGTTCGGCAATACCAAAGCCGCTACACCGCCTGGCTTAAGCAGTTTAATGATCATCTCCACAAACGGTATAGCTTTGTGTAGGCTAACTAGCGAGCCATCATCCGTCTTCGCTGTTTCAAATCTCGCTAAATGGGATTGATCTGCTTCTCGACCAGCAAACGGCGGGTTTGAAAATATTTTGTCAATTGTTCCCTCTTTAATCGGAAGCCTATCTGAGTGCCCAAGGTTCAATCCGTGACTATTGTAAATGCCTGAATGGCCGTCACCGTGCATGATCATGTTCATCTTCGCAACGCGAACCATTCTTTCATTTATATCGACACCAAAGACGTTTCTTTCGGAAAAATCTCTAATGGCAGAATGAAGTTCACCCTCGCTAAGGTTTGGATTATTAGACAGAATTTTTTCAGATATGTGTTTGATTACCATAATTAAGAAGCCCCCGCTTCCACATGATGGATCAAGCACTACGTCGGTCGGTTCTGGATCCACTAACCGGACACAAAACTCGACTAATTCTCTGGGAGTAAAATAGGCTCCAAGTTCCCCTCGGAAGGTTGACCCCACCATTTTCTCAAAGACTGTGCCTTTGATATCGATGCCCTCGAGCGTGGAAGTAGTATTTATTAGACTGAAAGACTGAAACTGTTGAACAACGAAAACTATTGTTTCGTCATCAAGATCAAGAAAAACATTTTCTCCCGGTTTCGAGAATCGGGTCGTAAAAACATCGCTATAGCGAGGACTTATCGACGCCTCAAAAAATAGGTCGCGAATGTTTTGAGCGGCTTCTTCTTTTTTTTGATCAGAGAGGGTGGCAAATCGATAAACTCGAGGGGTAACGCGTTCATCATACATCTTGATGAATAACAGTTTCATTAACTCGTCAAATGACTTAGCTGGATCGTGTCCTAAATTGAAAAAAATCTTATCGTGACATTGTTTTACAACCTTGCGTAAATGTTCCTCATCTTTGAATGGGGGCAGTGTATGTTTTTTACTTAGAAACGATTGCCCCTTTTGCCCGGCTGCCCATGTCGGTATATTGCCGACAGGTGTAGACTGGTCGACATACTTTGCCGTCTTGAAATGCTTTGTCTCGATCCAATCTGACCATACATGATAGTCAGCGCCTAAGTTGCGTGCATAAGATTCGGCTTGCTTAATTCCCTCGTATGGAAGCTCCCCCTCTTTCTTCACCTCAACTACGATAAATGGTTCGGCATAGGCTTTGTCTCGATAAACAACAATGTCTGCGAATACCTTACTGCGTGCCGCCGCTCGGCCCGCGCCGGCGGCAACATTGCAGTCAATTTGTTTTGGGGCAAAGAAATAATCTTGAATAAGGCGGTGTACCCACTTTGCCTCAACTTCCCCTTCCGGAGTCGAGCAGATGCGTTCTAGTCGTTTTTTTACCTTGGGTGTTAGATGTATTCCGGTAAAGAGTGAACTTAGTTCGGCAAGTGTCATTGTAGCCCTCTGTATACCTTAATCCGATCAATGCCCCGTCCAGGCTTTGCTCCGAGACCATAGACCACTTCGGCTAGGCTGTCGCTTGCTGACAGAACTAGAAACCACCAAGAATTCGCTCTATTGCTCAACTGCTTGCGTCGAACGTCTGAAAATTCGACAAAAGAAGTCAAAGAAGCATATTTTATTGACTGGGGGCCTGCATCCTGCAAGCGCGTAGTGCGCTATAGTGAAACGCGCTCCACTCCAGGCAATACCCCCCCCTCACCAAATACTCTTCCCCGTCCCCGGCAAGCCATAGCTCGCCCACTTCTTGGTCACCGTCTCGATCACCTCGTCGCTCATGCGAATCTTCGTGCCCCATTCGCGTTTGGTTTCGGGCGGCCATTTGTCGGTGGCGTCCAGGCCGATCTTGGAGCCGAGGCCGCTCTCCGGGCTGGCGAAATCGAGGTAGTCGATGGGCGTGTTTTCTATGAGCGTGATGTCGCGCGCCGGGTCCATGCGGGTTGAGATCGCCCAGATCACGTCGGTCCAGTCGCGCGCGTCGATGTCGTCGTCCACGACGATCACCCATTTGGTGTACATGAACTGGCGCAGGTACGACCACACCGCCATCATCACGCGCTTGGCGTGGCCGGGGTAGGCCTTCTTGATCGAGACCACGGCGACGCGGTAGCTGCAACCCTCCGGCGGCAGCCAGAAATCGACGATCTCCGGGAACTGCTGCTGCAACAGCGGAATGAAGACCTCGTTCAAGGCCATGCCCAGGATCGAGGGTTCGTCCGGCGGCCGCCCGGTGAAGGTCGAGAGATAAATCGGCTCGCGCCGCCGGGTGATCGCGCTGACGGTGAAAACCGGAAACGGCTCGACCGCATTGTAATAGCCGGTGTGGTCGCCGTAGGGGCCTTCCGCGCCATAGTCTTCGAGGCTGACGTGGCCCTCGATCACGATCTCGGCTTGCGCGGGCACCTTGAGCGGCACGGTCTTGCACTCGATGAGTTCGACGCGCTGCCCGCGCAGCAGGCCGGCGAAGTGATATTCGGATAGCGTATCGGGCACCGGCGTGACCGCGGCCAGGATGGTGCCGGGGTCGGCGCCGATCACCACGGCGGCGGGCAGGGGCTCGCGCTTGGCTTGCTTCCAGCGCGCGTGATGCTGCGCGCCGCCGCGATGGCGCAACCAGCGCATCAGCGTGGTGGTCTTGCCGGTCACCTGCATGCGATAGATGCCGAGGTTGAAGGCGTCCTCGCGCTTCGCGCCCTTGGCCCCGGCGGTCGGCCCTTGGGTCACGACCAGCGGCCAGGTGATGAGCGGCGCCGGCTCTCCCGGCCAGCAGGTCTGCACCGGCAGGGCGGTCAGGTCGATCTCGGCGCCGGTGAGCACGACCTCCTGACACGGCGCGGCCCCGGTGACGGTCTTGGGCCGCATGGCGAGCGCGCTTTTTAGAAGCGGCACCTTGTCCCAGGCGTCGCGCAGGCCGCCCGGCGGTTCCGGCTGGCGCAGGAAGGCCAGGGTTTCGCCCAGCTCGCGTAGTTGGTGGGGCTCGCGCTCCATGCCCCAGGCGACGCGCTCCTCGGTGCCGAAAAGGTTGACCAGCACCGGCATGCCATAAGGGGCGCCGTCTTCGCGCACCACGTTCTCGAAGATCACCGCCGGCCCGCCCTCGGCGAGCAGACGGGTCTGAATCTCGGTCATCTCCAGAACCGGCGACACCGCTTCGCGCACCCGCACCAGCCGCCCTTCGGTCTCGAGGCGGCCGATAAAATCGCGTAAGGAAGCGTAGGGCATGAAAAAGGGCTCCGGTTTCGTGCGGGGAGCCTAGCCGTCCACCGATGCCATGGAAAGCCGTGCATGCGGCGGCACGCACAAACCCGGAAAGGCCGCTTCGCTCACTCGGGCAGCCCCAGCTCGCGCAGGGTGGCGAGCCCTCTCTCGAGTCCCGATCTGTCCTTCTTGAGGGAGTGTTGCCCAAATTTCGCCAGTGAAATTCCGGAGTCGGTCTCGACGGCCTTGGCAACTTCCGCCCGCGCCTCATCCTCTTGGCTCAGGGCGTCGTAGGCGAGCGCCCGCCCGATATGGGCATGGGCGCTGTGTATTGCGCTGGGCTTGCGCTCGAGGAATTTCTCGAAGGCGACGAGCGCCTCGTCCGGCTGCTTGGCGTCGAGGTAGGTGAAACCCAGGTCCTCGAGAAACCAAGCGGGGTAATAGGGGCTCAGGCGCATCGCCGTCTTGTAGGTCTGAATCGCCTCCTTCGGCCGACCGGCGTTGTGGAGAATTAGGGCCAGAAGCGCCGTGTTGGTCGCATGGTTCGGACTGTAAGCAACGGCCTTCTCTCCGGCCGCGATGGCCTCGTCGTATTCCCTTTTAAACAGGTGGATGGCGCCCTGCAGCGCGTAGACGTCGGGCAACGCGTCGTCCAGGGCCCGCGCCTTCTCCGCCAGGGACGCGGCGCGCTCGAAGGACTCTTCGCGGGTTTCGCTCCATCCGTGAAAGGCGTCGAACCAATGGGTCCAGGCAAGGAGCGCGTAAGCCAGGGCGTACCCGCTGTCGACCTCGATGGCCTTCTCGAACCATTGGCGGGCGGTGGCGTTGTCGGTCTTGTTAACGCGATAAAAATGCTCCACGCCTCGGCTGAGGAGGTTCCCGGCCTCCACGCTGCGCGTGTGTTTGCGGTGGATGCGCGCTTGCTCGCCTTCGGTGAGCTTTATGCGTAAAGCCACGACGATTCGATTGGTGATCTCGTCCTGCAAAGCGAAGAGCTCGGTCATATCCCGGTCGTAACGCTCGGCCCACAGGTGGTTTCCGGTCACCGCATCGATAAGCTGGGCGGTGACGCGCACCTGGTCGCCCGATCGCTGGACGCTGCCCTCAAGTACGTAGCGGACCCCCAGGTCCTCGGCTACCTGCTGTACTTTCACCGGCTTGCCCTTGTAGACGAAGGTCGAGTTGCGGGCGATGACGAACAGCCTAGAGACTTGGGAGAGTGCCGTAGTGATGTCTTCCGTGAGGCCATCCGCCACGTGGCCCTGGCTGGCGTCGCCGCTCAGGTTGTCGAAGGGAAGCACGGCGATGGAGGGCTTATCGGGAAGCGGGAAGACCATCCTCTCAACCGATGCCGGTTCAAGCGTCGGCGCCCACGGCTTCAGCCACGTAACCGCGGCGGCTACTCCGATAAGCACAGCCACTGTTGCCACCAGACTCATCCGTTTCCACGATTGCGCGCGCCTGGTTTCGCCGATGATCTTGCCGGCCGCCTCCGGCTCAGTCAGCACGCGGTAAACCCGGACCGGCTCGGCGATGTTTTTGACCTCGTGCTCGCCAAGGTATTCGTAACCCAGATCGAGCGGCTTTTTGATTTGATCGAAAACCGGACGCGAGAGGCTGATGCCCCCGGCGTCGGCAAGCGTTTCGAGACGCGCCGCGATATTCACACCATCGCCAAGAAGGTTACCGCCCTCGACGATCACATCGCCGAGGTTGACGCCGATGCGAAAGCGCATGCGCCGATCCTCAGGTAGATCGGCATTGTGAACTTCAAGTTCCTGCTGAATATCGACGGCACAACGCACCGCTTCGACCGGGCTCGGAAATTCGGCAATCACACTGTCGCCGGCGCTACCGAACACCCGGCCACGATGGTCAGCAACCAGCCCGTCGATGATCTGCCGGCAAGCGTTTAGCTTGCGGACCGTGGCTTCCTCATTGACCTCCATGAGCCGGCTATAGCCGACCACATCGGCAGCAAGGATCGCGGCAAGGCGGCGCTCCATTTCCAGTATCCCCTTAGCTAGGAGATTAGCGAACCGCCGCGAAAAAATCCACGTAGAGGAGAGGGGGCTTCGGTCTCTACGCCTGCTCCGCTGCAGCCGTAACCGGCTCGACCACCAGGAGTGTGCCTTCGGCTGCGGTCACGCGCACCTTCGCGGCTTCGGGCAGATCGGGGCCTTTCACCTTCCAGGTCGTGTCGTCGACCTGGATCTTGCCGACGCCGTTGTCGATCGCTTCGCTCAGCGCGAAGGTCCGGCCGATGTATTGCGCGCCGCGCCGGTTCAGGGTCGGTTCGTCGCTCTGGGGCGGATTCTTGCGCAGATAAACGCGCCACCCCACAACCGCGGCGACCGAAAGAACGGCGAAGATCAGCAACTGATTGTCCAGGCTCAAGCCCGGGTCGATCAGCAAGGTAACCCCGACAACACCGGACGCGACCCCCATCCAGAGGAAGAAGGTGCCGGGCATGAAGACCTCGATCGCCAAGAAGGCGAGGGCCGCGACCCACCAGTACCAGCACTCAATCGGTCCGAAATCCATGGGTGACCTCAATTCGTCTCGGGTGGGCGGCGGCCGGGCGTGGCGCGCGCCTGCGCGGTTTCGGCCATGGAATCGCGCGCGATCTCGGCGATGCCGCCGATCGCGCCGATGACTCCGGCGGCATCGACCGGCAGGAAGAAGGTCTTTTGATTGGGCGAATCGGCGAATTTGCCCAGGGCGTCGATATAGCGCTGGGCGACGACGTAGTTGACCGCGTTCACATTGCCGTGCGCGATGGCCTCGGAAACCATGGCCGTCGCCTTGGCCTCGGCCTCCGCTTCGCGCTCGCGCGCCTCGGCGTCCCGGTAGGCGGCTTCGCGCCGGCCCTCCGCCGAGAGGATGGCGCCCTGTTTCTCGCCCTCAGCGCGCAAGATTTCGGCCTGCCGCTCACCCTCGGCGACCAGAATTGTGGCCCGCTTGTCCCGCTCGGCCTTCATCTGCCCGGCCATGGAGGCGACCAGATCGGTCGGCGGCGAGATGTCCTTGATTTCGATCCGGGTCACCTTGATGCCCCAGGGCGCGGTCGCATCGTCGACCACGGTCAGGAGCCGGTGATTGATCTGATCGCGCTGCGACAACAGCTCGTCCAGGTCCATGGAGCCCATGACGGTACGGATGTTGGTCATGGTCAGGTTCAGGGTCGCGCGTTCGATGTCGCGGACCTCGTAGGCCGCCTTGGCGGCGTCGAGAATTTGAGAAAAGACGACGCCGTCGACTTTGACCACCGCGTTATCCCGGGTGATGACCTCTTGCGAGGGCACGTCGAGGACGGTTTCCATCATGTTCAACTCCGACCCGACCCGGTCGACGAAGGGCACGATCAGATTCAAGCCCGGGCGCAGCGTACGGACATAGCGGCCAAAGCGCTCGATCGTGTACTCCATGCCCTGGGGCACCGTCTTTACGCCCATGAACAGCAGGATGACCGCCAAGACCACGACGGCGATCACGAAGATCGAAAAGGCCGAGAGATCGCTAGACATGAATACTTCCCCCACGAAGCGCTGTTTCGTCCGCCCCTACGGCGACCGCTGGGTTTCTGTAACCTATTGCCCCAGGGCGCGTATATATCACGTCGACGAATATAGTTAACGTTTAAGAATTTTTAGGTGATTTAACCTACACTTTTAGTAGGTTTCTCGAATCGAACATAGTAGGCTTTGCGGGTAGATTACATGCTGGACAGGAAGTCATCGCCCATGGGGCAATTCTGGGTAGTCGGCGGCGAGTACACCGATACTTGCTTCCACGAGGCACTGGACGGGGCCGAGAATTGGATCGGACCGTTTTCCGACTACGAGGCGGCTAAGAACGAATGGTCGAAGCACGCTTGGCAGACCGTCGATCACTGCGCGGTCCGTTACCGGATCGAACGTATCGATCTGGATCAGCCGCCGGCCTGCACCGATTAAGCCGCCGCGCCGTCTGTCGGTAGTTTCGTCGGCCTCGTGCCTAAGCCAGGCTGTGCGCGGCCCTCGGTTTTGTGTCCGATCCTGTTCCCGGCTCTATCTTTCCTTATCTTTAGTCCCCTAAACTGACGCCATGCCTTGGCCCCTGCCGACAACCGAGCCCGAACTTCTGGCGCTCGCCAAATCCTATCCCTTCGAGGCCCCCGGCCAATCCTATCTCTTCCGCGATGGCGCGGCGTCCCCCTTGGACCCCGCCTTGTCGGCGCCCGATCTCTACGAGGGGCGGACCGCCGTCATCGCCCATGGCTCCAATCGCTCGCCGGAGCAGCTTCTGCGCAAGTTCGGCGAAGGTGCCGAGATCCCCGTGACCCGCGCCTGGCTGGCCGACTACGACGTCGTGTATTCGGCCCACGTCTCCATGTACGGATCGATCGCGGCGAATTTGCAGCACGCGCCGGGTGTGCGCGCTTGCGTTTTCGTGACCTGGCTGACCGCGGTGCAGCTGACCCGTATGCACGAGACCGAGCTGGGCGGCGAAAACTATTTTTATGGCTGCCTGGAACGCATCGACCTGGCCTTGGAGCTTGGTCCCGCAGGCGGCTTGCGCGCGGCGCAGGTCTATCTTTCCACCCGGGGGTGCGTCGCGGTGCAGGGGGCGCCGCTCGGCTTGGCGGCGGTTGAGGCGCAAGGCCGGACACATGCCGCCTTGCCGCAGGACGGCGCGCAGGAAACGCTGCGCCAGCGGCACCGGGCGCACGAAGACCTCGACGATTTCATCCTGCGCAACATCCGCGACCGCGCGCGCCGCGCCGCTCTGATCGCCGAAATGGGCGCCCACGCCGTCCCGGCCGCCGCCCCCCATTTCCGGGCGATCGAGGCTTAGCGCGAGGCGTATCAAGGCGCGTCCGCGGTGGCGTTGACTTATGCTGCATTGCGAATTACATCAGGGCGTTGCGGTGAGCGATCTACACGAATCGGGTGGGTTTCTTCGCTTTCGCGCGTCTTTCCGCCTCGACGGAGGCTATGCATGAGCGTCCAAAACCGGCCGTTATCGCCCCATCTGCAGGTCTGGCGCCCGCAGATGACCATGGTTCTTTCGTTCGGTCATCGCGCGACCGGCGTGGCCTTGGCGGCAGGCACGTTTTTGTTGATTTATTGGCTGGTCGCGGCCGCGTCCGGGGCCGAGGCCTTTGAGACCGCGCGCGGCCTCATCGGTTCCTGGTTCGGCCGCCTGTTTTTGTTCGGCTGGTCCCTGGCCCTTTTCTATCACTTGTGCAATGGCATCCGGCATCTGTTTTGGGACGCCGGCATAGGGTACGAGCTGCCCGACGCGAACCGCAGCGGCTTGGCCGTTCTGGCCGGCACCGCGATCCTGACTCTGGCCACCTGGATCGCCGGGTACGCCGCTAGGGGGGCCTTCTAGATGTCGCTGCGCAGCCCGCTGGGACGGATCAAGGGACTGGGAATCGCGCACGAGGGCGTTGGCCACTGGTGGGCGCACCGTTTGGGCTCCCTCGCGCTAGTGCCCTTGACCATATGGTTCGTCGCTTCGGTAGTCTCTCTGGCCGGGGCGGACTATTTCACCATGCGCGAGTGGATGGGCTCGCCGGTTGTCGCCGGGCTTCTGATCATGTTGATCGTCGCCTGTTTCCACCACGCGGCGATCAGCCTGTCAGTGGTGATCGAGGATTACGTGCACCACGAAGCCGCGAAAATCGCCAGCCTGATAGCGGTCAAAGCCGTGACCATGGTTTTGGCGCTGATCGGCGTGCTGGCGGTACTGAGCGTTCTGTTCGGGAATTAAAGTGGGGATAGGCCGGGCAAGATGACGAAGTCCTACGAGATCGTGGATCATACCCACGACGTCGTTGTCGTCGGCGCCGGGGGCGCGGGCTTGCGCGCGGCCTTGGGCCTGGCCGAAGCGGGCTTGAAGACCGCCTGCATCACTAAGGTATTCCCCACGCGCAGCCATACCGTCGCGGCCCAGGGCGGGATCTCCGCCTCGCTCGGCAATATGGGTGAGGACGATTGGCGCTGGCACGCGTACGACACGGTCAAGGGTTCCGACTGGTTGGGCGATCAAGACGCGATCGAATACATGACCAAGGAAGCGCCGGCGGCGGTCGTCGAGCTGGAACACTACGGTGTGCCCTTCAGCCGCACCGAGGCCGGTAAGATCTATCAACGCCCCTTCGGTGGTATGACCACCAAGTTCGGCGAAGGCATCGCGCAACGCACCTGCGCCGCCGCCGACCGCACCGGCCATGCGATGCTGCACACGCTGTATCAGCAGAGCCTGCGCAACAACGCCGAGTTCTTTATCGAGTATTTCGCCATCGACCTGATGATGGAAGACGGCGTCTGCCGCGGTGTCGTCGCCTGGAACCTGGACGACGGGACGATTCATCGCTTCCGCGCCAAGATGGTGATCCTGGCGACCGGCGGTTACGGCCGGGCGTATTTTTCCTGCACTGGGGCGCACACTTGTACCGGCGACGGCGCCGGCATGGTTTTGCGCGCCGGCCTGCCGGTGCAAGACATGGAGTTCGTGCAATTCCATCCGACCGGAATCTATGGCGCCGGCTGCCTGATCACCGAGGGCGTGCGCGGTGAGGGCGGCTATCTAACCAATTCCGAGGGCGAACGCTTCATGGAGCGTTACGCGCCGAGCGCCAAGGATTTGGCCAGCCGCGACGTGGTCAGCCGTTCCATGACCATCGAAGTTCGCGAAGGGCGCGGGGTCGGGACGGCCAAGGACCATATCCACCTGCACATCGAACACCTGGACCCGAACCTGATCCACGAGCGTCTGCCCGGCATCTCCGAATCCGCGCGCATCTTCGCCGGGGTCGACGTGACCAAGGAGCCGATCCCGGTCCTGCCCACCTGCCACTACAACATGGGCGGGGTTCCGGCGCTCTATACCGGCGAGGCGGTTACCCTGGAGGGCAAGAAGGAAGCCGTGGTGCCGGGCCTGATGGCGGTCGGCGAGGCGGCTTGCGTTTCGGTCCATGGCGCCAACCGGCTCGGTTCGAACTCGCTGCTCGACCTCGTGGTCTTCGGCCGCGCCGCGGCCAAGCGTTGCGCTGAGATCGTGAAACCGGGCGAGACCCATGCGCCCTTGCCGCGCGACGCCGACGAGCTGGCGCTTAACCGCCTGGATGCCATGCGTCATGCCAAGGGCGGCACGCCGACGGCGGTGCTGCGGGGCGAGATGCAGCGCGCCATGCAGGACCACGCCGCCGTGTTCCGCACCGGTGAGTCGTTGGACGACGGCGTCGAGAAACTGCACGCGCTTTGGCAAAAGCGTGACGACCTCGCGGTCACCGACCGCTCGATGATCTGGAATTCCGATCTGGTCGAAACCTTGGAACTCGACAACCTGATGTTCCAGTCGCTCACGACCATGACCTCGGCCGCCAACCGCGAGGAAAGCCGCGGCGCCCACGCGCGCGAGGACTTCCCCGATCGCGACGACCAGAAATGGATGAAGCATACGCTGGCCTGGTGCGACGAGTCCGGACAGGTCGAGATCGGATACCGGGACGTACACCTGCAGCCCATGACCAACGAGATCCAATCCTTCCCGCCCAAGGCGCGGGTGTATTGAGGTGTTGGCGGCCCAAGGTGTTTCGTCCTTCGGCGCGATAGCATAGAGCGAGAAGCATGGTCGAATTCACTCTGCCCCGAAACTCGCGCGTGACCGGCGGCAAGACGCACGCCGCGCCCGCCGGCGCCACCAAGGTGCGCAATTTCAAGGTCTATCGCTGGAACCCGGACAAGGGCGAGAACCCCAGTCTCGACACCTACGAGGTCGACCTCGACACCTGCGGCCCCATGGTTCTGGACGCACTGATCAAGATTAAGGACGAGATCGATCCGACCTTGACCTTCCGCCGCTCCTGCCGCGAAGGCGTATGCGGCTCTTGCGCCATGAACATCGACGGCGCCAACACCTTGGCGTGTACCAAGTTCATCGACGAGGTCAGCGGCGATATCAAGGTCTATCCCCTGCCGCACATGGCGGTGGTCAAGGATCTGGTGCCGGACCTGACCCAGGCCTATGCGCAGTACACCTCGATCGAACCCTGGCTCAAGGCGACAACGCCGGCGCCGGAAACCGAGCGCCTGCAAAGCCAGGAGGAACGCGAGAAACTGGACGGCCTGTGGGAATGCATCCTGTGTTTTTCCTGCTCGACCTCATGCCCCAGCTATTGGTGGAACGGCGATCGGTTTCTGGGCCCGGCGATTTTACTGCAGACCTATCGCTGGATCGTCGACAGCCGCGATGAAGCCACCGGCGAGCGCCTGGATGCCCTGGAAGATCCCTTTCGGATGTTCAAGTGCCACACCATCATGAACTGCACCCAGACCTGCCCCAAGAGCCTCAATCCCGCCAAGGCGATCGGCGAGCTTAAGAAACTCCTGGTTTTGCGCACTGTGTGAGGCCGCGCGGTTGGTTGGTGAGTCGACAAGCCCTGGACTCAGTAATTTGTAATTTTTCCCGCGTCATCCCGGACTTGATCCGGGATCTTTGGCAGGGGCAGGTATTAAGCTGGGCGAAGATCCCGGATCAAGTCCGGGATGACGACTATACAGGTACTAAGCCCCAACCTAGTTCCGGCTCAGCCTCGGCACCGCCTTATTCCAGTTCCTTGGTTTTCAGGAACTCGATGCCTTCGTTGTTGCGCAGGGTGTAGTCGAGATCCCAATCGTTGCGCGCCATGAAGACCGGCCTGTCGTCCCGGTCCAGAACGACGCTAGAGGGGTGGGCTTTCACGAAGTCGCTCAGGCGCTTCTCGTCGTCCGCGCGCAGCCAGCGCGCCACCGCGAAGGGCGTGTCCTCGAAGACGATCTCGACCCGGTATTCCTGTTTCGCCCGCGCCGCCAGGACGTCGAGTTGCAGGACCCCGACCACGCCGACGATCCACTGCGGTCCCAGGCTCGGTTTGAAGACCTGAACCAGGCCTTCCTCGGCCAGGTCGTCGAGCGCCCGGCGCAATTGCTTGGCGCGGGTGGTGTCGGGCAGGTGCACGCGGCGCAGGATTTCCGGCGCGAAGGCGGGCAGTCCGGTGAAGCGGAGGGTCTCGCCCTCGGTGAAGGTATCGCCGACCCTGACCGTGCCGTGGTTGGGCACGCCGATCACGTCGCCCGGTCCGGCGTCGTTCACGATCTCCCGGTCGCGGGCCATGAAGAAGATCGGGCTGTGCACCACCAGGTCCTTGCCGGTGCGCACTTGCCGCAGTTTCATGCCGCGCTTGAAATTGCCGGAACACAGCCGCACGAAGGCGACCCGGTCGCGGTGGTTCGGATCCATGTTGGCCTGAACCTTGAAGACGAAGCCGGTGACCGCGTCTTCGCTTGGCAGCACCGTGCGCCGGTCGGCCGGGCTGGGCCGGGGCGCTGGCGCTTGGCTCGCGACCAGGTTCATCAGGGTCTCGATGCCGTAGTTTTTGAGAGCGCTGCCGAAGATCGCCGGGGTCAGATGGCCGGCGAGATAGGACTCGCTGTCGAAGGCCGGATAGGCCGCGCGGGCCAGTTCGATATTTTCGCGGGCGTGCGCCAATATTGGGGCGGGGACCGTGTCGTCCAACTGCGGATCGTCGATACCGCTGCAGGCGACGGCACGGTCATACGGGCCGCTTGGGCCCTGCGAGGATGTCAAGTACCGCTCGCCCACCAGATCGTAGCAGCCGTTGAATTGGCCGCCCATGCCGATCGGCCAGACCATGGGGGCGATGTCCAGGGCCAGCGCGTCCTGGATTTCGTCCAAGAGCTCGAAGGGATCGCGGCCCTCGCGGTCGACCTTGTTGATGAGGGTCATGATCGGGATGTCGCGCAGGCGGCACACCTCGAACAACTTTCGGGTTTGGCTTTCGATGCCCTTGGCCGCGTCGATCACCATGATCGCGGAATCGACCGCGGTCAGCGTGCGGTAGGTGTCTTCGCTGAAGTCCTCATGGCCCGGGGTGTCCAGAAGATTGAAGATCAGGCCGTCGTGCTCGAAGGTCATGACCGAAGAGGTCACCGAAATGCCGCGTTCCTGCTCGATCTTCATCCAGTCGGAACGGGCGCGCCGCTTGTCGCCGCGCGCCTTCACGCTGCCGGCCAGATGGATCGCGCCGCCGGCGAGCAGCAGCTTCTCGGTCAGGGTCGTCTTACCCGCGTCCGGGTGCGAAATGATCGCGAAGGTGCGGCGCCGCTTAAAATCGGACGACATGGTCTCTCACAAAAATGCCAAGATGTGGCCGGTGGCGGGGACTAGGGTTCCCCCTAGAGATCGAGATCGGAGCGCGCAAATACAACACTAGAATTGCGGGAATAGTCACGCCGTCCCGGCTCAAATGCAATCGGGGACTACGGCTCCTCCGGGCGGGCGGATGCGGCGCCTTCGATGGCGCTGAGAAACGGTGTGGCGAAGTCCCTCAGTTTGGCCGCGCCGACGCCGTGGACCTCGGCGAAGTCGTCTGGCGTTCGCGGGCGCCGCCTGGCCATATCGATCAGGGTGCGGTCGGAGAAAACAACGTAGGCGGGAACGCCCCGCTCCTTGGCGAGGCGCAGCCGCAATTCCTTGAGCGAGCCGAGAAGCGCCTCCTGCGCCGCCGATAATTCGGCGCTTGGGTCCATGGCCGCGGTCTTGCTCCGGCGCAGCGATTCGCGCGTGCGCCGCGCCGCGGGCTTGCGGTAGCTGAAGCCCTGCTCGCCGCGCAGCAGGCCAGCGCCCTTTTCGGTCAGGCCGAGGCCGCCGTAACCCTGGATGTCGAGGCGCAGGAACCCCGCCGCGACAAGTTGGCGGATCAAGGCGTGCCAGTCCTCCTTCCGGCTCTTGGCGCCCAGGCCGAAGGTCGGCAGGCGGTCGTGCCCGGCCTTGGCGACCTTCTCGGTATTGGCGCCGCGCAGCACGTCGACGATGTGGGCGCCGCCGAAGCGTTGCCCGGTCCGTTGGACGGTCGAGAGCACCTGCTGCCCCTCCCGCGTGCCGTCGGCCACTTCGGGCGGATCGAGGCAGATGTCGCAGTTGCCGCAGGTCTCGGTATCCTCCCCAAAATAGGCAAGCAGGGCCCGACGGCGGCACTCGGGCGATTCGCAATAACCGATCAGGGCATCCAAACGCTTGTGCTCGCGCCGTTTGCGATCGTCGCTGGCCTGCTCCTGTTCGATGAAGACGCGGCGCATACGGATATCTTCCAGGCCGTAGAGCATATGCGCCTTGGCCGGTGCGCCGTCGCGCCCGGCGCGGCCGATCTCCTGATAATAGGCCTCCGCGCTGCCGGGCAGGCCGGCGTGGAAGACAAAGCGCACGTCGGGCTTGTCGATCCCCATGCCGAAGGCGATGGTCGCGACGATCACGACCCCCGGCTCGGTCATGAAGACGTTCTGGTTCGCCTCGCGCGCGTCCTTGTCCATGCCGGCGTGATACGGCAGGGCCTTGAAGCCGTGGCCCGTCAGGTACGCCGCCGTCTGATCGCACTTCTTGCGCGACAGACAATAGACGATGCCGCTTTCCTCCGCGTGGCGTTCAAGGAAGCCGAGAAGCTGGTTCTTCCAATCGCGTTTCTCCTCGACCGCCAGGCGGATATTCGGGCGGTCGAAGCCGAGGACGATCGATTCGGCCCGGCCGTCGAATAGCTTGTCCAGGATATCGCGCCGGGTCACCGCGTCGGCGGTCGCGGTCAAGGCCGCGATGGGCACGCCGGGAAACACATCGCGAAGCTGGGCCAGGTCTTCGTACTCGGGCCGGAAAGCGGGACCCCACTGAGAGATACAATGCGCCTCGTCGACCGCGATCAGCCGCACCGGCAGTTGGCGCAGCGCCGCCAGCATGCGCTCGGTCATCAGCCGTTCCGGCGCCAGGTAGAGCAGCCGGGTCTCGCCCGCGGCGACGCGCCGCCAGGTGGCGACGTTCTCGGCCCGCCCGTGCGCCGAATTGATGGTGTCGGCCGCGACTCCGCTCAGGCGCAACGCGGCGATTTGATCCCGCATCAGCGCGACCAGGGGCGACACCACCAGGGTCAGCCCGCCCAGCATGAGGGCCGGAATTTGAAAGCAGAGCGATTTGCCGGAGCCGGTCGGCATGACGCTGAGGACGCCGCGCCCGGCCAGCAAGGCCTCGACCGCCGCCTCCTGACCGGGCCGGAAGTCGTCGAAGCCGAAAACCTCTTTTAGTACCTTGCGCCTCTCGGCCGAATCCAGTGTCGCGGGCATCGCGATGGATTAACCGCTGACCAGACTCCTGGCAAGCGGCGCGCCGGATTCTATCTTCGGCATTTGCGGCGCCCGGCCCGAAAGCCGCGCGGCCTCGCTTTTGAAGATACCGGCCAAGGCCGTGCCGATCGCGCGCACGGCGGGGGACCGGCGCAGATCCCGATGCATGACCAGATTTAGATCCCGCACGATCTCGTCCAAGGGCGGGCTCAGGCGCAGTAACGCCGGGTCTTTGTCCCCTGCGAAACAAGGCAGAACCCCCAGTCCGGCGCCCTTGCGCACCGCCTCGTGCAAAACGATGCCGTTATTCACCCGGATCGCCGGCAGGCGCCCCTCCAGGCGCGACAAAAGCCAGGTCTGGTTCTGGAAATAGGCATGATCTTCGTCGTAGCCGACCCAGGCACATTCCCTGTATCGCGCCTCGCCGTGCGCGGCAGGGTGGGCGTCGACGTAGTCATGCGCACCATAGATCGCATGGGTGTAGCTGCCGATCTTGCGCGCGATCAAACTGGGGTTGTCCGGCCGGCACTCGCGGATCAAAAGGTCCGCCTCGCGCCGCAGGAGGTCCGCCTGAACGTGCGTGACCGAAAGCTCGATCTCGATGTCCGGAAGGGTGCTGCGCAGCGCCGTCAGGTGATCGGTCAGGAATTGCGCGAAGGTCTCCCAGACCGATATCCGGACCACGCCGCGCGCGTCCTGGGTAAAGGCCGCTTGATGGCGGTCAACCGCCAGGGCGGTGCGTTCCATGGCTTCCGCCAAGGGCAATAGCTCCGTGCCTGCCGCGGTTGGCACCAAGCCTTCCGGCAGGCGGTCGAACAGCCGCGCGTGCAGCGATTCTTCCAGGCCTTTCAGGCGCCGGCCGACGGTCGGCTGAGTTACCCTGAGGTTTCGCGCGGCGGCGGAAAGGCTGCCGTCGCGCGCGACGGCGAGGAATACGCGCAGGTCGTCCCAGTTCATGGCCCCAGCATGCCGGATACCAGGTTTGATCTCAACAAAAATGTTCACCACAAATAGAAAATATATGATCGGAATACATTTTTGTTTGGCTTATACCTAAAGCTTCGAAAGGCGCGAGAACGATGGCGCGCTACGATTTTGGGGGCGGCAAGGCATGTATTTCAATCCGAGGCTTTGGATTTTTACCGCCGGGGTGCGTGGGCGGATCTGGGGTGCCGTGGCGCTTGGGCTCCTGTCCTCGGTTCTCGGCATCGCCCGCCTCGCCTTGCTCGGCTGGCTGTTGGCCCTGGTCTTCGCCGGCGCGTCCCTGGGCGACCTAGCGGCCGGGAGCGCGCTTGTCGCCGCGATCGTGCTTCTGCGCGGCGGTCTGGAATACGCGCGGATCATGGTCGCGCACAAGACCGCGGCGGCGGTGCAACTGAACCTGCGCGCCAGGCTTTACGATAAGGTCGTTGAGCTTGGCCCCGCGCATTTCGGTCTGACGCGCACCGGCGACGTGCTGGTCTCGCTGATCGATGGGGTTGAGCATCTCGAAGTTTATTTCGGCAAGTATCTGCCGCAACTTTTTGTCGCCACGGTCAGCCCGGTCCTGATTTTCGCGTTTGTTGCCTGGCTCGACCTGCCGGTCGCGGCGGTCTTCCTGGCCGCCGCCCTCATTACCCTGGTCGCCCCGGCCGCCTTTCACCACTTGGACAGCCGCAATTCGCTCGCCCGCGCCCGGGCTTACGGCGACTTCGCCGCCGAGTTCCTGGATTCAATTCAAGGTTTGGCGACGCTCAAGGCCTTCGGGCAAAGCAAGGCCCGGGTTCGGCTTCTGGCCGCGAAAGCGCATGAGCTGTTCCGCACCACCATGTGGGTCTTGGCGACGAACTCGCTGTCGCGCGGCATCACCGACACCGGAATCGCGGTGGGCGCGGCGGCGGCGCTCGGTCTCGGCGCGTACCGGGTTGGCCAGGGTCAGATGACCCTGGGCGCCCTGCTCATCGTTCTCATGCTGGGTATCGAGGTCTTTCGCCCGCTTCGCGACCTGCGCTCGCTTTTGCACGATGGCATGCTGGCGCAATCCGCCGCCGGGAAAATCCTGGAACTCTTCGCGCAGAATGCGCCGGTACAAGATCTGGCCACGCCTGTACCCGCCGTCGATCCCATGCCGGCGACCGTTGCGTTCGAGGAGGTCGGCTTCGCTTATCCCGGTGGCCGTGGCGAAACGCACGCCGGCCTCAGCTTCGCGGTCGCGGCCGGCGAGCGCATCGGCATCGTGGGGCCGAGCGGCTCCGGCAAGTCCTCGATCGTGCGGCTGCTGCTTCGTCTTTACGATCCACAGGCCGGCCGGCTTCTGCTTGGCGGGCGGGATTTGCGCGATCTTAGTTTCGAGCAAATCCGCGGCCACCTCGCCATCGTCAATCAGGACACCTACCTGTTTCACGGCAGCGTCGAGGAGAACTTACGCCTCGGTAAGCCGGCGGCGACGCAAGACGAACTGGAGGCGGCGGCGCGCGCGGCGAACGCCCACGACTTCATCGTGGCCCTGCCCCAAGGCTACCGCACCGTGGTCGGCGAGCGCGGAGTCAAACTCTCCGGCGGGCAGCGCCAGCGGATCGCGATCGCCCGCGCCTTGCTGCGCGACGCGCCGATTTTGATTCTCGACGAGGCGCTGTCGGCGGTCGATGCCGGGAACGAGGCTGTCATCCAGGAAGCGCTCGACCGCTTGATGGTCGGGCGCACGACCCTGATCCTGGCGCACCGCCTGTCCAGCATTATCGATGCAGACCGCATACTCGTGTTGGGGCAGGGCCGGGTTGTCGAAACCGGAAGCCATGAAGCCTTGATGGCGAAGCGGGGCCTGTATCACCGCCTAATGGCCGATCAAGCACAGGATCGCGACCAGGGGACCGGCATAGTGGCCGAAGGGAAAGCGGCGCAAATTCCGGAATCGGCACCGCTTTTGGCAGCGGTGGAAGCCGGTGCGCCGGGGGCCAATGCGCCGGAACCCGAAAGCGGTATCCTGACCGCCGGTGGCCTGGGTTGGGCCGGGGCGCTGGGTCTGCTGATGCGGGTCGTGAGGCCCTGGCGCGGGCGCCTGGTCCTGACCTTCCTGTTCGGTATCTCGCGAGTCGTGGCCTTCATCTCGGTCGGTCTGGTCTCCGCGCTCGCCGTGGCGGCGGTCAAAACCGGGGATCCGATCTTCGCCCTCATCGTCGCGCTGATGATCTTGGCGCCCGCCGCCGGCGTGCTGCACTGGCTGGAGTCCTGGGTCGCGCACGACATGGCGTTTCGCCTCTTGGCGCAAATGCGTATCGATCTGTTCCGCAAGGTCGATAGTCTGGCGCCCGCCTATCTGGTGCGCCGGCGCACCGGCGACCTGGTCGCCATGGCGACCCACGATGTCGAGTTGGTGGAGTATTTCTTCGCCCACACCATCGCGCCCGCCTTCGTCGCGATCCTGGTCCCGGGTGCGGCCATCGTTGGCCTCGCTTGGGCCGCGCCGAGCTTGGCGCTCGCGCTTCTGCCTTTCTTGCTGGTGGTTGGCGTCTCGCCCTTCCTCTTGCGCCGGCGCATCGATCGTTTGGCCTCGCGCGACCGCGAAGCGCTGGGCGCCTTGAACGCACACACCGTCGACACGATTCAAGGACTCACCGAGGTCCTGGCGTTCCAGCAGGAAGCGGCGCGCAAGGCGACGTTCCTCGATCTCATCCGCGGCCATCACGCGGTGCGCCTGCCGTTCTTCGCCGACCTCAGCTTGCAGACCGCCCTGGTCGAGGTCATGACCACCTGGGGCGGTTTGGCGGTGGTGCTGGTCGGCGGCGGCTTGGCGGCCTCCGGCGCAATCTCGCCGCTTTATCTGCCGCTCCTTACCTTGCTCGCCATGGCCGCCTTCCTGCCGGTCTCCGAAATCGCCGATATCGGCCGGCAGTTGGCGGACACGCTGGGCGCGACCCGGCGCCTCAACGCCGTGCACAGCGAGCCGGTGCCGGTGACCGACGGCACGCTCGCGGCCGGCGCCCGCCAAGGCGAAGGCGTCGATCTTGTGTTCGAGAACGTCACCTTCCACTACGGCGGCGTCGCCCGGCCCGCGCTGCACGAGGTATCGCTGAGCATCGCGGCCGGGCAGACCGTGGCACTCGTCGGCGCCTCCGGCGCCGGGAAAACGACCATGGCGCATCTCATCTTGCGGTTCTGGGACCCGGAGTCCGGGCGCATAACCTTGGCCGGTCACGATCTGCGCGACTACCAGCTCGACGATCTGCGCCGTCACGTCGCCTTGGTGGCCCAGGACACCTATCTCTTCAACGCGACGCTTCGCGAAAACATCATGATTGCCAAACCCGAAGCCACGGCGGCGGAGTTGGACGAGGCGGTGCGCCGGGCCGCGCTAACGGATTTCGTTGCCAGCTTGCCGCAAGGCCTGGACACCCCGGTGGGCGAACGCGGCATGGCGCTATCGGGCGGGCAAAGGCAACGGGTCGCCATCGCGCGGGCCTTCCTGCGCGACGCCCCGGTGCTGGTCTTGGACGAGGCGACTTCGAATTTGGACGCGGAGAGCGAGAAATTGGTCCACCAGGCCCTGCGCGATCTCATGGCGCGGCGCACCACCATCGTCATCGCGCACCGCCTATCGACCGTGCGCGAGGCCGACAGGATCGTGGTCATGGACCACGGCCGCGTGATCGAGTCGGGGGCGCACGCCGAACTCCTGGCGCGCCGCGGCGCTTACGCGCGCCTGATCGGCCACCAACTAACCGGCGGCCAAAGCACGCGCGGGATGGCGGTGGCTGGCGGTAAGGGCTCTAGTCGTTGACCAGCGCGCAGGCCGTGCGGATACGTTCGACGATCATGTCGTTGGTGTCGTTCCGGTAGGCCGCCATGTGCGGGGTCGCGCCATGGGTATCGACCGCCGCCTGATCGGCATAAACCTCGTAGAGAAAAACCCGGTCGCTGGCGTCGGTCGGCACCAGCACGTCGAACTGCAGGCAGCCCGGTTCCGTGTCCAAGCAAACCTCACCGTGCTGGCGCGCGCGATCGGCGAAAGCGTCGCGCTGGCCCGGTTTCAGCTTCAATTCAACGACCAGGGAAATCTTACCCATTAGGTATGCCTCTCTTTGTTCGTAAATTTATAGCGGTGGAGCGTCTCGAGTACAGTTGGTTTCGCCCTCATAGGCGGCGGCGGCGCGCAGCAGCAGCGCCTCGTCGAAGGGCCGGCCGATCAATTGCATGGCCGTAGGCAGACCGTTGGTTGTGCGTCCGACCGGCACGCTCATGGCCGGCAGTCCGGTGTAGTTGAAGGGGCGCACGCAGTAGCCGGTCATGTTCAGGAATTCCATGAACCCCGGATTTGCCGATACATCGGATTCGGCGATGCTCGGCACCGGCATGGTCCAAACCGGCGTGTGCAGGATGTCGGCCTTGGCGAAGACACTCTTTTCGAGCGCCGCCATGACCGCTTGGCGCATGTTCAGGGCCTCGATGTAGCGTGTCGCCGGATACAGGGCGCCCGGCAGCAGGCGGCCCAAGATTTGCGGCCCGTAGTCGTCCGGGCGCTCGCGCAGCCAGCGGGCGTGAAAGGCCGCGCCCTCGGCCGCGATGATCAGGAGGTTTAGTGGGTTGGCCAGATCGAAGACCTCCGGCAGGCGGACCGGCACGATCTCGGCGCCCATCTCCTCGAAGACCTTCAAGCTGGCGCGCACCAAGGTGGCGACCCCGGCCTCGACCGGGTCGTAGAAGTAATTTTCCGGCACCGCGATGCGCAGGTCCTTCACACCGCTGTCCAAACCGGCGCTGTAATCGGGAACCGGCGCGTTCGCCGTGGTTGGATCGGCCGCGTCTGGGCCCGCGATTGCCTGCAGCATGAGTGCCGCGTCGGCCACGGTCCGGGTTAAGGGGCCGACGTGGTCCAGCGTGAAAGACAAGGGCATGGCCCCGGCCCGGCTGACCCGGCCATAGGTCGGTTTGAGTCCGATCAGACCGCAACAGGCGGCGGGCAGGCGGATCGACCCGCCGGTGTCGGAGCCGAGGGCGCCATAGACCAGCCGGCCCGCGACCGCCGCGGCCGAGCCGCTGGAGGAGCCGCCGGTGATGTGGTCCCGGTTCCAGGGGTTGCGTGGCGTGCCGGTAATTTCGTTGTGCCCGGTGGTGCCCAGCGCGAACTCGACTATGTTGAGGCGCGCGATGTCGAGCGCGCCGGCACGGTCAAGGCCGGCCAGGGCGCTCGAGGTTTGCGCCGGCACGAAGTCGGCCAGGATGCGCGAGCCGCAGGCGGCCGGCCATCCGGCGCGGTAGAACATATCCTTGTGGGCCAAGGGCACGCCGTGCAACGGGCCGCGCGGACCGTCCTTGGCGAGAGCCGCGTCGGCTTCCTCGGCGGCACGCAGGGCCGCTTCGGGGTCGAGGCGCGCGATGCAGTTCAGGGCCCCGCCAAAGCGCTCGATGCGCGATAGGCTGGCCGCCGTCGCCTCGCGGGACGAGATTTTTCGCGCCGCGATCGCTGCCGCGACCTCGCTCAGGCTCAGGGCCGCGAGCCCGTCGTCATCGCTCACGTTACGTTTCCGCGCGGGGTCAAACGCCGTTGGACCAAGGTGAAACCCGAAGGCTCGGCGCCGAAAGGCAGGGCCTGGTCCGCCGCGTTTGCCAGACCGGCGAAGCGCAGCGCGGTTGCTACCGGGTCGCGCAACCGCGCGGCGTCCAGGTCAACAGCCTGGAAACGCTTCAGCCAGGCGCTAAGGTCTTCCGGATTGTCCGTCGTCATCGCGCGCCCCCATATTTGTCCCACTGTCCGGGAGCTTAATGCGCGCCGCCGCGCGTGTCACCGCCGCAGCGCGGCGCCTGTTCTTGCTCCGGCGCGGCAGACAATCGTATGTAAAGATTCAGGCGTTAGGCTTTGGCCCCAATCTGCGGCCAGATAATGCCGCGTCTTGCGAGGTTTGCCCTATGCGCGTCCTGGTGGCGGACGATCACCCCTTGGTCATCGATGCCCTGACCCAGTATTTGCGGGAGATCGACCCCGGCGTCGAAGTCCTGGGCGCCACCGAAATGGGCGGCGCGCTCGCCCATCTGGGCGCGGCTGGGGCCTTCGACCTGGTTCTGCTAAATTTTCATATGCCCGGCATGGACGGCTTGGAAGGCTTGCGCCAGGCGCGCGAAGTCTGCCCCCAGGTTCCCGTGGTGATGATCGGCGGCTCGGCCCGGCCCCAGGATATGCTGGGCGCCTTGGACCGGGGCGCCGCCGGCGTGCTTCCCAAAGACTATTCCCGCGTTGCGATGATCAAGGCCCTGGAGCTGATCCTCGCAGGCGAACGCCATGTGCCGGCCCGGCTCCTGAGCGGCGCGAGTGGCCTGCGCGAAACCTGCGCGCCCTATGCGGTCGAGGAACAGGCCAAGCGAAACGGTCCCCTGGCTACGCTAAACCTGCGCGAGCGCGAGGTTTTGGCGCTGGTGGCCGAAGGTCTCTCCAACGCGGAAATAGGCAAGGCGCTCAATATGACCGCCAATGGCGCCAACCATCATCTCAAGAGCCTTTACCGTAAGCTTGGAGTCCGCAAGCGTACCCAAGCCATGGCGGTCTACTTCGAGGAGCACAGGCACTCAGCCTGAGGCGCCGTTACCGGTTCCCCATTAGGTTCTCGAATCGCTACCAATTCAAGTATAAAATGATACCAAAATAAGTAGTCATCCTACTTATTCATGTGATTTTGTTCTGCGTTTGCGATAGATACTGAACTAATTCTCGGGATTTAGGTGTTCGTTTACCTATTTACTTCAACTTGCCCAATGTAATTGCGACACCGGCAAGGATCGTCTGGGCCAAGTCATCAACGCAGAGTTGAGCCACAGCGCGCAGGTTGTGGTCAGCAAGCGCCTGATCTTGGCACCGCTAGGCCTCCACCAAGGATTGCTTTGCGCCGGGCCCCGGCGCTGCCTCGTTTCAACGTTAGTCTTGGAGACACCTCATGGGATTTCTCAATTTCAACAACGCCCGCCTGGCGGCCAAGATCTTCACGGTCGTGGGCGTGCTGGGCCTGGTCGCCGGGACCATCGCGGGTGTCGGTATCTTCGCCCTGGGCAGCCTGAATAAGGCGACCCACGACTTGGAGGCCGCGGCCGAACAGGTAGCGGCCGGCGCGGACATAGAAGTCATGGTGATGGCCATCAACCGCGGCGAGTACCACCTGGCGGCGGACCCGAGCCCGGAGACCATCGCCGACGTCAAGAAGGAGTTCGCCCAGGAGCGGGCCAAGATCGCCGAGGATCTGGCGCAGATCGAGGCGACGGCGGATCCCGAGCAGGCGAAGATGCTCGAGGGTATCGACGCCGCGATCCAGGTCTATGAGGCGGAGCTCGATAAGATCGTCGAGTTGGCCGAGGAGAACAGCGGTCTGGTCGCCCTCGACGGCGCCCAGAGCGAGATCCTGGAGGAGGTCAACAAGGGCGCCCATCAGGCCGAGGCCCTTGAGGAGGCGCTTCAAGAATACCTGCGCTACACCGAGGCCAAGGAGCTTAGCCTGGCCGAGAGCGCGGCCGACACCTACGTGAGCGCGAGCATCGTTCTGGCGGCGGTGGCCGGCGTGG
>JAJFGN010000080.1 GCA_021776115.1 Kiloniellaceae bacterium | reverse complement strand
GCTGGATGTCGCGACTGGGCATGTCGACCAAGGGTGGCGCCGGGGGCGTGACCGTGCTGAAGCAGGGCTTCAACGTCGATCCCCTGTTGCAAAAGCAAGCCGATTGCGTTTCGACCATGACCTACAACGAGTACTGGCAGGTCATCGATGCCGGCATCCCGGCTTCCGAGCTGGTCGTCTTCAAGTACGAGGACGAGGGTGTGGCGACGCTGGAAGACGGTCTCTATGTCCTGGAAGACCGGCTGGAGGACCCCAAGTTCGTCGACACCATGGCCCGTTTCGTCTCGGCCAGCATGAAGGGCTGGGCCTGGTCGCGCGCGCACCCCAAGGAAGCGGCCTTGATCGTGCTGGATAACGACGCGACCGGCGCACAGACGGAGAAGCATCAGGTCCGCATGATGGGTGAGATCAACAAGCTGACCGCCGGTTCCGACGGCACGCTCGATCCCAAGGACTACGAGCGGACAGTCCAGACGCTTTTGTCCGGCGGGTCCGATCCGGTCATCACCAAGGCCCCGAAGGGCGCCTGGTCCCATGCGGTGACCGACAAAGCTAAAAGCATGTAACGCGAAGTTTGGAGGCTGGGTCGTTCAAAGCGATCCGGCCTCCACCTTAGTTTTTACGCACGTTCGGCAGAAGGAGAAGAGCGATGGCGGTACTGATTCGCGGCGGCACGGTGGTGAACGCGGATATGTCTCAGCGTGCCGATGTGCTGACAGATGGCGGTAAGATCGTCGCCCTAGGCGCCGATTTGGAGGCGCCGTCGGGGGCCGAGGTGGTGGATGCCGGCGGGTGCTATGTCATGCCCGGCGGGATCGACCCGCATACGCATATGGAATTGCCCTTCATGGGCACTGTCGCATCCGAAGATTTCTTTTCCGGGACCACCGCCGGCGCGGTCGGCGGAACCACGATGATCATCGACTTCGTGATCCCAAGTCCGCAGCAAGACGTAATGGATGCCTACCGGACCTGGCGCGGTTGGGCGGAAAAGGCGGCGACCGACTATAGCTTTCATGTTGCCATAACCTGGTGGGACGACAGCGTCCATAAGGCCATGGGGACCTTGACCCAAGACTACGGCGTCAACAGCTTCAAGCACTTCATGGCCTACAAAGGCGCGATCATGGCCGACGACGAAATCTTGGTGAATTCGTTTACGCGCGCTAGGGAACTCGGGGCGATCTGCACGGTCCATGCCGAGAACGGCGAACTGGTCGCGCACATGCAGCAAGAGATTCTAAAACAAGGCATCACCGGGCCCGAAGGCCATCCGCTGTCGCGCCCGGCGGAGGTGGAGGGCGAGGCCGCGAACCGCGCGATCCGTATCGCCCAGGTTCTGAACGTGCCGCTTTACGTCGTGCACAACTCTTGCATCGAATCCCTTGAGGCGATCACGCGGGCCCGCAACGACGGGCAGCGCGTATTCGGTGAGGTTTTGGCCGGGCATCTGCTGGTTGACGATTCAGTCTATCGCCATCCCGATTGGGATACGGCGGCGGCGCATGTGATGAGCCCGCCGTTCCGGCCGAAGAAGCATCAGGAGGCGCTGTGGCGCGGCCTACAGGCCGGTATGCTGCAAACCACGGCGACCGATCATTGCTGCTTCTGCGCACCGCAAAAGCGCATGGGGCACAACAACTTTACCCAGATTCCCAACGGCACCGGCGGGGTCGAGGATCGTATGCACGTGCTCTGGCACCACGGGGTCAATAGCGGCCGCCTGACCGCGAATGAGTTTGTCGGCATCACTTCGGCCAATGCCGCCAAGATATTCAATATCTATCCGCGCAAGGGATCGATCTCGGTCGGCGCCGACGCCGACATCGCGGTCTGGGACCCGGAGAAAGAGCGCACCATCTCGAAAGAGACGCACCACCAGAACGTCGATTACAACATCTTCGAGGGCATGAAGGTGAAGGGTATCAACACCGTTACTGTCAGTCAGGGCAAGATCGTCTACCACGACGGGGATATCCGCACCGAGCGCGGCGTTGGGCGTTATGTCGAGCGGCCGACCTTCGCCCCTTATTACGATGCGGTGCGCCGCTCGGCGGAGACCAACGCGCCCACGGCGGTCGACCGAATGTAGGTATTGGGCGCGGCCGGAAGCTAGGAGCGCGGCGCTGTTGCCCGGGCGCGGCCCCGGCGGCGGCCACCTTCCTTTGGGCTCGGGAGGTCGCCTAGGGGGTTGGCGTTTTGTGCCTGACCGCCCGTGGATACCTGGCCGAATTGCTCGATGATAGCCTCGACGCTGGGTCTCGGGCCCGCCTCGTAGCCGTCTAGCGCTTTGCGCATGACCGCGACGTGTTCCGGGCTGGTGCCGCAACAGCCGCCGATAATGCGCGCGCCGATGTCGACCGCCGCGCGGGCGTATTCGCCCATGAGCTCAGGCGAGCCCTGGTAAACGATTGCACCGTCGATCCATTCGGGAACGCCGCAGTTGCTCTTGGCGACGAGAAGGTCGTTCGGTCCTGCGGCCTCGCGCATGTTGGCCAGGGCCACCAAAAGCTCGGCCGGACCAATGCCGCAGTTACCGCCATATCCTGACGGCCGGGGCTCCAGCGTCCCGGCAAGCCCAGAGACCTGGGCCGGAGTAATCCCCATCATGGTCCGGCCGTTGGTGTCGAAGCTGAAGGTGCAGATGGTCGGCAGGCCGGTCCGCGCGGCGCCGGCCACGGCCGCGGTCATCTCCTCGACCGAGGAAATCGTCTCGATCCAGAGCACATCGACGCCACCTTCGGCGAGCGCCAGAGCCTGTTCGGCGAAGGCCTCGGTCCCGGCTTTCAAGGTCAGGGGACCCAGGGGCTCGAAGAGATCTCCGGTCGGGCCCATGGAACCGGCGACGGCCACACGCCGGCCCGCGCCATCCGCGACCTCACGCGCGAGTCGAGCGGCGGCCGAGTTGATTTCCGCGACGCGGTCCTGTGCCTTGTGGAGTTTCAGGCGGTTGCGGGTGCCGCCGAAGGTATTGGTTAGGATAATGTCCGACCCGGCCTCGACGAAAGACCGGTGCAGATCCTGCACCTTGCCGGGTTCTTCGAGGTTCCAGAGCTCCGGCGCGTCGCCGGTTTGCAGGCCGGCCGCGAAGAAGTTGGTTCCCGTGGCGCCATCGGCCAGAAGGCACTCGTGCTCGGCCAATAGCTCTATGAATCGATTGGACATTCGCCACCCGGTTCCGTGATGCTCGATCCGCCCTAGGTTCCGCGCCTAAGCGGGCAGGAACCTAGTCTTCCGCCCGTGGCGCCGCAAGTAATACCATCGAAAACCCGCACTTGCCGCCGCCCGCATAAGCCGTGCGCTAACTGACTGAGATTCGGTGCGCCGGGAATTACGCGGTGTGGGTCGTTCCGCGCCGGGCCGCCGGGGCGACATGGGTGGCCCGGGTCAAGGCGCCGAAGGCCTTACGGACCATATCGGCCATTGCCTCCGCCCGCATCTGACGGGCAACGCGGAGATAGTGGTCGACAACAGTGTAATCCAGGCCGCCGGAAACGGCCGTCGACCTCTTGTCGTTGTACCGGGTTTCCCTACTCGCTGACATCTTGAACTCCTTAGTTACCGGGGGGACGATCCCTGGCCATTTCTTGTACTTAGGCCGAAAGGCGGTTGGCCGAAGTTTCCAATATTGGCATCTCCAGGCCCAAACCGGCATGCAAATATTGCATCGCACAATTGTTGGAGCGCTGTGACATCTCGTTCGGTTGGTGCGGACATCATTATAAAAAAACATGAAAAACAATTTATTAACCCGTCTTATTGAGTGAGTTTTAAGGCGGGGGAATGTGCTGTCGGATACCTCTAGGCTCAATATAACGCACCGCAATATGATCGACGCCGTAGCGAGAGCAAGATGCATCGAATAATAAAGACGACACCGAATATTAACCGTCCCTGTAGTTATGAAATATGAATCTTAATTATATTAACTATATATGTAGTATAGAATTATAAAATGCATTTTAATCTTGTTTATTCTAAGAAAAACGTTTAATAAATCCCTAAGAATTTGGGTGCGGCGGCTTGAGAGATTGGGCGCTGACGCTTTGGCATTGGGCAGGGGATAGGGATCATGCGGTTTATCGGGGCGCAAAAGATGGCTCTGGCGGCGGGGTTCGCGCTCATACTGTCGGCCGCGGCCGGTCCGGCCCATGCGGCGCTGGTCGGCGCTACTGGGACCTGGGACAACGTTACGCCCGGCAATGCGTCATTCCTCAACGGAACCGGGACGGATACGATCTCCTGGGGGGCCAAGTGGTACAACCTTGGCCAGGCCGCGACGCCGCAAAGCTCCTATAATTTCGCGGGCTGGAACACCAATCTGCCGATGCCGACAACGGCCGGCGCCCCGCGCTACTTTGGGTTAGGCGCCTTCACCCACAACAACAACGTAATCGGCGGCACCTCGATCACTCAGGCGGTTCTCACGCTGTACATCGATATCGGGGGCGTGGCGTTCAATATCACCACGCCGTTCGGCCATACCGAAACCGCCAACGACCCGAACCACAACGGCATCGATACCGGCGAAAGCTGCCCCGAGGGCGGCAGCGAACCTTGTCCGGATATCGTCCAGTTGAGTGCCGTCGGCGCGTCGGAGGTATTCACCCTGGATGGCCAATCGTACCGCCTTGACGTGGCTGGGTTCTTCGGTGGCGGCGGCTACGGTTACTATACGGGCGCTGGCATACTGGACCGGTTCGTAACCGAGGAAAATCAAAGCAACACTGCTATTCTGGTCGGGAAGTTGAGCACCGTCCGCATCCCCGTACCTGAGCCCGGGACCCTGGGTCTCCTGACCCTCGGGCTATTGGGAATGGGTGGCCTCGCACGCCGGCGCCGGCGCCAAACGTCATAGAGAGCTCCGCGCTCTAGGCGTCACGCGCCAGCCAAAAAGAAAGACCGCCGCCCAATCGCCCGGGCGGCGGTTTTTTTCTTTGCCGCAAGCCGTGCGCGCCAGGCCGTATCGGTCGAAACTCTAGCAACCAGCGGCGTGCTTCAAGCTCACTGCCGGGCGGAAACGCAGCCAGCGGCACGCTTCAAGCTCATGGCCGGGCGGAAACGCAGCTTCTTGGATGCCTTGATCTTGAGGGGCTCGCCGGTCTGCGGGTTGCGGCCCATGCGGGCGGCCCGCTTGGCGATGGTGAAGGTGCCCAAGGTTCCGATGGTTATCTTGCCGCCATCTTTCTTGGCTTTCTTCAGACTGGTCTCAATTTCGCCGAGCACCAGTTCCATCATGCGTTTGGCTTCGGCCTTGCTGACTTTGCCCTTGGCCGCGATCTGTTCGACGAATGCTGTCTTGCTCATAATGAGGTCCCCCTTCGATTGTGGAAGCACAATATGTAGTGCAATCCGCGCGAAAAACGAAAGTGCCATTTGTGTGTTTTTTCATATCTGGCGTGAAAAAACGTGCGATTGGGGCCTGCCGGCCGCTTTTTGAGAGCAGTCACCGGAAAATCACGGCATCGGAGGACGCCGGAACCGCCAAACATAGCTCCCGAGTCGCGCTTACCGCTAACCGGCCCGCAGGCGTTCGTTCTGAGGATCGTAGGGCGAGTCCTCGATAACCCGGGCGGCGTGGTTCTTACCCAAGATCTCGATTTCGACTTCGGTGCCGAGCTCGGCCAGCGCCGGTTTCAGGAAGCCGAGGGCCAGGCTCTTACCCAGGCGCCAGCCATAGCCGCCGGCGGTCGCCCGCCCGACCATCTCGCCGTCCTTGAACAGGGGCTCGTTACCGATCGCGTCGGCGTCGGTCACGCCCTCGACCTCCAGGGTGACGAAGGCGTTCTGGAAACCCCGCTGCTGCCAAGCAACCAGAGCGTCCCGGCCGATGAAGTCGCCCTTGTTCGGGTGCACGAAGCGCTGCAGGCCCGACTCGAAGGCGGCGTACTCGATCGAGAGCTCGGTTCCGACCAGGCGGTAGGATTTTTCCAGGCGCAGGTTGTTCATGGCCCGGATACCGAAGGGCTTGAGCTCCAGATCGCCACCGGCATCCATCAACGCGTCGAAGATGTGATTTTGCATCTCCAGGGGATGATGGATTTCCCAGCCCAGTTCGCCGACGAAATTGACCCGCACCAGGCGGCAAGGCGCCACACCGACATCGGCGAAGCGGCTGGTCAGCCAGGGGAAGGCCGCGTTGGAGAAATCGGCATTGCTGACCCGCTGCATCAAGTCCCGCGATTTCGGACCGGCCACGACCAGGACACCGTGTTGGGTCGTGATCTTGTCCAGGCGCACGCTGCCGTCCCCGGGGGCTTGCTTGCACAGGTAGTCCCAGTCGTAGCGCTCCATGGCCCCGGCCGACACCAGGTAGAAGCTCTCCGGCCCGTCGCGCACGATGGTGAATTCGGAGCGCACGCCGCCGAGCTTGTTGAGTGCGTGACACAGGCCGACCCGGCCGATGGTCTTGGGCAGGCGGTTGGCGACCAGCCGGTCCAGGTAGGCTTCCGCGCCCGAGCCGGAGACCTGGAACTTGGAGAACGCGGTCATATCGAGCACGCCGACGTGCTCGGCCACGTTCCTGCACTCGTTGCCGACGTGCTCGAAGTAGTTGGTCCGGCGGAACGACCAGTCGTCCTTTGCTTCGACGCCCTCGGGCGCGAACCAGTTGGGCCGCTCCCAGCCGTACTTCTGCCCGAACACGGCGCCCAGCGCCTTCATGCGGTCGTAGCAGGGCGCGGTCTTGAGCGGGCGCGCGGCCGGTCGCTCCTCGTCGTGGTAGTGGATGACGAACACGTTTGCGTAGGCTTCCTCGTTTTTGGTTTTGAGATAGGCCTTACCGGCGTAGTCGCCGAAGCGGCGCGCGTCGACGCCCAGCATGTCGATACTCGGCTGGCCCTCCACGATCCATTCGGCGAGCTGCCAGCCGGCGCCGCCGGCCGCGGTTATGCCGAAGCTGTGACCCTCGTTGATCCAGAAATTGGGCAGGCCCCAAGCCGGCCCGACCAGCGGGCTGCCGTCGGGCGTATAGGCGATCGGGCCGTTGATGACCTCCTTAACGCCGACTTCGCCGAAAATCGGCACCCGGGCGATGGCGGCCTCGATGTGCGGCTCCAGTCGTTCCAGATCGCCGGGGAAGAGGTCCTTCTCGAAGGTTGGCGGCACGCCGTCGACGAAACAGGCCGGGGCGCCCTTTTCGTAGGGGCCGAGGATCAAACCCTGGCGCTCCTCGCGCAGGTAGTAGGAGGCATCGGACTCGCGCAGCACCGGCATCTCGCGCTCGCCGTTCTTCTTGCGCTCCTGGAGCAGGGGGTGCGGCTCGGTGACGATGTATTGATGCTCGACCGGGATCGCCGGGATGTCGAGGCCGACCATGCGCCCGGTCTGGCGCGCGTAGTTGCCGGTCGCCGAGACCACGTGCTCACAGGTGATGTCGCCCTTGTCCGTCTTGACCAGCCACTCGCCGCCCGGCGTCCGCTCGATCCCGGTGACCGGGGTGTGCTGATAAATCGTCGCGCCCCGATCGCGCGCGCCCTTTGCCATGGCCATGGTTACGTCGGCCGACTGGATATAGCCGTCGTCCGGATGCAGAATCGCGCCGACCAGATCGCCGGTCTCGCAGAAGGGCACCATGTCCTTGATGTCCTTGGGGGTCAGGAATTCCACGTTGACGCCAATGGTGCGCGCGGTTCCGGCGTAGTGGTGATACTCGTCCATGCGCGCGCGGTTGGTCGCCAGACGCAGGTTGCCGCAGACGGTGAAGCCGACCGGCTGGCCGGTCTCCTCCTCCAGGGTCTTGTAGAGCTCGACCGAGTGCTTGTGGATCTGGCCGACGCTGTAACTCATGTTGAACAGCGGCAACAGGCCGGCAGCGTGCCAGGTCGATCCAGCGGTCAACTCGGTGCGTTCCAGGAGCACAACGTCGCTCCAGCCTTTTTTGGCCAGATGGTACAGGGTGCCCACCCCGACGACGCCCCCCCCGATCACGACCACGCGCGCGTGCGATTTCATCGTTGCCTCCCTTAAGCGTGTTCCTGCCCGGGCCGTGCATCATTTTGGCCTGCAGGCGCGAACTTGGCCGATAGGTTAGCCGCCGTCCGGGCAGATTGCGACACGGCGCCGCACGATTCCGACACCAAGCGGCAAAGGAAGGGTGGAGCCACCGCAATCGCATCTGGCGGCGTAGGCCTTCATGCCGGGGAGCTCGTACCAGGGAGACCGCGCCGGCGTCATGCCGAATGAGACCGGATATCGTCCGTCGCCAGCGCGGCTCTCGGCATTCGGAAAGATCCGCCGTTCACCTCGTCGGTGTGATCCCCGGCACCACCGCGTAGTTGGTGAGCAGGTTCAAGTGCGTCGCGTTGTCGATTTTACGACTCACCGGGATCAGCTCCCCGCCGTGTTGGAACGCGAAATTCTTGACCGCCCTGATCTCCAGGAACCAGCCTGGGCAGACCATGTCTTCAGCTCCGTCGCCCAAATGGACGCTCGCCCCCTCCCATTGGTCGGCGGTCGTTTCCGGGTTCAGAACCAAGGTGCCTTCCGCCACGGTGCCCTCGAGCTCCCCGGCCATGTCGACATCGCAGGCCAGTGGGACGTCTCCCGCCACGGCGCGCGGGTCCGTGCTGTCCGCGCCGATCCAATGGAAATGGGTGAAGCTGCCGGGCTGCGGGATGTCCACCCGATTGACCGCCCAGACCGGATGATCGTCGCCGTTGACCCCGCTGTGAAACAGGAATTTCGCTTCGCCCGGCATGGCGCGCAACTTCCAGCCGGTGACGCAGTCCACGTCGAAGCCGCACTCTTCGTTCTGCGCCGCCCCTCGCGGGTGCCTGGCAACGGGCAGCCCCGAGACCGGATCGGCCTCTCCGGTAAAAATAATGAGGAATCTGCCTGAAAGCTCGCCGTTAGAGCGAAGTTTGGTGTTCTGGTGGGTGTCGATGTGGTTGCCGAACAAGAAATCGGTGGCTGCGGCCTCGTCGCTCCGCTCGTCCCGCTCGTCCCGCTCGTCCCGCTCGTCCCGTTCGTCCCGCTCGTCTCCGAGGGCCGGTGCGGCGAACAGCGAGAGGATGAGGCCCATCGCGGAAACCACGGCGATTCGCATGTCTTTCATGATTAGTTGCTCCTCTGGTCCTTCCCAAAAGCGGCCCCCCGGGTCGCGTCGTGGGTCGGCGGTTCCGACCAAGATTTCTCCATCGACGATCCGCAGGCCCGAAGGATGGGGGCACGCTGGCCCGGCATTCATTGATCCAGCGCAAACAATGAGATTGTTTCGGGACCCTATGATCGCTTGCCGCGAAGAAACCGGCTATGTCAGCGTGAATCGTCCCTGCCATGGCGTCGCTCGTCCCCCTAAGAGCCCGATTCACGCGCCCGGCTGGCCACGCCGCTTTTCCGAGGTTCCCGGTCGCGAAAACGAAAGAGGGGCGGGGGTGGCGAGCCGGATACTAGCGTTTGTGTAAGCGATGGTAGGAGTGCCGAAATGAGTGATGCGGGGCCGGAGGCCAGCCCAGAGGCCGAGCCAGACGCCAAGCCAGACGCCGATTCAGGCGCGGGGGCCGGGCGCGGCCGGCGCGGGCGCGGTGGCGGCGGGGCCGATGCCCGCCGCGCAGCGCGGCGTGGCGGCGGCATGACGGCACTGCGCTATATCACGCGCAAAATTCCGGTCTACGAGGTTTTGAACGAAGAGGGGCTCGAGCTTATCGAGCGCAACGCCGATACGATTCTAGAAGAGATCGGGATCGAATTTCGCGACGACCCCGAAGCGCTGGCGCTGTGGCGGGACGCGGGCGCCGACGTCAAGGGCGAGCGGGTCCGCTTTCCGCGCGGCCTGTGCCGTAAGTTGATCGAAACCGCGCCCCGGGAGTTTACCCAGCACGCCCGCAATCCCGAACGCAACGTCCAGATCGGCGGCGATAACCTGGTCTTCGCGCCGGTTTACGGCCCGCCCTTCGTGACCGACCTGGACCGGGGCCGGCGTTACGCGACGATCGAGGATTTCCGGAATTTCGTGAAGCTGACCTATTCCCTGCCGGCCTTGCATCACTCGGGCGGCACGGTGTGCGAGCCGGTCGACATCGCGGTCAACAAGCGTCATCTCGACATGGTCTACAGCCATATCCGCTATTCCGATAAGCCCTTCATGGGCTCGGTCACGGCGCCCGAGCGCGCCGAGGACAGCGTTGCCATGGCCAAGTTGGTCTTTGGCGACGACTTCGTCGAAAACAACGCGGTGACGATCAATTTGATCAACGCCAATTCGCCCATGACCTTCGACGGCACGATGCTCGGCGCGCTCAAGGTCTATGCCCGCCACAATCAGGCCTGCATCGTGACCCCCTTTATTTTGGCGGGTGCCATGTCGCCGGTCACGCCGGCGGGCGCCCTGACCCAGACCCTGGCCGAGGCCTTGGCTGGCATGGCACTGACCCAACTCGTGCGCCCCGGCGCGCCGGTTGTCTTCGGCAGCTTCGCCAGTTCGATCTCGATGCAATCGGGCGCGCCGACCTTCGGCACGCCGGAGCCGGCCCTGGTGCTCTACGGCGCCGCGGCGCTGGCGCGTAGGCTCGGCGTGCCGTTCCGCTCCGGCGGGTCGCTTTGCGCGTCCAAGGTTCCCGATGCGCAAGCGGCTTACGAAAGCGCGCAGACCCTGCTGCCGACCGTACTGGGCGGGGTCAACTTCACGCTCCACGCCGCCGGTTGGCTCGAGGGCGGTCTCGCCTCGTCCTACGAGAAGCTAGTCATGGACGCCGATCAGCTCGGCATGATGCAGACGATGTGCGCGGGCTATGACCTGTCCGAAAACGGCCAGGCCCTCGATGCGATCCGCGAAGTTGGACCGGGCAGCCATTTTCTCGGCTGCGCCCATACCCAGGCCAACTTCGAGACCGCCTTTTTTCGCTCCAACATTGCCGACAACAACAGCTTCGAGCAGTGGGAGGCGGAGGGCGGCCAGGACACCTACCGCCGCGCCAACACCCTGTGGAAGCGGATCCTGGCCGACTACGAAGCCCCGGCGCTCGACCCCGCGATCGACGAGGCGCTGCAGGCCTTCATCCGGGAAAAGAAGGACTCGATGCCCGACGCCTTCGCATGAGGAACCAGGCCCTCCTTTCCCCGTCGTCCCTGCCGAGCGGTAGCGAGAGCCGGGATCTTAGGTAAGGGCCCACAAGCGCGTCATGCCGGACGCGGCTTTCTTCCAAACCTTTGGTTTGGTCAGGAAAGCCAGCGATCCGGCATCTTCGGCCGAGGCCGGGCTGGGACTGCCGAAAGATCCCGGATAAGCGCCTGGCGGCGCTTTCCGGGATGACGATGTGGGGCGTGGATTACTCGACCCTGTTCCCCTCTTCTGGTAGGGTGCCCGCCGTCGCGATGCCGGGTTAGCACAGTGGTAGTGCAGCGGTTTTGTAAACCGAAGGTCGGGAGTTCGAATCTCTCACCCGGCACCAGATCTTCCCAAGATATCTAGACCGCCATGACGTGTCCCAGGTGGTTGCCCAGGTCGTGGACCGGCACCTTGGTCAGGTCTTTATTTAGTTCGCCCGTGACTTTGGCGGCGAGCGGCCCGGAAAGCTGCGCGCGCAGCGTGCCCAATGCCGTGGGCGGGGCGACGATGACCAGGCGGTCGAAGGACTTATTTTGACTCGCTTTCTCGATGTAGGCCACGACCTCGCGCAGGAAATTGACCTGCTCATGCTCGTGCGGGTCGCTCGGTGGGGCCATGGCGTGACGGCCGGGGCCGGCGGAATCGAAGGTCCGGCCCGGCCGGTCCGAGGCGATATCGCGGCTGAGCGCTGTACTGCCCTCGAATTCCTTAACGGACTCGCGGTCGATCCCGTTTCCGGGTCCCTGATTTCGAAGAATGCGCGCCCGCGCCCCATCCGCGACCAGCACCCACGTCGTTACTTTTTTCATGCAGACCCCCTTTTCATGCGGACCCCCTTGGAAGCCGTTTCCACTGTTAAGTGTCACATGTTCGCCACTAACCTAATATGCAAGTAGTAGCTTTGGCCTTGATGCATCTCATGGCCATGTTTGGCGCGGTGTTCCAGGCTCGCTTGCCAGACTCGCACGGGCCGGACCAAGCTGACCCCCGTGAACGGGACGGGAAGTGAGTGTCATGGCCAAAGAGCCAGGCTTAAAGCGCGTGCTGTCGTTACCGATGCTGGTGCTTTACGGCCTGGGCACGACGATCGGCGCCGGCATTTACGCCTTGATCGGCGAGGTGGCGGCCAGCGCCGGGGCCTATGCGCCCATATCGTTCCTGATCGCCGCCCTTCTGGCCGGCTTGTCGGGCCTAAGCTTCGCGGAGTTGGGCGCCCGCTTTCCGACCAGTGCGGGTGAAGCGCGCTATGTGCGGGAGGGCTTGAATTCGGCCACCTTGGCGTTGATTGTCGGCCTGATGGTCGTCGCCTCGGGCGTGGTTTCCTCGGCCGCGGTGTCGAACGGTTTCGCCGGGTATTTCATGGAGCTGTCGGGCGCGTCGCGTGCCGTGAGTGTGGCCGGGATCGTTGTAATACTCGGCGCACTTGCCGCCTGGGGCATCGGGCAATCCGTCGGTGTGGCCGCATTTTTGACCGTGGTCGAAGCCGGGGGATTGGTCCTGGTCATCTGGGCCGGTTGGGACGGGTTGCTCGAGCCGCCGCCTAGTTTCGGCGATCTGGTGCCGCCCTTCGAACTGGCCGTCTGGGGCGGCGTCTTCGTAGGCAGCTTCCTGGCCTTCTTCGCCTTTGTCGGCTTCGAGGACATGGTCAACGTGGCGGAGGAGGTGAAGGATGTCACCCGCGTCATGCCACGCGCCATCGTTATTACGCTTGGCGTGACCCTGGTCCTTTACGTGGTCATCGCGCTGGTCGCGGTGCGCAGCATGCCGATCGCGGAGCTGGCGGCCAGCAAAGCGCCGCTGGCGCTGGTGTTTGAGCGCTCGACCGGTTGGTCGCCCGTGCCGATCAGCGTCATCGCCGTGATGGCCACCGTGAACGGGGCGCTGATTCAGATCGTCATGGCCACGCGGGTCCTCTACGGCTTGGCCGGCCAAGGCCATTTGCCGGCCGCCTTCGGCCGGGTCAATGCTAGGACGCACACCCCGATTTTCTCCACACTCGTGGTGACAGGCGCCGTTCTGGTTCTCGCGCTGGCGTTTCGGACCGCGCCCTTGGCGCAGGCGACTTCGCTCATCGTCTTGATCATCTTCGCGCTGGTGAACCTGGCGCTATGGCGCATCAAGCGGCATCGGCCGGCGGCTCCCGGGGCGCCCGACCTGCCAATCTGGATCCCAGTCCTCGGATTTTACGTTAGCGCCGCCTTCGCGGGGGGCGAACTGGTGCATTTGATTCTGAGTTGAGGGCCGGGTTCGTTACTTTTCGCGAAGACTCCCATCCAGTGTCGCCACCGGGCCATAGAGGTCCGGGCGGCGGTCGCGGAACAGGCCCCAGGCGGCGCGTGCGGCGCGGATTTCATCCAGGTCGAAGTTCGCGGTGATGACCGCTTGGCTGTCGCGTGGGGCCTCCGCCACCTTGGCGCCGGCCGCGTCGGCGATGAAGGAAGAGCCATAGAAGGTCAAGGCGCACGTCTCTCCCTCCTCGCGCCCGATCCGATTACTGGCGACCAGGGGCATGAGGTTGGCAGCGGCGTGACCTTGCATGGTGCGCTGCCAATGATCCTTGCTGTCGATCGAGGCGTCTTGCGGCTCGTTGCCGATCGCCGTCGGGTAGAACAAGATTTCCGCGCCCTGTAGCGCCATGGCGCGCGCGCCTTCCGGGAACCATTGGTCCCAGCAGATGGCCACGCCGATGGTGGCGTGGCGGGTCTTGAAGGCCCTGAAGCCGGTGTCGCCAGGATTGAAGTAGAACTTCTCCTGATAGCCAGGGCCGTCGGGGATATGGCTCTTACGATAGAGGCCGAGGTTAGCGCCGTCGGCGTCGAGCACCACGAGCGAGTTATAGTAGGCGTTATTGGCCCGCTCGAAAAAGCTGACCGGCAGAACCACATTCAGTTCGGCGGCCAGCGTGCTCATGCGCGCGATGACGGGATGGTCCTGGACCGGATGGGCCAGCGCGAAGTGCTCCTTCTTCTGGTCCTTGCAAAAGTATGGAGTCTCGAAGAGTTCCTGTAGCAAGATTATCTGCGCGCCCTGCGCCGCCGCCTCGCGCACCAAGGCCTCGGCCTTGGCCAGGTTGGCCGCGCGATCCCAGGAGCAGGCCATTTGCGTGGCGGCGACGGTGACTTCGGTCAATGCGCTGGCTCCATCAGGTCGAACCGGGACGAGTCAAAAACAAGAAGGACTTACCACGAAGACACAAAGGTCGCGAAGAAGCGCTAAGAAGACCGGATACAGCGCATTGTCTCGTCGTCTCGTCTTGCTCCTTCGTGTCTTAGCGTCTTCGTGGTGAATCGATCTCCAAGCGTCACGTCATCCCGACATCGCGCGCTGTCTGGTCCAACGCCTTGCGCAGGAAGCCGACTAGCTTGTCGAGTTCTCGCTTGGTGATCGTGAGCGGCGGCGAAAGCACCATGCAATCGCGCACGGCGCGCATGATCCCACCGTTCTCGAAGCTGTGGTCGCGGCAAATCGCGCCGGTGTCACCGAGTTTGTCGAAGTGGGCGCGCGTGGCCTTGTCCTTGACCAACTCGACCGCGCCGATCAGGCCGAGGGAGCGGACCTCGCCGACGATGGGATGGTCTTGCAAGTCATCCAGCAACGCCTTGAGTTGGGGCCCGGTCTCCTCGCGCGTGCGCTCAACCAGGTTCTCGCGCTCCATGATCTCAATATTCTTGAGCGCGACGGCGCAACACACCGGATGTCCGGAATAGGTGTAGCCGTGATAAAATTCGCCGCCCTTGTCGATCAAGGTTTTGGCGACCCGGTCGCCAACCATGACCGCCGACAGCGGCAGATAGCCCGAAGTGATACCCTTGGCCAGAGTCATGAAATCGGGCTCGATCCCGAAGTAGTTGCTGCCGAACCAGTGGCCGGTGCGGCCAAAGCCACAGATTACCTCGTCGGCGATCAGCAGGATATCGTGCTTGCGGCAAATCCTCTGAATTTCGGGCCAGTAAGTCTCGGGCGGGATGATGACCGCGCCGGCGCCCTGAATCGGCTCGCCGATGAAGGCCGCGACGTTGTCCGCGCCAAGTTCGAGGATCTTGTCCTCGAGCGCTTGGGCCGCCTTGAGGCCGAAGTCTTCCGGGCTCTGGTCGCCGCCGTAATCGTACCAATAGGGCGGCATGATGTGCTCGAAGCCGGGCAGGGGCAGATCGGCCTGACCGTGCATGGCGGTCATGCCGGATAGGCTGACCGCCGCCATGGTGCTGCCGTGGTAGGCATATTCCCGGCTGATGAAGGTTTTTTTGGTCGGCTTGCCTTCAAGGTTCCAGAAATGGCGCACGGTGCGCACGATGGTGTCGTTCGCGTCGGAGCCGGAGACGCCGTAAAAGACCCGGTTCAAACCCTTGGGCGTGATCTCGGCCAGGCGTTCCGATAACTCGATCGAGCTTGGCGTCGCAGTCTTGAAAAAGGTGTTGTAGTACGGCAGTTCGAGCATCTGCTCATAGGCAATCTCTGCAAGCTCCTTGCGGCCATACCCGACGTTGACGCACCAAAGCCCGGCCATGCCGTCGATCAGGCTTTGGCCTTCGGAATCGGTCAGGGTGACACCCTTGGCAGAGGTGATGATGCGCGAGCCGCCGGCCTCGGCGAGCTCTTTGTAATCGGTGAAGGGATGCAGATGATGCGCAGTATCGATCTGCCGCCAATGGGCGGTGGTATTGCGGATGGGGAGGCTGTTCATGGCTTGGGTTCCTTGGGAAGACCGGCGTTCAGGGCGAATTCGGGCGCGGGCACGAAACCCGCGGCGCCGCGCCCCTAGGGATTGAAGCCGATCCGCGCGCAGAGAACCATCAGCTCGGCATAGCTTGAACGCCGCGATTCGCCGCAATCCCAAGCAACCGCGCCGGGCCGGTTCAGCTCAAATGGCGATCTTTGACTCATGGCACCAAGCATGGCGAGTTTATAGTTAATCGTTCGTTATACATTTAGCAGAAGGTGCTCGCGCTCCCAAGACGAGATCACCTGCTGGTAGGCGTCCAGCTCGGTCTCCTTGACCAGGCTGACCGCCTGAACGAACTTTTCGCCCAACACGTCTTTGATCGGGCGGCTCGCATTGAATCTATTGAGCGCATCGTAAAGCGTGCGCGGCAGGGTGTGGGCCAGGCGATAGGCGCTACCCTCGATCGGCGCGCGAGGCTCCAGCTTTTCCGTCATGCCCAGGTAGCCGCAAGCAAGCGAGGCGGCTAGGGCCAGATAGGGGTTGGCGTCGGCCCCGGCCAGGCGGTTCTCGACCCGCCGCGACTGCGGGGCTGAATGTGGGACGCGCAGGCCGACCGTACGGTTGTCATAGCCCCAGTGCGTGTTGATCGGGGCATCCGAATCGCGGATCAGGCGGCGATAGGAATTCACGTTTGGCGCGATCAGCGGCATCACGGCCGGCAGGTGCTTTTGCAGGCCCGCGATATAGCTGTGAAACAGCTTTGAATCCTTACCGTTCTTATTCGCGAAGAGGTTCCGGCCGGTTTTAACATCCAGCAGACTTTGGTGAATGTGCATGGAACTGCCCGGCTCGCCTTGCATCGGCTTGGCCATGAAGGTGGCGTAGACCTTGTGGCGCAGGCCTGCCTCGCGGACCGTGCGTTTGAACAGAAAGGCTTGATCGGCCAGGTCCAGGGGGTGGCCATGGTTGAAGTTCATCTCCATCTGCGCCGCCCCGGCCTCGTGGGTCAGGGTATCGATGTTGATGTTTTGCGCCTCGCAGAAATCGTAAACGTCTTCGAACAGGGGATCGAACTCGTTGACTGCGTCCACGCCATAGGCCTGACGCGAGGTTTCGCGGCGGCCGGAGCGTCCAACCGGCGAGATCAGGGGGTAGTCCGGGTCGGTGTTCACGTCGACCAAGAAAAATTCCAGTTCGGGCGCGATTTCAGGGCGCCATCCGCGCTTTTCGAACAGGGCGACGACTCGCGAAAGGACGTTGCGGGCGGCAATCGCGACCGGCTTACCGTCGAAATGGAAGGCGTCGCAGATGATTTGCGCGGTCGGCTCTGGGTACCAGGGGACGACGCGAATGGTTCGTTCGTCGGGCACCAAGTAAACGTCCTGAACGGCGGGACTGGTGACCACGCCTTCGTCAGGATAGTCGCCGGTCACTGTCTGGACGAATATCCCCTCGGGGATGCGCAGGTTCTTGCTCGCCATGCCCTCCAGGAAACGTTGCGCCGGCAGGATCTTTCCGCGCGCGATTCCAGCCATGTCCGGGACCAGAACTTCTACTTCGTCGATCTTGTTTTCTTTGAGGAATTCTTCGATCGAGCCCATTGGAAAACCCGTGTGCTGTTTGGCCTAAGGCCGGGCGGGTCCTCGCTAGCATGGCCCGAGGCGATCACACAAGGCGTGGCAGGCACGGGATTGAAGCCGGGGGGACCGATCTGCTAGCTCTATCTTATGTCAGCAGAGCCACATGAAGACTCTTATTACGTCGCAAGCGCGAACGACGACCCCGACTATCCCCGCTTGGACGGCGATGCCGCCGCCCAGGTTTGCGTAATCGGGGGCGGGTATACCGGCTTGTCGGCCGCGCTCAGTCTGGCCGAGCGGGGCATGAGCGTCGTGGTTCTCGAGGCCAAGCGGGTAGGCTGGGGCGCTTCGGGCCGCAACGGCGGCCAAATTTGCACCGGCTTTTCTTCGGGCAATACGAAGCTCGAGACCTGGCTGGGCCGCGACGACGCGCGCAAGCTCTTCGATCTGACCGAGGAAGGGAAGGCGATTATCCGCGAGCGGGTTGCCCGGCACAGGATCGACTGCGACCTGACCTGGGGATATTTCCACGGCGCGGGCAAGCAGCGGCACCTGAAGGAATTGCGAGCGGATCGCGAATCGCTCGCGCGCGACTATGGCTATGGGCATACGCGGCTTGTCGAACGCGCCCAAGACGTGCGGGATTATGTCGAGACCCCGGCCTATCTCGGTGGCCTCTACGATGGTGGGGCGGGGCATCTGCACCCGCTCAATTACTGCCTTGGCCTGGCGCGCGCGGCCGAAGCCGCCGGTGTGAAGATCTTCGAGGGCACTGAGGCCGTGGCGATCGAGCAGGGCGCCAAGCTTCGTATCCGCAGCCATCGCGGCCAAGTGAGCGCCGATTTCCTGGTTCTGGCCGGGAATGCCTACTTGGGCGGACTAGAGCCACGGATCCAAGGTAAAGTGATGCCCGTGGGAACCTATATCGCGGCGACCCAGCCGCTAGGAGAAAACCGGGCGAAGTCGCTGATAAAGAACGATATCGCCGTGGCCGACTGCAATTTCGTGCTCAATTACTACCGCCTGTCCCGGGACCACCGCCTGCTGTTCGGCGGACGGGTCAGCTATTCGAACCTGATGCCGTCGAACCTGCCGGAGGCCATGCGGCGGAAGATGCTGCAGGTCTTTCCGGGTCTCTCGGATATTTGCTTCGACTACACCTGGGGCGGTTTCGTGGCCATCACCATGGAACGCACGCCGCACCTGGGCCGGCTCGGCACCAACGTCTATTTCGCGCAAGGCTTCTCCGGCCAAGGCGTGGCCTTCACAGGCATCGCCGGCAAAATCCTGGCCGAGGCCATCGCGGGCCAGGCCGGGCGGCTCGACCTCCTGGCGCGCCTGCCCCATACGACGTTTCCAGGCGGGCGCCTGTTCCGAACCCCGACCTTGGCCTTGGGTATGCTGTGGTATCGGATTAGAGATATGCTATAGGCGCTTGAATAATATAAAAATCTACCCGGTCATCAGTGCATACAGCGCGACTGCGGCGGCGTTTGAGACGTTGAGAGACTCGATCGGTGGGCGGGTCGGCAGCCGGGCTATCAGGTCGCAATGTTCACGCGTCAGGCGGCGCAGGCCCGGTCCCTCGGCGCCCAAGACCAGGACCAGCGGCCCGCCGGGGTCGGCGTCGGCGAGGGTCCGGTCGGCCTCACCGGCGAGGCCCAGGCTCCAAAACCCCGCCTGCTTCATCTCGTCCAAGGCCCGTACCAGGTTGGTAACCCCGACATAGGGGACGATCTCCAGCGCGCCGGACGCCGCCTTGGCCAGGGTGCCGGTTTCCGGAGCGGCGTGGCGCCCGGGGGCGACGACCGCCGTCACGCCGAAGGCGGCGGCGGAGCGCATGATGGCGCCGACGTTGTGGGGGTCCGTCACTTGGTCGAGGGCCAGGATCAGGAGCCGGGTCCCCGCGGCCGGAGTCTGCGGCCGGGCCGCGACATCCGCCAGGATATCGGCCAGATCCGGCTGATCCAGCGGCTCCGCGAGGAGGGCCAGGCCTTGGTGGACGGCGTCCGTCGTCAGGAATGGCTCGATCTGCTCGCGCTTGACCTTTTCAGGGGCCGGCTGTCCGCCGCCAAGGAGGGGCCGGAGTCGGTCGCCATGACGTTGTTCCGCCTCCGGCGTCAGCAGCAGGCGGTGGCACTTCCGGCGCGGATTCGCCAGGGCCGCCAGGACGGCATGAGCGCCAAATAGCCAAATTGGGCCGCCGGGACGCGGCCGCATCGGCGAATCGCGGCCGGATTTCGTCATTTTGAGGGGCTTGCGCTTGGACATGACCGTCCTTAATATCACTCATAGGCGGGTGGGTTCCGCAAGTATCGCTTTCAGCCGAACCGGGGTTTGGGCTGTGGGTGGTGCTGTCCGTTCCTAAAGAGTTGACAGGCCGAACGAAATCAACATATTTCGCATCTCCATCGCATCGCGCCGCGCGAGGTCGGGAGGGGTGCCCGAGTGGTTAAAGGGGACGGGCTGTAAACCCGTTGGCTTAGCCTACGTTGGTTCGAATCCAACCCCCTCCACCAAGGACTCCGAGTGGATCTTTAGTGCCGGCGAAGAGCGACGAGACGATGCGGGTGTAGCTCAATGGTAGAGCTCCAGCCTTCCAAGCTGGCTACGCGGGTTCGATTCCCGCCACCCGCTCCAGGCGGAAGGCGAAATTCGGGGGCGCGCGGGCCGTCGCGGGCCAAGTGCAGATAGGGACAAAGTGATATGGCGAAGGCGAAGTTTGAGCGGACGAAGCCGCACTGCAATGTTGGCACGATAGGTCACGTTGACCACGGTAAGACGACGCTGACGGCGGCGATCACGAAGGT
>JAJFGN010000079.1 GCA_021776115.1 Kiloniellaceae bacterium | reverse complement strand
GTAGGTCATGGTCGAAACGCAGTCGGCTTGCTTCTGCAACAGGGGATCGACGTTGAAGCCCTGCTTCAGCACGGTCACGCCGCCGGCGCCACCCTTGGTCGACATGCCCAGTCGCGACATCCAGCTTAGGAAGGGGTACTCGTTACCGAAGAACCAGACGCCCAGAGTCTTGCCCTTGAAGTCGGCCGGTTTGGCGATGCCGGTTTCCTTGCGGCAGGTCAGCATCATGCCGGAGCGCTTGAAGGGCTGCGCGATGTTGACCAGGGCAACGCCCTTTTCGCGCGATGCCAGGGCCGAGGGCATCCAATCGATGACAACGTCCGCACCGCCGCCGGCGATCACCTGGGGCGGCGCGATGTCAGGCCCGCCGGGGTTGATCGTGACGTCAAGTCCAGCGTCCCGGTAAAAGCCCTTCTCCTGGGCGACATAATAGCCGGCGAACTGCGCCTGGGTGACCCACTTGAGTTGCAGGGTTACCTTCTCAGCGGCCTGGGCCGCGGTCGCCACGCCCAATATAGCCGTGGCCGCCATCAGAATTGAGAGTCGTTTCATTATCAGCCTCCTCATGTTTTCTCGTGATCAAATTAGTCTTATCGTCGTTGCCTATAAGACGGGTGCCAAAAGGTCACGGCCCGCTCGCATAGCGCCATTGCGCCATAGAATGCGGAGCCAGCCAAGGCCGCCATGACGATTTCCGCCCATACCATGTCGACGTTCATGCGCCCGACCTCGGTGGATATCCGGAACCCCATACCGACAATCGGCGTGCCGAAGAACTCGGCGACGATGGCGCCGATCAGAGCCAGGGTCGAGTTGATCTTCAACGCGTTGAAGATAAACGGCATGGCCGCCGGTAAGCGCAGCATGAGCAAGGTTTGCCAATACCGGGCGCCATAGGATTGCATGAGATCGCGCTCCAGCGCGCCCGCCGCGTTCAAACCGCTGACCGTGTTCACGAGCATGGGAAAGAAGGTCATGATAACGACCACCGCGGCCTTGGACTGCCAGTCGAAGCCGAACCACATGACCATGATGGGCGCGATTCCGACGATGGGCAGCGCACTCACAAAGTTGCCAAGCGGCAAAAGGCCGCGCTTCAGAAATGGCACTCGGTCGACCAGGATCGAGACCGCAAAGCCGCTGCCGCAACCGATCAGGTAGCCGCTGATAACCGCCTTGACGAAAGTCTGATAAAAGTCCGCCGCAAGAATGTCGAGAGAACCGGCCAAACGCACGGCGATCATGCTGGGTGACGGTAACAGCACCTGGGGCACGCCAAACCCGACCGTCACGACCTCCCAAAGAAAAACCAGCCAGCAACCGAATATAAGCGGCACGAGAAGATCGACACCGCGCTGCGCGCTCTTATTCAAACTCCGGAATCCGGCGATAGCGTCCAGTCCGCGCCAAGCGGTCGCCCAGAGTGCGAAGATGAACAGCCAGAACCCAAGCCGGGCCTCGCCGCCGACGCCGGTCTCATAAAGCAAGTACAGGGCAACCGCACCGCCGAGAGCCACAGCCCCAACCAGGAGCAAGCCCAAGGGCAGGCCCGCGACCCACCCGCGCGCCAGCCAGGCGCATGCGGCCGCGAAGCCAAGCACCAAGATCGCCAAGCCCGGAAAGTCGAGCCAGTTCAGCGGGATTTCGCCGGCGCCCAGCGGAAAGAAAAGGGCCGTCAGGGCGAAGACAGCACCAGCGGCCATCCAGGGATTGACCGCCAAACTCATCGCTGCCCACCCATAGCGCGGACGACCAGACGTTCGATCACGCCGACCAAGGCGACCATCGCGCCGGCTAGGATCGCGGCGGTCAAGAGCGCGGACCAAATCTGGATGGTCTGGCCGTAGTACGACCCGGCGAGCAGGCGCGCGCCCAAACCCGCCTGCGCGCCGGTCGGCAATTCGCCGACGATGGCGCCGACCAGACTGATCGCAATACCGACTTTCAGGCTGGTGAAGAGAAAAGGCATCGAGGACGGCCAGCGCAGCTTCCAAAACGTCTGCCAGGCGCTCGCGCTATAGGTCTGCATCAGGTCCATCTGCAGAGGATCGGGCGAGCGCAGGCCCTTCACCATACCGATCGTCACCGGGAAAAAGCACAGGTAGGTAGAGATGATGGCCTTGGGCACCAAGCCCTTCAGTCCGATCGCGCCGAGCACGACCACGACCATGGGCGCAATGGCCAGAATCGGAATCGTCTGGGACGAGATGATCCACGGCATGAGGCTTTTCTCAAGCGTGCCGACATGGACAATCCCGACCGCCAGAAAAATACCCAAGGCGGTGCCGATGGCGAAGCCAAGCACGGTCGAGGAAAGCGTGACCCAGGAGTGGAAGACCAAGCTGCGCTTCGAGGTGATGCGCTGGTCGAGAATGGTCTCCTTCATCTCGACCAGGACCTGGTGCGGCGCCGGCAATACCGGGCGTTTCTGGGCCAGGGCGCCCTTGACGAAGTCCGACACGCCCCACTCCGTCTTTGCCCGCTTGAACGCGTCGATCTGGCCCGGCGCGTTTAAGTACAACGCCCCCGCATACCAGAGCGCGACGATGGCCAAAGCCACCACCGCAATCGGCCCACTGCGTCCAGAAAACATGCGGGCGACCAAGCCCGGACCCGGTAGCGGACCCGCATGGGCGTCAATCGTCATAGCTGTGCCCCGCGCGTAACCCTTCGCGCACCCTGTGGGCGACCTCCAAGAATGCCGGGGTCTCGCGCGTGTCAAGCGTCCGGTCGCGCGGAAAATCGGTCGGTATCACGTCGATGATGCGTCCGGGGCGGGGCGACATGACGACAATTTTCGTAGACAGGAATACCGCTTCCGGAATCGAGTGGGTCACGAAAACCACGGTCTTCTGGGTCTTTGCCCAGAGGCGCAACAACTGCTCGTTCAGATGGTCGCGGACGATTTCGTCGAGCGCTCCAAAAGGTTCGTCCATCAACAAAAGCGCTGGATCGAAACATAGGGCCCGGGCGATGGAGGCGCGCTGCTGCATCCCGCCCGAAAGCTGCCAGGGGAATTTCTTCTCGAAACCGCCGAGGTTGACCAGGTCGAGGTACTCGCGCGCCTTCTCGCGCCGCTCAGCCGCCGAAATCCCCATAATCTCAAGCGGCAGCGTCACGTTGCGTTCGATGTTGCGCCAGGGATAAAGCGCGGGGGCCTGGAACACATAGCCATAATCGCGAGAGAGTCTCGCCTCGTGAGGGGGCACGCCGTTAACCGATAGCGTCCCGCCGGTCGGTTGTTCAAGATCGGCGATCACCCGCAAGAGCGTGGTCTTGCCGCAGCCCGAGGGTCCGATGAAGGAGACGAATTCGCCCTGATCGATTTCCAGGTCAACGCCCGACAGGGCGAACACCGGCCCATCGGCGGTCTGGAATGTCAGTGACAGATCGCGCGCCTGAACGACGCCGCCGCGATTCTGGTCCGCCGCGACTCCCGCCGCTTCTTCAGGCTCCGAATCCGGGTCCCGTCCCGGATCGGATGGTAAAGGGATCGGCGTCATGGGGCTTCCTCGCGCCTTGGTATCAGGCAGCGTGTCCTGCCTTTTCAAGTATGGCCCGTAACAGGACTTCGCCGCCGGCCGTGACCCACTCAGGCTTGGCGTCTTCGACCTCGTTGTGACTGATGCCGTCGATGCAGGGGATGAAGATCATCGAGGTCGGCGCGACATTGGCCATGTAGCAAGCGTCGTGACCGGCGCCCGAGACGATCTCGCGCGCGGAGTACCCGCACTCCTCGGTCCCCTTACGCACCGCATCGATGCAGGAGTCCTCGAAGTGGATCGGCGCATAGTAGAAAATCTGCTCCAACTCCAGTTCCAAACCGATGTCGGAGACGATCTTGTCCACCCCGGCGCGCATGGCCGCGTCCATCTTGGCCAAAACCGCATCGTCGGGGTGGCGGAAGTCGATGGCGACGAAAACCCGGCCGGGGATGACGTTGCGCGAATTCGGATAGACGTTAAGCATGCCGACCGTGGCGCAAGCGACCGGCGCGTTGTCCAGGCCGATACGGTTGACGAGTTCGACCACCCGCGCCGCGCCCAGCAAGGCGTCCTTGCGCCGCGCCATGGGGGTCGGCCCGGCATGGGATTCGACACCGGTCAGGGTTAGCTCGTACCAGCGCTGGCCCTGAGCATCGGTCACGATGCCGATGGTTTTCTCCTCCGCCTCCAGGATCGGGCCCTGCTCGATGTGGGCCTCGAAATAGGCGTGGACGTCCCGCTTCCCAACCTCGTCCTCGCCGGCGTAGCCGATGCGCTGTAGCTCCTCGCCCATGGTCTTGCCGTCGGCGTCGGCGCGCGACAAGCCGTACTCCAGATCGAAGACCCCCCCGAACACGCCCGAGGCGACCATGGCCGGGGCGAAGCGCGAGCCTTCTTCGTTGGTCCACACCGCGACTTCGACCGGCCGCTCGGTCTCGTACCCCAAGTCATTCAAGGTGCGCACAACCTCGAGCCCGGACAAAACTCCGTAAACTCCGTCGAAACGTCCCCCCGTGGGTTGGGTATCTAGATGACTGCCGGTGACAACCGGGGCCAGATCGTTATTCCGACCCGCGCGCCGGGCGAAGATGTTGCCCATCTTATCGACCCGGATGGTGCAGCCCGCGTCCTTGCACCAATGGACGAAAAGATCCCGGCTTTGCTTGTCCAAATCGGTCAAGGCCAGACGGCAGCAGCCGCCCTTTTCGGTGGCGCCGATCTTGGCCATGTCCATCAGGCTGTCCCACAGCCGCTTGCCGTCGATGGAAAGATTTTTCACGTCGCTCATGGTGTCCTCCCGGCTGCCGCGCGCCTCACGGTAACGGCGCTGTCACGCCATTCTAATTAAGTTCGGTCAGCGCGCCATAGGTCTCCGGCCGCCGGTCTCTGAAGAATTGCCAATTGTTGCGAATTTCGCGGACCATGTCGAAGTCCATGTCGTGGACCAGGAGCTCGTCGCGGTCCCGGCTGGCCTCCGCCTCGATCTCGCCGCGTGGATTGACGAAATAACTCTGACCGTAGAATTCGCCGACGTTCCAGGGCGCCTCGGTCCCGACCCGGTTGATCGCGCCGATATAAACCCCGTTCGCGGCCGCCGAAGCAGGCTGTTCCAGGCGCCAAAGATATTCGGAAACCCCGGCCACGGTGGCGGAGGGATTGACGATGTATTCGGCGCCGCGTAAGGCCAACGCCCGCCAACCTTCCGGAAAATGACGGTCGTAGCAGATATAGACGCCCAGCTTGCAATAGGCGGTATTGAAAACCGGCCAATTGGACGCACCCGGCTTGAAAAAGAACTTCTCCCAAAAGCCGGCGACATGGGGAATGTGCGTCTTACGGTATTTACCCAGGTAGGTGCCGTCGGCGTCGATCACGGCCGCGGCGTTATAGTAGACCCCGGTCATGTCCTCTTCGTAGATCGGCACGACGATGACCATATTGTGTTTACGCGCCATCTCCTGCATCAGGCGAGTGGTGTGACCGTCCGGAATTGCTTCCGCGGCGGCATACCAGCGGGCGTCCTGGCTCGGGCAGAAATAGGGCTGGGTAAAGACCTCTTGGAAGCAAAGAACCTGAACGCCCTGCTTGCCGGCCTCGGCAATGAGAGGCATGTGAGCCTCGAGCATGAGATCGCGAATCTGTTCGGGCTTCATCGAGGTGTCGCCCTTCAGACTCATCTGAATCAAGCCGCCTCGCAATTTCGCCATGCTCGCCTCCCGTCATGTCTTCTCGCGGTTGTCGCCCCGCGTGTCTTCGGCCGTCGTGTCGCCGGCCATTCTGGGCCCATGCCAGTTGACAGGACCGTCATCGTCGCTTCATGGTGATCCTGACCAATTGGTCAAATTATTTTTAAGGTAGGGATACCAACCCGGTCAAGCAGGTATCCGTCTGAATGGGGCCGGATCGGCTATCCGCCGGGGCACCAATCCCGTGGCCGCGACTGAGTCTTCGGACCCGTTCCGCTGCCACGCCAAACGCACCCATCCGCCCCGGAACGCGCATGTTGAACCCGGAACGCACCGATCCAGCCAAGAGCCAGAAGACCCGAATTCAGGCGCGCAACGAGGCCCGCATCCTGGACGCGGCACAACTTGTCTTCGCCGAACACGGGTTCCGTGGCGCGACCGTCGATCAGATCGCCTCGCGCGCCAAGATGTCCAAGCCCAACGTCCACTACTATTTCAAACGCAAGATGGACCTTTATCTCGCGGTCCTGATGCGCACGCTCGACATTTGGCTAGAGCCCTTCAAGGAAATGGACCCGGATGGCGATCCGGCCCAGGAGCTGCGCCACTACATTTCGGCCAAACTAAGCTTCTCGCGCGACAACCCGACCGCGTCGCGCATATTCGCCACCGAGATCCTGCAAGGCGCGCCGGTCCTCGAGCGCTATCTGGGCGAGGACCTGCGCAAGCTGGTCGAGCGCAAGGCCAAGGTCATCCGGCATTGGATCGATACCGGCCGTTTAGTCGAGGTCGATCCCTATCACCTGGTTTTCCTGATCTGGGCCGCAACCCAGCACTACGCCGATTTCGCCCCGCAGGTAACAGCGGTCATGGGCCGAAAGAATCTCGGCAAGGCCGAGTTCGACCGGATCGAAGACTCGCTGTGCCAGATCATCTTGAACGGCCTTCTGCCGCGCGTAGCCGTCGAACACGGGCCCAGGTGACCTGATCAAACCTGAGATTGAGGATGGGCAACCTTTACTGACGGGTCGACGTAGTGAGTATTGAAATCACGGCCATCGTTCTGCTGGCGGCGGCCCTCCATGCCGGGTGGAACACCTTGATCAAGATCAGCGGTGATCGCGTGGCGGCAATGGCGGTCGTGACCTTGGCCGGAAGCCTCATTTCTCTGCCATTTCTACCTTTCGTCGAAAGCCCGGCCCCTGCGAGCTGGCCGCTTCTGGTGCTGACGATCCTCCTACACACCGGCTACCACTTTTTCCTGCCAATCGCTTACGATCACGGGGACCTGGGTCAAGTCTATCCGATGGCCCGGGGATCGGCTCCCATTCTGGTGATGATCGGCGCCGTAGTGTTTGCGGGCGAATTGCTTGAGCCCTTGGCGGTCATCGGTGTGATTTGCCTCGCCGTGGGTGTCATGACTTTGACGTTCGACAAGACCACCGGCATAGCTAGAAAACCGAAGGCCGTATTCTTTGCTTTGGCGACCGGCGCCTGCATCGCTTCCTACACCGTTGTCGATGGACTTGGCGCGCGGCAGGCGGGTTCGGTTCTGGGGTTCGCTGTCTGGCTGACGATTGGCGACGGCCTGCTGACCTTCCTCCTGGCCCTGGTGTGGAAAAGGGGTGCGATCTGGCGCGTTGCTCGCTCCAACCTTGTCACCGGATTTGCCGGCGGCGCCATGCAGGTTGGCGCCTACTGGATTATCGTGTGGGCACTGGCCCTGGCGCCGATGGGCATGGTATCCGCCCTCAGAGAAACGAGCGTCTTGTTCGTGGCGCTGATTTCGACCTTCGTGTTGAAGGAAGGATTTGGTGTGTGGCGTTTCGTTTCGGCGGGCTTGGTCAGCTTCGGTCTAATCCTTAGCCGTGGGCAGAAATGAGCCGCTTCGATAATCGCTTCAGACCGACGGCTGGCTCTCCACTTCGAACTCGGATGCGACCCTGTTGCCCCTAGAATTGACGATCAGGTTGTGGAACGGCGTGATGGCGGCGAGGTAGATCTTACCGAGCGTGTTGTGCGTATGCACCCAGGTCGCGAGCGAAATTCGATCGGATGCATCGCTGTCCCGATACACCGAGATTCTGAAATCCAGATGGCGGTCGTCCTCGCCAAGGATGATTTCGTTCTCGCTGACGCTCAGCACACAGAGAAAATTTATGTGATCGCCCACGCTGATCGAGTCTCTGAAACTCAGGTCCTTTGGCAAATTCGCGGTGGTTTTCAAGCCGAAGAACGATACCCCAAAATCCCGAACCGCCAGGAGCGCGTTGATCCATCCGGGCAAGCCTATGAATATGCGCTGTGCGATCTGCGCGATTGGATCGCCATGGCGGCCGATCCGCATCGAAAAGCAATCCAGGAAATCGCCGTCGCGGAAATATGAGTGGAGCCGGCTGTCTTTCGGCAATTTCGACCTTACGACATTCATTGCAACCTGCCTGACTTAGCCCGTCATTCCACCTTTAACATCGCCAGCATGGCAAGGATGGTGATCGCCACGCCGACGAAGACCGACGGTTCCGGCCAGGCATGACCGAAGGCCCCCTGCAAGAAAGCGACAAGCCCCGGGATCAAAAACGTATAGGCCATAACCTTGGCGGGGCTGAGCACGACGCTCGCCGATTTTGCCAGAAAGAAGGTAAAGGCCGTGTTGATGACCCCCAGGTAGAGGATGGCCAGGTAAACCTCGCCGGAGATCGCGGACCAAGCGGTTGCCCAAATGCGCGGTGCCCCGACAACGCCGAGCATGACCGTGCCCACGACCAGGGTCCAGAAGGTCAGACGCGGGATCGGATCGCCGCCGTGGAGCCGCTTCACCGCGACCGGGTGCGCCGCAAAGGCCAGGCATCCGAGAAAGAACACCCCCTCGCCCCAGCCGAAATCGAGCAGCAGGAGGCGATCCAGCGAACCGCGAAACAAGACCCAGAGGGCGCCGAAGGCCCCGAAGGAGATCAGCAGCGCCAGGGATCCTGACAGGCGTTGGCGTAAAAATATGAAAGCATATCCAGCGCTGATCAAGGGCAGCAGCGTGAAGATCGCCCCGGCGCTGAGGGGATCGGTCCAACGCAAGGCCTCGAACATGGCCACAAAAAATGTCGCCAAGGGGATCGCGAGAATTCCATAGCGCAACAAGGCGCGCGGCTTGGGCCGGCCAAATCCGCCACCCTGAAACGCAAGCACGGCGCCGAAGGCCACGGCCCCCAGCGCAAAACGCAGAAAGGTCACGACGACCGGATCGGTTTCAGCCGCAACGAGCCGTCCGAGCGGAAACGAGGTGCTGATCAAAAAGGCGTAGAGCAAAAGGGCGCCGTGGGCCCCCCCGACGCTCAACGCATTGGGTGTCGCTGCCATCTGCGGGGCCGCCACAATCTTAACGACCCAACTCTGACATCCGATACTCCTGTCTTGTTATGCTCGGGCTTGATCCACGGTTGTCCGGCAAAATTTTGTGAGCGAGTTGCATGGCGTTGGTCCTAGATGTCCCCAAGCGTTTGGCGACATTAGAGGCACGGCGGTTACGTCCCCTCTCCCGGCGGGAGAGGGTTAGGGTGAGCATCTGTGTTTCGTGTCAAGAGCGAAGACTGACCCACAATCGGTCTTCTTTGAGCAGTGTGTTGGCGAGGACGACGAGCTTTCGCATGACGGCGGTGAGGGCGACCTTGGCTTTTTTGCCGCTGTCACGCAG
>JAJFGN010000078.1 GCA_021776115.1 Kiloniellaceae bacterium | reverse complement strand
GTCGCGTCGGCCCGGGCAGGCCGCCTTGGAGCAGCGGATCAAGGAGATATGCGAGACGCGGGTACGCTATGGCTATCGCCGCGTTCATGTGATGCTTCGGCGCGAGGGGTGGATGATCAATCAGAAGAAGACGCGCAGGATCTACAACGAGCTGGGTCTGCGGCTGCGCAACAAGACGCCGAAACGGCGGGTGAAAGCGAAGCTGCGCGACGACCGTCGTTCCGCCTCTCGGCCCAATGAGACCTGGGCGATGGACTTCGTGCACGATCAGTTGGCGACAGGCCGCAAGCTGCGGATCCTGACGGTGATCGATACCTTCTCACGCTATGTGCCGGCCACCGACCCGCGGTTCAGCTATCGCGGCGAAGATGTCGTGGCAACGCTCGATCGTGTTTGCGCGCAGATCGGCTATCCAGAGACCATTCGCGTCGACCAGGGCACCGAGTTCACCTCGCGCGACCTCGATCTCTGGGCCTAGCAAAACGACGTCATCCTGGACTTCTCGCGGCCAGGCAAACCGACGGATAATGCGTTCATCGAAGCTTTCAATGGACGCCTGCGAGCGGAATGTTTGAACGCCCATTGGTTCCTGAGCCTTGCCGATGCGCGGGAAAAGTTGGAGGATTGGCGTAGAGACTACAACGAGGTCAGACCGCATGGCGCGATCGGCAACAAGCCGCCGATAACGCTCACAAATCACAACGGCGCAACCAGCCCGCCAATGTGAAAATGCCGGAAAACTCTAGTCACCGGCGATCCAAAGAATGGTCTCGGAGCAGGCTTTGACAAGCATCTACGACCGGATGCCGTTAAAGGTGGTCGCCTAGCTAAACTCAAAGCAAAGATAGGAGCGGGCAATACTCATTCGCGTAGGCTTTGAAATCTCGGTCGACTGTCCGAAACCAACGCCCATGCTCCTGGCGTTGTACCCGCACCCATCGGTCAATCGTCGGATGATCGGCTCCGACCACATACGGACCGAGCCAGAGACCACGGTCGAGGAATATACGGACATTTTTGGGAACCGGTGTGCTCGTCTCCAGGCGCTGCGCGGTTCAACAGCTCTTTGGTCCGATTGCATCGTGGAGGATTCCGGCGAACCGGACGAATTCAACTGGAATGCGCGTCAGCACGAAATCTTGGATCTCCCTGTCGAAACACTCCCGTATTTGATGGCCAGCCGATACTGCGAAAGCGACGAGCTTGCTGACAGAGCCTGGGACCTCTTCGGCACCACCCCACCCGGATGGGCCCGGGTGCAGGCAATCTCAAACTGGGTTCACAACAACGTCATCTTCGACTATCGGTTCGGCCGCCCGACAAAGACTGCGGTCGACGTATTCCGGGAGGGTACGGGCGTATGCCGCGATTTCGCGCACCTGTTTATCACCTTTTGCCGCGCAATGAATTTCCCCGCCCGCTATGCGAGCGGCTATCTAGGCGACATAGGCGTCAAAGCCGAAAGCGCCGGCGATTTCTGCGCTTGGAGCGAAGTTTATCTGGAAGGGCGTTGGTACACGTTCGATCCGCGAAACAACTCGCCGCGTATCGGACGCATTCTTATGGTACGCGGGCGCGATGCTACCGACGTGGCGATGATGACGACTTTCGGAAATTATCAGCTGACGCATCTCAAGGTCTGGACCGATGAAGTGGATGGAAATTCATCGGAAAGCGAACTCGTTGACGCCTTGAAGAATCGACCAGTCGCCGAAGCATTGGTCCTGGAGGAGTCTTCCGGCCGCTTGCGCATGTAAGTCGTCACGACGGCTTCTGATGCGGTGGACGGCTCCCACCACCGGCATCGCGATGTGTCAAATTGCGATCGGTTCGGAGGAACGACGAAAGTCTCCTCTTGGCTATCAATACCCGTTCCGGCCATATCCGCTGCACGACGGGTCCACGCCCAGCTTCGGACTCTCCGGCGTCGATGTCCGATTTCGAGCCAACTGCTTCCGGTGTGCCCTCAGGTTCGGACGAAGCTGACTCCCCCGGTGTACCGGGAATATTGACCCGGAGCGGTCATCGGGCGCGATAAGGTTCGCCGCCATCGCGGTGTACCCAAAACCAGGGATAAGCGCACCCCCATCGATAGCGGAGCTCTCGTGAGCAGTTGCTGAATAGTCTTAATGTTTCACCTCGGGAAACCTTGGGGTAAAGTCTCATGAGCGGCTCAGCATGACCCCTGCTCATTTCGGCGGGACCTGCAAAGGCGCTCAAAGGCGGGAGCAGAGCATGAAGATGATCTCAATTGCTAGTGCGTTTGCCGTGGCCACAACGGCGCTGGGTGCGGATCTTACCGCTGCCAGCACCCGGGATTTCACCGCCAACCTTGTGCGAGTTCGGGAATTTGTCAGGGCAGATGCGCGGGGGCAAGCGAAGTTGCAGTTCAGCAGCGATGGCAGCGAACTGCGATACAACCTGACGGTCGAAAGCTTCGAGTCTTTCACCCAGGCCCATATTCATCTGGCTCCGGATGCTCTGAAACAGCAGAGTCTATTGGACCGATTTCAGGAGTCGCCACCGAAGCACGAACATGGCCCTATTGTGGTCTTCTTGACGGACTTTATGCGCGAAGGCATCACGGTCGATGGGGTGCTGGCTAAGGGCGTAGTCAGAAAGTCTGATTTGGTAGGACCGTTGAAAGGATACCCCCTGAGCCTACTGGCCGAACTCATGGAAAAGGGGGATACCTACATAGCCCTGCACGTCATACAACCAATACCTCCCAACAACAAATTCTGCTGCCCGGTCGGCCTGCGTGGCATTGTCAAAGCAGAGCGCTCGCAATAGCGCCTTCGGAACGTTCACGACGGCAATGACGATCGCACCGTCGCCCAGACAGTGTATGGTTGACATTTCCGACCGAATGTAAATTGCACCTTGGGTGTACGGTAACGCACGCATTTGCCTATCACCAAACAACCGATGCACAATTCGTAGGAAATTTCGGGCTGAATCAGGGGCCGCAGAGGGGGATTTCCGTACATCCGAATTTCGAGGTTATCGAGGTCTCAACTGACGCTCGTAGGTCCGGTTGTGGCTAAACCTCGCCGTTCATCGTACTGCCGCTGCAGGTCCGGCAGGTGGCGGATACTTGATGGTCTTGCGGCCGGCGCCCGCGCCACCTCAACAAGCGGAAGGGTCCTCGCAATAGCCTCCGACGGCAAGGTCCGGCCCGGAGCCGAGACTCATGGCATTGGCTTTTGCGGGCTACCCGGCGCCGCCCCGGTGAAAAAGGGAGTCTCGCCGGCGGAATAGCATCAATATCAAAGCCAAACCGGCGCCGGAGGCGAACAAGTGCTTCAAGCTGTGACCGCTGACGACCATCAGCGACCGGAATGTCGCCAGGTCCAAGGCTTCGAAAAGCTTGGCGAGGCCGTAGAGCGCCGCCGCCCCAACAATGTATTTCAGGAAGTGGTCCGGCGGTTCGTATAGCCACAGCATAAGCACAATCAGGAGCACCGGCAGGAACTGCGCCAGACCATAGAGCCGCAAGTCGCCCCGGCCTAATTGCTCCGTATAGTCCCAATAGAAGACGCTGAAAGCGCCGAAAAGCAGAAACACAGGGAGCAATCCGATCGCCGGAGCCGGGTCGATCAGCTCGGCCATGACCGCACTCAGCAACGCCATGAACGCGATCGTCATTGGCAAGCGGTCCCATACCAGCGTCCCGTTGGATGGCCAAAGGTGATAGACGCCGGAGCCGATACCAAGCAACGCGAATCCGGCAAAAAATACGAGGTACGAAAACAGCCGCGCCTCGTAACCGTGCCGCGCCATCGCGGCACCTAGGATTCCGGCCCCCCAGAGGCCGAAGATCAGAAACGGAAGATTGGACAGAACGTTCAGCGCGTTTGGAATCCCCAGCATTTTGCGGTCATCGGCGAACTGGTGATACTCGAGTCCTTGCGGTATCGGGTCGACAAAGACGATTGTTCCGATCCCGCAAAGCAGCGAAATCCCAATCAGCAGCCAGACTTTCCAATTCATCCGTCCCACTTGCCGCCCTTTCAGCGCCTCAGGCTTCAAGCTGAAACACTGTCCATCCACTCGGCCAAGTCCGCCTCGCCGTCTTCGCGCAAGGCGGCGGCGACGCTCCGGCGTACCCCGGCGTCCTTGTTCTGGCTCAACTTGGCCTTGGCCTCCAGGCGCGCGACCGGGATCTCGAAGGCGACGATGCCGCGCTGCATGCGCGCGAGGAAGGCCTCGCCCTGACCCTCGAGCGACCAAGGCGCGGCGCGGCCGGCCTCGTGGACCGCGACCAGCTCCGTGAGTATGGCCCGGACCGCCGCCGGATCCTCGACCAACCGCGGAACGCCGGTGGCGTGAACTGCGACATAGTTCCAGGTCGGCACCGCATCGCCCGGCCCGTACCACGACGGCGAGATATAGGCATGGGGCCCGGAAAAAATCGTCAGGGCCTCGCCGCCGGTTTCGGCGAGCTTGGCCAGGTCGCGCCAATGCGGGTTGGCCCGCGCCATGTGGGCGATCAGGGTTCCCTTATCTCCCCGCGCCGCGTCGAAGATGAAGGGCAAGTGCGTCGCGACCGGGGCGCGGCCTTCAAGGGCGCTAACCAAAAGCGCGAAGTTGAAGCGCCGCAGAACCGCAGCGATCCGGTGTGGATCGTCCAGCTTGAAAATTTCTGGCACGTACATCGCAACTCCTTCACCGTGGCGACCCGTCAAGGCGCCATCAAATCAGGGGACGTAGGATTGGGAAAGGGCCGCTTGCGGGAAACGGCGAAGGGCCACGTCCGGCTCAGGATACCGTGTTCAATACACGCTCTGCCGTCATCCCGGACTTGATCCGGGATCTTTTGTCGGCGTCGAGCAAAGATCCCGGATCAAGTCCGGGATGACGTGAGGACTAAGCAAACCCTAATGCGCCTCGGCCCAGTTGGGGCCGGTGCCAACGTCGGCGACCAGGGGCACGGATAGCTCCAGGACCGGCGCGCAGGCGTTTTCCATGACCGCTTTCACGACCTCGGTGGTCTTTTCCAGCTCGTCCTTGGTGACCTCGAACAACAGTTCGTCGTGGACCTGAAGCAGCATGCGCGCGTTCAGCTTCGCGGCCGCCAGCGCCGGCGGGACGCGGATCATGGCGCGCTTGATGATGTCGGCCGCCGTGCCTTGAATCGGCGCGTTAATCGCCGCGCGTTCGGCGAAGTTGCGCCGCGCCGGGTTCTTCTCCTTGATGCCGGGCATGTGGATCTTGCGGCCGAACAGAGTCTCGACGAAGCCGTGCTCGCGGCAGGATTCCTTGGTCCGCTCCATGTAGCCCTTGATGCCCGGATACTTCGCGAAATAGGCCTCGATGTAAGCCTTGGCCTCGCCCTGCGCGATGCCCAGGTTGTTGGCTAGGCCAAAGGCGGAGATGCCATAGAGGATGCCGAAGTTGATCGCCTTGGCCTTGCGCCGGATCATGGGGTCCATGCCTTCTACAGGCACGCCGAAGACTTGGCTCGCGGTGGCGGCGTGGATGTCCTGGCCCTCCAGAAAGGCCGCACGCAAGGGTTCGACCTCCGCGATGTGCGCGGCCAGGCGCAATTCGATCTGACTGTAATCGACCGACAGCAAGACATGCCCGGCCTCGGCGACGAAGGCGTAGCGAATCTTGCGCCCTTCTTCGGTGCGGATCGGGATGTTCTGCAGGTTCGGGTCGTTGGAGGACAGCCGCCCGGTTGAGGCAACCGCTTGGCTAAAGGAGGTATGAACGCGCCCGGTTTCCGGATTGATCTGCTCCTGCAGGGCGTCGGTATAGGTGCTGCGCAGCTTGGTCAGTTGGCGCCAGTCGAGCACCCGGGCCGGCAGGTCGTGGCCCTGCGCGGCCAGCCCCTCGAGTACCGAGGCATCGGTGGTGTAGGCGCCGGACTTGCCCTTCTTCACGGTGCCGTTGTTCAGGCCCATCTCGTCGAAGAGGATTTCCCCCAACTGTTTGGGCGAGCCGATGGTGAAGTCGCGGCCCGCCATCTTGTGGATCTCGCGTTCCAATTCCGCGGTGCGCTGGGCGAAATCGTTGGACAGCGTACGCAGGGTATCGCGGTCGACCTTGATGCCGGTTCGCTCCATCTGGGCCAGCACCGGCACCAGGGACCGCTCCAGGGTTTCGTACACCGTGGTCATGCGCTCCGGCACCAGCCGCGGCTTGAGCGCACCATGCAGGCGCAGCGTGACGTCGGCGTCCTCGGCGGCGTAATCGAGCGCCTTGTCGAGCGGCACCTTGTCGAAGGTGATTTGCGACTTGCCGCTGCCGGCCACGTCCTTGAACTTAATCGTCTCGTGACCCAGGTGCAGGCGCGCCAGTTCGTCCATGCCATGGCCGTGCAAACCGCCGTCGAGCACATAGGACAGAAGCATGGTGTCGTCCATCGGCGCGATATCTACGCCGTGGCGGCCGAGCACCAGCATGTCGTATTTCAAGTTCTGCCCGATCTTGAGCACGCTCGGGTCTTCAAGCAGGGGTTTAAGCACCGCGAGCGCGTCCTTCATCGGGATCTGTTTCGGCGCCGTGGCGGCGTTACCCAGATCCAGCTCGCCACCCGCGGCCGCGCCGGTGTGGCCGAGCGGAATATAGCAGGCCCGCCCACCCGAAAGCGCCAGGGAAACCCCGACCAGATTTGCCCGCAAGGCATCGAGCGAGGTGGTCTCGGTATCGACCGCGACGATACCTTCCTCCATCGCGCCGGCGATCCAGCGCTCCAGCGCCTTCATGTCCTGGACCAGTTCGTACTCGGCGGCGTCGCGCGTGGGTTCCGAGGTATCGGGCGCAGCGGCGCCCTCGCCCAGAAGATCGCCCAGCCGGGTAATGACGGCGCGGAAAGCCTGCTCCTCCAGAAAGGCACGCAGGGCGGCGGGGTCCGGCGGGCGCAGGTGCAGATCTTCCAAGCCGACCTCCAGCGGCACATCGTCCTTCAATAAGACCAGTTGCCGGGAAATGCGCGCCTGCTCGGCGTGCTCGATCAGATTCTGGCGCCGCTTGGGCTGCTTGATCTCCCCGGCGCGGGCGAGCAGGGTCTCGAGATCGCCGTATTCCTGGATCAACTGCGCCGCCGTTTTGATCCCGATACCGGGCACGCCCGGCACATTGTCGGTCGAATCCCCGGCCAGGGCTTGAACCTCGACCACCTTGTCGGGACCGACCCCGAATTTTTCCTCGACCTCCTTGGGGCCGATGCCGCGGTTCTTGACCGGATCGAGCATGGCCACGCCCTCGCGCACCAGTTGCATCAAATCCTTGTCGGAGGAAACGATGGTGACCTCCAGCCCGGCTTCGCGGGCGATCCGCGCGTAACTCGCGATCAGGTCGTCGGCCTCGTAGTCGTCCATCTCGATGCAGGGCAGGTTGAAGGCGCGCGTCGCCGCGCGAATCAACTCGAACTGCGGGATCAAATCTTCCGGCGTGTCGGGCCGCTGGGCCTTGTAGTCGGGGTAGATGCGGTTGCGGAAGGTCTCGCGCGCGGCGTCGAAGATGACCGCGATGCCCTCGGCCTCGGTATCGGCCAGGAGCTTGATCAGCATGTTGACGAAACCGAAGACCGCGTTGACCGGCGTGCCGTCCGGCCGGGTCATGGGCGGCAGCGCGTAGTAGGCCCGGAAGATATAGCCCGAGCCGTCGATCAGATAGATGTGATGGGGGTGGTTCGGGTCTTTCCCCGGGGATGTTTCAGATGCGCTCATGGGGCCGGAGCATGCCGGAGAGACGCCGCCAAGTCGAGGGCGCGGACGCCGCCTATTCCGGGTCCCGCGGTGCGGCCGTCATTTTAGGCGCCTTCGATCTCGCACTTGAAATCCTCGAATTTTCCGCCCGCGCTGCGCGGAATGTTTTCGTGGTAGGTCAAGGCGATTTCGAAACGATGGCCGAGGCGATTGAGTACGATCTCTCGCAAGCGGGCCTCTTCGTCGGGGGTTAGCGGCCGTTCGCTCACCAGCCTCATTTCCAGGAGTTCAAGGGACTTCTGCACAATCTGGTATTGGCGGATCGCCGGGATCTCGACATAGCTGGGTTCGCCGATCAGAGGCCAGACCTCGCCGCCGCCGGGCAGGCGCAACATATTGCGGACCCGGCCCAGCACGCGCTTAATGACCGGCAGGCCACGCCCGCAGGGGCAGGGCGGTCCCACCTCGGCGTAATCGCCGATCTCGTAGCGAATGAGCGGCATGGCGAAGTTATGCAGGCCGGTCACGACGACGCGGCCGGTCTCTCCGGCTTCGCAGGGCGTACCGTCGTCGCGCAGTATTTCCAGAAACACGCCTTCCGCCTGCACGTGCAGGGTTTCGTGATCCGGGCATTGCAAGGCCATGTAGCCGATCTCGTTGGCGCTATAGGCGTCAGCAATCTCGACGCCCCAGGCCTCCCGTACCGCGGCGCGGGTTTCGGGCGGCAGGACTTCCGAGATGCAGCGCGCCTGGCGCAAGCGCGGCAGCGCGATCCCCTGGTCCCGGCAGTAAAGCGCCAGCGCACGCAAGGCCGAGGGAAAGGTTAAAAGGTAATCGGGGTTTTGCCGGACCAGCCACGCCGCCTGTTCCTCAACCGAGCTGACCACGCTCAGGCCGGCGGCCGGTCCGGTCCGATACACCGCCGCCAGCGCGCCGCCCCAGTTCGCGGCTTGCAAACCGCGTGGATAAACCGCCTTTCCGGTCGGAAACGCGCGGATCGAGGCCAGTTTGCCGGTGACATCGCGGCGCTGCCATAGGTGCTCGCGCAAGGTGAAGGCTTCCCAGAACTGCTGCCTGACGCGCGTGATAACGGCCTGGATTGGCCGCCCGGTCGATCCGGAACTGGAAATTACGGCCGTCGGGCCATGCCCCTTGGGCAAGGCGGTGGAATGCAGCCTGGTCCCGGCGCCCTGGACGTCATCGCGGGTCAGAATGGGAAACGCACGCCATTGTTCCGGTGTGACCGCCTGGCCCGGCGGCGGTCTGGAGTCGCGCAGATGCTCGCGGTAGTGCGGGACCGTCGTCCGCGCATGATCGAGCAACACATTCAGCTGCCGGAACTGCTGCGCCTGCAAAATCTCAGACGGGGCCCACTGGCTGCGCTCCAGCTGATAGAGAAGCGCCAAGGCGCTCGCCGCCGCCGGTGGGACGAGTGCTGGCCACTGGATACCCGGAATCGAAGAGCGCGGGCCGAACTCTGTCACAGGACGAGCCCGGTCACAGGACGAGAGTTGTTTTGCGCCGCGCCGCTCAATGCCCGCCCTGGCCGGCCGCGCCCGCCTTCAGCGTGAACTGCCGGTCGCAATAGGGGCAGTCGATTTGGCCCCGGCCTTCCATGTTCAGCCACACCCGTGGATGTCCAAGGGCGCCGCCGCCGTCGCACTTGACCGTTTCGCTGTCGACCTCGATCACCTCGGGAGCATCGAGCTTGGGGGCATCCAGGGAAGTATCCACCGCGATTCTCCGCTTGTGAGAGGCCGGCCCGCTATACCCTGGGCGCACGCCAGGGTCCGCTCGGGCCTCGGTTGACCGTCAGAAGGCCGGATGATACCCATTGACGCGACGCGATCAATGGTAGAGGCGGACTTCCACGCTCACGCCATACCCGATTTAAAGATGTCCGGTCGCGGGTCCGATTTCCTTATCTAAAACTTAGGCGTCATGCCAGACGATCATGCCCCCTTGGTGAAACACTCGGCCGACCCCGCACTGCCGGAATTCGCGGTCGAGGTGCGCGGCCTCGACAAACGGTATGCGGCCAAGGGCAAGGGCGCGGACATACATGCCCTGGTCGAGGTCGACTTGGCGATCCCGCGCGGCTCGCTGTTCGGCCTTTTGGGCCCCAACGGCGCAGGTAAGTCCACGTTGATCAACATCCTGGCCGGCCTGGTCAATAAGAGCGGCGGCAGCGCCGAGATCTGGGGCTACGATATCGAACGGCAGCCGCGCCAGGCCCGCGCGGCGATCGGCGTGGTGCCTCAGGAATTGAACATCGACCCGTTTTTCACGCCGCGCGAGCTCCTGGAACTGCAGGCCGGCCTCTATGGCGTGCCGCCCCGGGAACGGCGCAGCGATGAAATCCTCAGTGCGCTGGGCCTCGCCGACAAAGCCGAATCCTATGCCCGAACCCTCTCGGGCGGTATGCGCCGGCGCCTGATGGTCGCCAAGGCCATGGTGCACAATCCGCCGGTTCTGGTCCTCGACGAGCCGACAGCCGGCGTCGATATCGAGCTACGCCAGCAACTTTGGGGCCACGTGCGCGAGCTCAACCAACTCGGCACCACGGTCTTGCTGACCACGCACTACCTGGAGGAAGCCGAGGAGCTGTGCGATCGCATCGCGATCATCGATCACGGCCGGGTCATCGCTTGCGATACCACCGAGTCGCTGCTCAAGCGTTTGGACAGCAAACACCTGACCCTAGTGCTGGGCGGGGACATCGAGGCTGTGCCCGAGGCCTTGACCAGATTCAACGCCGAACTCGCCGCACCCCGCCGCCTCGTCTTTCATTATCGGCCGAGCCAAAGCCCGGTGCCCGATATCCTGCGCGCCGTGACCGCCGCCGGCCTGGACGTGGTCGACATGACGACCGAGGAGACCGACCTGGAGGACCTGTTCCTGCAACTGACCCGGGGCACCCACGAGGTAACGGCAAGCAACGGCAAGCGGAAGAATGGCCGCAGGCGTTAGTCCGGTGCGCGGCCGCACCGCCTGGCTCTCGATGCCACGAGTCGCCGCGATCGCACTGCTCGTCCTGGCCAGCGCCTGCACCCCGCGCCTGGCGCCCTCCGGGCCCGGACTTGCGGGACTCGGCGAAGCCACACCGCGCCTGAGCGATACGCAATTCGTTACCGAAGACGGCTTGGCGCTTCCCTTACGTGCTTGGCTGCCGGAAGACGGGCCGCCGCGCGTGGTCGTTTTGGCCCTGCACGGCTTCAACGACTACTCCAAGGCTTTCGAGGAGGCCGGCGCCTTCTGGGCGGCGCGCGGCATCGCGACCTACGCCTACGACCAGCGCGGGTTTGGCGAGGCGCCGAATCGCGGCCTCTGGGCCGGCACGCCGGCCCTGACCGCCGACCTTCGCGATGCCACCGCCCTGTTGCGGGACCGCCATCCAGGCGTGCCGCTTTACCTGGTCGGCGACAGCATGGGCGGCGCGGTGATCCTGGCCGCCTCGCAGCAGGACGAGGCCCTGCCGGTGGAAGGCGTGGTTCTCGTTGCGCCGGCCGTTTGGGCGCGCGCGACCATGCCGGCACTCTACCGGGCGACGTTGTGGCTGGGCGCGCACACAATTCCCTGGGCCACGCTCACGGGGCGGGGCTTGAAGATCCAAGCCTCCGACAATATCGAGATGTTGCGGGCCTTGGGCCGCGACCCCTTGATTATCAAAGAGACGCGGATCGACGCCATTCACGGCCTGGCCAACCTGATGGACGAAGCCCTGGCGGCCGCGCCCGCGCTCGACTTGCCGGCGCTGCTGCTCTACGGCGACAAGGACGAAGTCGTGCCCGAGGACCCGACCCTGCGCCTGTGGCAAAGCCTGCCCGCCAGCGCCCGCGCGCGCCAGCGCCAGGCGCTTTATAGCAACGGCTGGCACATGCTGTTGCGCGACCTGGAGGCGGAGGTCGTCTGGAGGGATATCGCCCGTTGGATCGCCGACCCGGCCGCGCCGCTACCCTCCGGCGCCGAAGAACGCGCGCTCACCCGCCTGAACGGAAACGGCGGCCCCTCCTAACCCGGAGCGCGGGGGCGAGGGGGCGGGGCGCGGGGGCGGGGGCGACGCGAGCTAGTTTACGCACGCCTAACCTTGGAGTAAGGTCCCGCCGTCTCACCCTAAGCCCGCCGCATACGACCGGCGGCGGGCGAGCGCATTGGGGACCCGTAGCTCAGCTGGATAGAGTGCTGCCCTCCGAAGGCAGAGGTCACAGGTTCGAATCCTGTCGGGTCCGCCAAGATTTTCAAATACATAGCAAGACCACAGCAAGGCGGTTTTTCCGGTTGGGGCGCGGAATGGGCGCGTAACGGCGTTCTTTTTACGTTCACAGAGGCGATCTCGTGAGCCGGGCCCCCAAGGCCAGCGGAGCCTTCCGCATGATGCCGGCGAGGGCGTTCCGGGATGCCCGGCTTTCGGCCGTGGATTGGCTGATTTTCTCCCTCTGGCGAATTCCCTGTTATTCCCTGAGAACAGGGAAATAAAAAAAGTTGCCGCCGCCCGTCTCGGCGCGCGCCTTGGACCGCCCGCGGTCGAGCCGGCCCTTTATGCGCCAAACGTGTGGCCCAGGCGGCGATGCCGGGCTGGGACATCGCGCAAGCTCCCTTTTCCAAAACACCGGCGCGAAGCCACCCGCGCGCATCCAAGACTAACGCCCGGCGCAACGCAGGCAAGGCAAAGACGGGGGAAAACGCGGGGGCTGAATAGAGGGCCCGCGCGGGCGCCGCCGCCCGGCCGGTGGCGTGGAAGGATCGACCACGAAGACGCCAAGGCACGAAGCAGCGCGAAGAAGAACAGTTATGGTCTTAGTGCCCCTTCGTGCCTTGGCGTCTTCGTGGTGAAACCTGGGATTACGGTGACAGCGCCCCAATTATTGCGCGTGGCGCGTGGCGCGTGGCCTGCGCTGCTTTTCCTTTTCCTGCTTAGGGCCCCGTTTCGCCGGATAACGTAAAATATCTTTCGCACATTTGCGGGGTTGGTGGCCCCGACTCTGGTTAGGTTTGAGTTTGCGACTTGAACCCGAACCAAGAAAGGGAGCCACCATGGAGAAGGATAGCACGAAGGCCGAAGGTAAGGCATTGTCGAACGTCATCCATATCGACGATGAGCGCATTCAAGATCACTTGGGCAAGATCGTGCGGGGCAGCGTTGAGGAGACGCTGAACGCGCTTTTGGACGCCGAGGCGGATCGTCTGTGCAATGCCGAGCGCTACGAGCGCAGCGATGCCCGGCAGGACACACGGGCTGGGAGCTACGAGCGCAAGCTGCAGACGCGCGCCGGCGAAGTATCTCTGAAAGTGCCCAAGCTGCGCCGCCAGACATTCGAGACGGCGATCATCGAGCGCTACCGGCGCCGGGAATGCTCGGTCGAGGAGGCCCTGGTCGAGATGTATCTGGCCGGCGTCTCGGTGCGGCGGGTCGAGGACATCACCGAGGCCCTGTGGGGCACGCGGGTCAGCTCCGGCACGGCAAGGCGCCGCCAGCGGATCGAGATACGACCTATGGTCGAGATCACTGAAAAACTTCTAGCGCGGATGTTACCCCGCGCCGTTATATGATAAAGGGCGCCTGGGAACTCGATCCTGACCGGGTGGGCCATGCCCCAAGGATGTTCCGGAGAATGTACGATTTCAAGACATGACCCCGTTGTTGCGGAAATCCAAAAACACCCCCGGAAACGCGGAACGGAAATTGCGGAACCTAGGTATCCACAGATTTATTCCTACTCTATTAGCCAACTCTCGACGTTCGTCGGCCAATAATACGAAACTGTAACTAGGACCTCCACCCGTTTCGGAGTCGAGGAATTCCAATAAAAGCTATATGTCCTCTCGCTTGTAGCGGAAAGGATTGGACCAGAGAAATCACTGTCCTTCATTCCCATTTCGGGGCAGCGCACCTGACAGAGTCGTACGAATTCAGCAACAGCCCTTGACTGCGCCTTTGACTCAGAGTGAGTCAAGAACCCGTAAGTCTCTATCGCAAAAACATAAACGAACGCCAAACCGAGGCCATACAACAATAACTTTCCCACTTTCTTCATGCACGAGAAGCCCATTGCTAAACCACCGAATTGGCGCGGGGTGCTATCGAGGCCACACCTCATTGAATAGTACCTGGTATTGGCGTTCGCCCGTTGAAGATGATGTCAAAGGGTGTGCCGGGCTGAAGGCCAAATCGAGTAGCCCGCATTCTGCCGGCGGCGGTAAAAACCTCCCGCAGCGGGTTCGCGAGCAAACCACCAAGGCCGTGTGGTTCAAACTCATACCTGTCTGAAATTTGAACGCTGTCGCGACTAATAAACACCGCTGATACACTTCCAAACATCTGGGCCTGTGGGTTCGATGAGAAGATCGCGGTTGACCAATCAACGGTAAGGCCAGTTTTTGTTCCTGGCAACTGTTCGAATTGCTCCGAAGGGATAAAGTCGAGATTTACAGAACCTCCATCAAATATGACAGGCAAACCGGTTTTGCTGCGGAAGTGCTTGTCTAAATCAGTTCGCGTAGTGTCCTTGCCAGCATTGCACCGCACGCGATCACACTGCAGTTGATTAAACAAGTACCCAAACGCCGCCGAGGTGGCGCCGTTGGCGAATTTACCGCCGGTTAGCTGAGACGTGGTGCCACCGACAACGGCGGAGGCGAAGGCGCCAGCGACGGCATTGCCTTGCCCGATGGCGGTGCTAAACGAGGTGCCTAGCTTCGATACCGCGCCGGAGATAAATCCTGAAACGAACTTGCCGCCACGCAGCGCGCTGGACGTCCCGCCAACCACACCATGGGCGATCACACGTTCGAAGGTAATAGCGCCTTTAGCGCCAAAAAACCCCGGCTTTCCAATCTCGCCAAATGCCTTTGCGGAACCGAATGCCAAGGCTGCCGCGAACAAAGCGTCGCCCGTACCCCCGCCATTGGCATAAGCCACGGCGGAAGCGAAGGCGGCGGCGCCCGCCGGACCTCCAAAATAGGACGCGGCAATGCTACCGGCAATTTGAACGAATTTGTTTTGCAGGAGCTTTCGCACTGGCTTGATCTTCGTCGCCAACTTCAAGAGCCCGCCAACTTCCGAAGGAATTACCTTGTTGAGGAAGTTGGTAACCTTGCCAATTAGCTTGCGCACAAAGCCGAAGAAGAACCCACTCGGGTCGGTGAAGGACAGGGGGTTGTTGTTGACGTAGGTGTAGCGGTTGAGGCCTTGGGTCGATTTGGGGAACTGGACGAAGGGGTCGGCGGAGAGGAAGCGGCCGAGCATGGGGTCGTAGACCCGCCCGTTCATGTGGATCAGGCCGACGCCGTCCAGATGCTCGTGGCCGGTGAAGCCGCGCGGGGTTTCAATCGGCGCGGGCGGGAAGATCGCCGGCTGCCAGTCGGTGGCGCGGCGTGCCCCATGGGCGTCGAAGGAGAGCTGCTCGGCCACCGCGCCCGCCTCGTCGGTGATAGAGACGATGGAGCCCAGGTGGTCGCGGTGCAGATAACGGGTCTTGTCGGTCAGCGGGTCGGCGTCGTCGATCTTGGTATAGATCGCGACCGTGCCCGCCGCGCGGATGTAGTGCACCAGCTCCGCCGGGTTCGAGCCCGTGACCCGCTTCTCATAGAGGGCGCCCACGTACTTGATGGTCTTGACCCCGGCCCCGGTGGTCGCGACCTGGCGGATGCGCGCGCGGTCCGGGCCGTAGTCGAAGGTCAGCACCGCGCCGCCGTCGATGTAGACCGGCTTGTTGAAGGACGACCAGTTGAGGGTGCGCCCGGCGCCCGAGGTCATGTTGCCGTTGGCGTCGTAGGCATAAGCGAGCGTGCCCGCCGGGCCGCCGGAGACGCCGGTCACCGCGTGCGGGCCCACGCCCACACCGCCGTAGGTGTAGAGGCCGACATCGGACTTGGAGGTAATATTACCGACGCTGTCGTAGGCATAGCTGTCGGTGTTGAGGACCGCCAAGGTGCCGGAATCGGTCAGCGTGCCGCCGGTCAAGCGGTTGATGCCGTCGTAGGTAAAGTCCTCCTGCCGGCCCTGGATGGCGTCGATGCGTTGGGTCAGGTTGCCCAGAAAGTCGAAGGCGAAGCCGTCGTTCTGGACCGGAATCTGGCCGTTCCAGGTTTGAATGGTATCGACCAGACCATTCGCCGGGTTGAAGGCGCGCATAGTCACCAGGCCGTTGCCCAGAGTCTCGTCGACGACCTGGCCTGCCGCGTTGACGTCGTTGGCGGCCCAGTAGACCGTGGCGCCAAGGCTGTCGCGCACGTCTTCCAGAAACCCGGTGAGGGTGTAATTACGCTCGAGCGTGAAGCCGCTGGGATAGGTTTGGGTCGCGACCCGCCCGGCGGCGTCGAAGGTGACGGAAGCGGTAAAGACCTCGGCCGCGATGGTCTCGCTGGTCGAGACCGGCCGGCCGAGCGAATCGTAAGCCGAAACCGCGAGGTAGCCGCCGGGCGCGGCGACCTGATGGATCTTGCCGATGCCCGTGGCCGCGGTGTCGTAGGTCCAGGTCGTGGTGCCCTCGGCCTCGACCCGGCTGACCATACGGCCCAGCTTGTCGTAGGCCATGGTCACGGTCTGGAACTTGGCGTCGGTCTGGCTGACCAATTCGCCCAGCACGTTGTAGGTATAGCTCCAGACCCCCATGTCGGGGTCGTCCATATCGGTCTTACGGCCCCGGATGTCGTAATCCATGAAGGCCTGGCTGCCGGCGTCGTCGATCGTCTCGATCAGGTTGCCGAAGGGATCGTAGACATAGGTGTTGCTGGCGTTCAGGTTGTCGGTCGCCGTGACCGTCTGGCCGATCGCGTTCTTGGTCTCGACCGCGGTCTGGTTGAGCGCATTGGTGGTGGTCGTGGTCAGGCCGTTGTAGGCGACCGAGGAGACGCCGCCGTCGGGTGCCGTGGTGGTGCTGGCCCGGCCGATGGCGTCGTAGGCGGCCTGGGTCCAGAGAATGTCTTGCGCGGGCGTGCCGGCGAAATAGGGGCGCGAGCTTTGGGTGACCTGACCCAGCGCGTTGTACTGCGTATCCACATAAACCGGGGTGCCGTCGAAGCCCTCGCTCTCCTTACGGAACTCGCGATTCAACTTATCGAAGTAGACGATGCTCCGGGCCGCGTAGTCGAAGCCGGTGGCGGTGACGATTTGGCGCTGCTGGACCAGGTAGACCGCGCCCGCCGGGCATTGCGCCACGCAGAGGTCGAAGTTCCAGGCCGTCTCCGTCCCGTCGGCGCGCACTTCGCGGGTCTTGCGCCCGAAGCCATCGTAGTCCCAGGTCGTGGTCAGGTTGTTCGGTCCGGTCAGGCTGGTGGCGGCGCCGAAGCGCGGGTCGAAGGCGCGGGTCTCGCTGTGGCCGAGCGCGTTGGTGGCGCTGTCGGCGAATTGCCCATTGAGCGTGAAGCTGGTGCTGGTGGTGCGGGTCACGATGTCGGACCCGCTGACCGTCGCGCTCAGGCGGTTGCCGTAGACGTCGTGGGTGTAGTCCGTAGTCAACGTCAGCGCCGGCGTGTCTGGCTCGATAACTTCCTGTATTAAAAGCCCGGTGACCGGGTCGTAGGCGAAGGCCGAAACCCGGGTCGCGCTGGTGAGATCCGGCAGGGTGTTGGTGACCTCGGCCCGGGTCAGGCGGCCCAGGTGCCACTTGGCGGTATCGTTGGTGTAGGTGTTGGTCGTGGTGGTGGTGAAGGTCTGGCCGCCGCCGGTCGTGGTCGCGGTGATTTGCGTGGGGTTGCCGAAGTCGTCGTAGGTGGCGGTCGTGGTGACGGTCGTAACCGCCGCCGCGAGGGCCGGCGCCGCGCCAAGCCCGGCAAGCCCCGCGGCAAGGGGTAAGACCAGCAACGCGGAGCGGAGCGCCGATATAAGCCTGTTGTCACGGCGGTCTTCGCTTTGCCCGATCCTATCCATCGTCATCATGCCCCTCCCGCTAAGAAATTTTTGGCCGCAAAGCTTCGCGCCATCCCTCAGACTCGGCGCGCGGCGGCTTGCCGGTTCCCCTTCGCGCCCGCTCACGGCTGAACTCCATCGTTGAACTCGAAGGCCTCGGCGGTCGAAGTCGAGACATAGGGTGCCTGCGTCGCCCCAGCGTTGAGCGGCTTCGCCGCCCAGGTGTTGCTCAAGCGCTTGATCGGGATCTCGCCGCCGGCGTC
>JAJFGN010000077.1 GCA_021776115.1 Kiloniellaceae bacterium | reverse complement strand
CGCCCAGCCGACCCTGGCCCTGGATGTCGCAGGGCTCTACCTCGCCAGCCTCACGGTCGACGACGGCGCGCTCACCAGCGCCGCCGACCAAGTCTCAATTACCGCTGAAATCGATACCGGTACCGCCGGCGGAGGCTCGGGCACGATCGTCCATATATTCCCTGGGGATAGCTTTGAAGACGCTGTGGAGAGCCTACTGCCCGGCGAAACCCTGGTCGTCCATGACGGCACCTATTCCGATACGGGGCGGATCAGCATCCAGGTGGACGGTACCGCGACGGCGCCGGTCGTCATCATGGGCGCCGACGGAGAAGCGCGTCCGGTGATTACGCGTCTGTCCTCGGCTGCGATCCAGAACACGATCAACGTCGAAGGCGCCACGTATCTTACGATCAAGGGCCTCGAGATCACCGGCAATGGCGGCGACGGCATCAACCTGAGCGGCGGGCCGTCGAACCTCACGTTTGAAGATCTCGTGATTCACGATATCGATGTCGGGATCAATTTCCGCAGTAGCATGAACGGCATCGTTGCTCGCGGGAATCACATCTACAACACCGGCATTAACGGCGGCACTGGCGAGGGTATGTACGTCGGCTGCAACAACAATGGGTGCGCCGTCAGCGATACAATTATCGAAAACAACTGGATTCACGACAATCTGCCTGGCACAACGCAGGGCGACGGTATCGAGATCAAGCCGGGCTCCTACAACGTCACCGTGCGGGACAACGTTATCCACGATATGAACTATCCCTGCGTCTTAGTCTATGGCAACGGCCCGGCCCGCAACATCGTCGAACGGAACGTTATGTGGAATTGCAATGAGGCGATTCAGGCCGTATCCGACGCAGTCATCCGCAACAACATCATTTTTAATTCGGGCACCGGGATCACCGCCTCGCCGCACGTCCAGGTCGGCCAGATGGACAACATGACCATCGTGAACAACACGATCTATGGTCATTCCAACGAATGCCTCTACATCCGTTGGTCCGGCGCGACCAACATGGTGCTGGCTAACAACGCGGTTTATTGCGCTGGCAGCCAGGCAGTGAATGCGAGCGGTCTGTCCGGCGCCGATATCGCGGTCAGCGCAAACTATGTGGAAGGCGGCATGTCAGGCGCGAGCATCGACAACGCCGCCTTTGTCTCCGGAGAAAGTGCGCAGACAGCCTTTACAGATGCTGCTGGGTTCGATTTCTGGCCCACCGGCGCGTCCGTGCTGGTTGACGCGGCCGATCCGAGCTACATGCCGGGTGTCGACTTCAATGGGACGGCGCGCGCAAGCCCTCACGATGTAGGCGCCTACGAGACCGAAGGTTTGACGACAAACCCCGGTTGGCCAATCGCCGATACGTTCAAAGGGCCCTAAGTGTCGAACGACGGCGCGCCCACCATTCATTCCCCACCTTTGCGCTCACGGGGCCATTCGGCACAACGTTTCAGACGGGCGGAACGCCCGGTCTCAACGCCCCCGGAACTATTGCCGGCTTAATGGTGCCGTCTAGTCGTGGCGGACGAACCGACGCGCGACGCCGGGCTGCTGTGCGCTAAGTCGTCGAACAACTCGGCATTGGGGCAGAATATCCGCGGGGCGTCATTTCGCACGCCCCAGGAAAACCAACTATGGCATCTCCTGGCGTTGGTGCAGCGGATACAAACGTGGTCGGCGTATCTCAAAGCGTTCCAGTGACGTTGCGCCGCGTGCTCGCGGTCCACGCCAAAGTGCTCGAGCATCCGTGCCAAGCGCCGCCGATGTTTGGCGTTTCCCTTGCAGTCGGTGAAGAGGTCACGCCGGCTCTTGCCGGCCGAAGCGAGAACGCGATCCAGGTCTTCGCCGGAGAAAGTTACCAGGCTTCTGCTGAAACGCCCGCCCGGTCTGAAGCTGTCGACCAGGTCCATCACGCGGGAGAATACTGAAGCTGGCACGTCGGGTTTGAGAGTAGACATTGCCATCTCCTTCGCTGAGATGAGATCGGCTTTGATACCATAAGTTGCGTTAAAATAGCCTTAACCATAGTCCAGATAGGGAGATTATACCCGATTCGGCCGCCGCGCGCTTTTCGCTCTCAATTTTATTTGTTTGGTTGGCCCCGGGCGCGGCAATGCATAGCCGGAAGACGGAGGTGCGGGACGGACGGCCGCTTTACTTGGCAACCAAAATGATGCGTTGGCCGGCGTCGTCGATTGTTAGGCGAAAGTGGTCCAGAAAGCTCATGCCCAGCAAGGCCGCCTGGCCCAGATGTTCATCGGCGATGAAGGTAACCGGGACGTCCTTGACCTCCGCGTGCCCGACCCGGACCGCCGCGAGTTGGCCCATCCGCGCCGACACCTTGCCGCCGGCGGTCTCGACGGTGCCGAGAACCAAGTCCGTGTCGCGCAGGCCGAGCGAGGGGATCGCGGAACTCGGCAAAACCACGGTACTGGCGCCGGTATCGACGATTAAACGCCGATTCGCCCATAATCCGGTCGGCCCGATAAGGACTGCGTCGACCAGGTATTGTGTGCCCCGCCGCGTGGTGGGGATACTGGATTCGGTCATCCTGGGCGGTCCAGTACGCCCCTTGCCCAACACCCGAACCCCGGACACCCGGCCGGCCGAATCGCGGAAAATCATGAAATTGAACCCGGCCAACAAGGCCTGCAACCGCTGCTCAGGCGGTCCGGCTGCAGGGTCTGGGCGGGCGGCGGACTCGATCTTCTCTAATCCGGTCACCGCGATGCCCTCACGGGTGGCAAACTCACTCACTTGACCGCGCAGGCCCCGGGCAGTGTCCTGAGCGGTGCTCTGGACGGCGATGCCCGCGGCCAGGCCGATAACCACAGCCGCCGCCAGGCAAAGGCGAATCGACAGGTTAAGAGTTTTGGCGTGCCGGGCATCCATGGCCTAAAACGTAACGCAGAAGGATATAGCAAAGACTTAGCGCGAGGCAGGGCAATTTGGCGGTGCGCGGAAAAAAGACGCCCCGCCGAAGCGGGGCGCGCCAGGGTCGGGCGGGGAGTAATCAGGGACGCGCTGAGCGCAATCCCCTATCGACCGGACGCGAGCTGGGGTTGAGTGCTGCGCCGGCCAATCCTTCGAATAATCGGTTCAAAAGAACTGGTTCAGGGTGAAACCGGAGGTCTGGATCAAAATTACCCAGATCAAGAATACAACTAGGACAATCGCCAAGCTGGCGCTTAGGAACTGATCGATCATGTTGGTTAGCTTTCAATGCGTAAACTCGATCCTAATTCCGAACTGTTTTAGAGGGGCGGCTAATGCGACTCTTATCCGTATCTTCTCGCATCGCTACGACTTTGACCCTCCGTTCGCGCCGTTCCTGTATTGCCTGCCTCAAAGCAATAGCGCTTGGGTAGGCGATCAGAACGATCATCGAGACGACGATTGTGATTTCTAAGGTCTCACCGATCATGAGCAGCCACCTATCGTCCCGTTAGCGGAATAAAGGTGCCCGATTCCCCATGGCATGAGCGTGTCAAGGATGTGACAAAGATGGGTTAAGCCTAACGGAAATTAACCCTATTGGGGCCTCGCTTGGGGGCCGCTAATCCTTGGATTTCTGCCCACGGCGCCAGTCCCAGGGCGCCGTGAAAACGCCGCGCCACAGCCCTTTTCCGGACTTTTGAGCGGCCGCTTCTTCAACCAAGTAGGCACCCCCCGCCGCCTCGCGTTCCGCGAGAGCCCAGCCCTCGGCGACCAGCCACGCCCCCACGTCAAGCTGACCGACCCCGGCCAGATAGCATACGGCGCGGCGGGGCCCGGCCTCGGCCAGCCCCTCTGGCGGCCCTTGGGGCACACAAGTGACCCAGTGCTGACCGACCCGATTGAGCAGCGCCCAGCGCGCCTCGAGACCGCAATTCCATACCGCCGCGCCGGCACCGCAGGTTTGCCCTATCTCCGGCCCATCGATACCCGATAAATCGACCCGGTTTCCGGCGAAATCCAGTGTATCGGCATCGATAACCCGGGGGCGTCCTACGATCTGGTCGTTTTGCGCGCGCGCCGCCGGCCCGCCTGCCGCCATGCAGATCGAGGCAATCAGGGCCAAGGCCGCGGGTTTTGCCGCGAAAGGGATGTTTGAGATCGTCATCGACGTATCATTACATGACTATCCTGGCACACGGGGCCAAAATTGGGTAAATCTCGACCACTATCGCTTTACATGACTGTCTTGAGGAAGGAACCATCGATGAACCGGAGATTCGCGAAACTCGCGCTCGCGTTCGTGACCGCCACCGCCCTGATGAGCGGGTCGGCTTTCGCCAGCAGCGACGGCGACGCGGCAAAGGGCAAAAAAGTCTTTAACAAATGCAAGGCCTGCCACAGCCTAGAGGCTGGCAAGAACAAGATCGGTCCGTCGCTTAACGGCGTTTTCGGCCGGGCCGCCGGTGCGGTCGAGGGCTATAAGTACTCAAAGGCCATGAAAGAATCCGGCCTCACCTGGGACGAAGAGACCCTGGAGGACTATCTGGAAAAACCCAAGAAGTTCATTCCAGGTAACAAGATGGCCTTCGCCGGGTTGAGAAAAGAAAAGCAAAGAGACGACCTGATCGCCTACCTCAAGGAAGCCGCCATGTAGGGCTCGCCCCTCCTTGAGCTACACTCCGATATGTATCCGTGCCGGTCTGACCGGCCGGATACACGGGGTTTCGTGTTTGCCCGGTAATTCTTACCCTCCCTTAACTTTAGCAAGGTTAGGCTCCCGGTCTTGTAAGGAGCCGTAACAATGCCCTTTGTGGTCCGCGACTCATCCGGACAAATCTCCGAGGTCCACACCGCGCCCAACAAACGGGCGCACGAGGAGCTGGCGTCGCAGGACCCGGATCTGCAGCGCTTTCTTTTAGAGGCGGGCGGGCACGAAGTTCAGGATGCGCTCGGCGATTCCGACTTGGGACTGGTACGTGTCCTCGAAGATTTGATCGGTGTCCTCATCGACAAGCGCATCATCGCTCTAACCGACCTGCCCGAAGCGGCCCAACACAAGTTGGCGCGCCGCTATAGCTTGCGCAGCCGCCTCGCCGATTTGCAGGGCATCGTCGCGGATTCGGACGAAATCCTCCTACCTTAAGAGCCCTTCGTTGGGTCTCTAGCCTAAACCCGAGACGCAGAAAAAGACTGATAGCGCATAAGGTGCCGTGCTGTAATTTGTTGACAACCGCATAATACTGTATGAGCAACGGCATGCCAAAACATTCAGGATCCTAGGAATGGCAGCCTTGCCCACCGCGCTGAAGCCCGGCCCGCATCTGCAGGAGCCGAAGCCGCGCGTGGTTCAATTCAACAACCGCCGCTTCTCCATCCGGCTGGAACCCATTTTCTGGCAATTGCTGGAAAAACTAGCCGAGCAAAGGAACCTGCGCCTCGGCAGATACGTCGGCGAGTTGGCCGCGGAATTCGACGGCAACAACTTCTCGTCCTACCTCCGGGTCCTGTGCATGCTGGACAGCGAGCGGACCCGGGCCCAAGCCAACCTGCGGGCCGGCCGCACCAGCATCCTCGACCTCATATTGACCGCCTTCGAGCCGGGGATACTGCTATCGCGATACCGCACGATCATCGCCTACAACGCCGGTTTCAGGGATTGGCTGGGGCGCGATCGCGGGCCGGCTGCCGGCAGCGAACTGACGTCCGTCATTCAGGTACGCACGCGCAGGCCCTTGAACGACGTCTGGCTAGACCTGATCGCCGGCACGATTATTTCCGCCGACGTAAACGTCCTCCACGTCCAACCCGGGCGGGTGCTGGCCGCCCCAGGCCGGTTCGTCGCCGTCCCGGCGCAAGAGGAAGCCGAATTCTATGCCGTGCTGTGGATATCGACAGCCCGCAGACGAAGCGGCGAAGTGGCCCCGCCCCAGAGTCTAACCAGGACCGGGGCAAACCGGACCGCCTCTTAACGGTTTTCAATTTATGCCGGTGGGGCCGCGATGTCAGGCGCCGTTCGGATCGTCCAGGATCAATAGATCGACCGGGCTATACACCGTCAGACCGCTCTCGAAGCTATAGAAGTGAAGGCCCGTCACTTCCATGCCGCCCATGGTCACATGCTCCGGCGCGATGCCAGCCTCTGTCATGGTTTCGCTGGACAGCAAGTTGATCGGCACGTCGTCGGCGGTAACCAGGACGACCTCGCCCGCGTCGTCCGGAAGCAGGTCTTCCAAAGTAAGAGACACACTCAGGTCCATGGCATCGGACAGCTCGGCGGCCCGGTCGAGCCCCGCCTGGTCGAGCAGCATGGTCGGTGGGCCGTCCTGGAATATCCGCGTATCGGACAACGCGAACACCTCAACCGGGCCCAATTCCGGCCCCGGATTGCTCGCGTCGCGTTCCGATGTAACTACCCGTTTCGCCATGCCACCGCGCCAGGTTAGATCGCCCTTTTTTGGGCGTATTCTTTGTTGTTCGACTACCCATTATCGGATCATATGGCGCCAATTCGCGCAAGTTAAATTGTTTTCAATGCGTTAACCTTAATGAGCTGGCAGGTATAACGAAAAACTTCGGGCCACTTCAGGCTCAAGGGCCGCAAAACGAAAACGGCGCCCGGCTAGCGCCGGGCGCCGAACGACGCGATACCGCAAATTATGTGCGCCAGACCCGCGACGAGATCGGCGACGAAAAACCTATTGGGTCGGGCTTAATCCGTCGAGCCAGGACTTGTTATCGACCACCGCCTGCTCCGGCGCCCGCACATCCAAAGTGTCCAGCAACAGACCGCCGACCGCCAGTATGCGGTACGAGGCCAGAAGCTCGTTGGTCTGCGCCGTGACCAACTGACCGCTGGATACGAAGAGTTCGTTCTCGGCATCCAGCACATCGAGCAGGGTGCGTTGCGCGACCTCGAACTGTTGGCGATAGGCATCGCGGGTCTCGATATTGAACTGTACCGCGTCGCTCAAGTCCTCGACCCGCTGGCGATTCGCCTCGTAAGCGAACCAGGACTGGCGCATCTCTCGCTGCGCCTCAAGATAGGAACGCAGGCGCCGATTCTTGTTTTCGGCCACGCGCGACAAAGCTTCCTGCCGGGCCGCCCGGTCGATACCGCCCCGGAACAGATTCCAGCGCAGGCGCAGCATGACCTGATTATTGAACTCGTAGGTCTGAATGCCGTCCCGGCCATCGTTATATTCGGTTTCCGCTTCCAAGGTGACGGAGGGATAGAACGGCGCTTCGGTCAAAGAGACCTCGGCGTTGGAACTGCGCACGTCGGCCTCGAAAATCTTGGTCGTCGGGTTGTTGCTGCCGGCCAAAGAAACCGCGGTTTCGAGATCCGGCGGCAGTACGCCCTGCGGGAACTCGACAGGCTCCAAATTATCCGGGAATTGGCCGACGGTTCGCGTGAAAACCGCTTCTCCGTCGCGCAAGTCGTTCAGGCTCTGGGTCAAGGTCGCGCGCGAGCGTGCCGCCCTGGCTTCGGTCTGAACCACGTCGGCCCGGCTGCCGCCGCCGCCGGATTGACGCTGACGCACGGCATCGAGAATGGTTAGGTGAACCTCGAGGTTGGTTTCGGCCAAGCGCACGAGCTCGCGTTGCCGCACCACCTCCAAATAGGCGCCGACGGCGTCGAGCGCGAGAAATTCGGCATTCTCCTCGACGCGGCGCGACGCCGACTCGACACGCGATTTTTCTCGATCGATCGTGCTGTTAGCCTCGAAGCCATCGAAGATCCGCTGTTGAAGCGTGATCGAGGCTTCCTGACGGGTCAGGGTTCGGGTACCGTCGCTATTGGCCGCGCTGGCGCGGGTCGTGCGGTCGTCGGTCCGTTCCTTACCGATTCCAGCCGCCGCGTCGATCTGCGGCAACCACAGTCCACGGGCTTGCCTCAGTTCCTCGTCGACGGCTTCCCGATTGCTGGCGACGATCCCGATATCGGGATTGGTCGAAACCGCGAGATCGACGGCTTCCGACACCGACATAGCGAAGGTTGAGGTCGCTGCGGGGAAGGCAAACACCGATGCCAGCAGCGCCGCCCTGAAAAAGCCCGACGCTTGCGCGTTACCTAAGCGAAATCGCATTCCCCCACCCCTTCGAAATTTGTTCGCCCTGCAACAATGGGCCCTGATTGAAGCAAATCAGTTGGTTAATAGTGTTTATTACGCCGCTTAACCGTGGTTTGTCAACGCAATCGCTCAGGAATGAAATAAACAGAGAGAGCAAATAACACGTTAATAAAAAAGACTTTGTCGGTTTCCCCGGCCCGCTTCAATACTCTTGAAATGGCGCCGCGAATCTGTCACGCGCAAATCGGTCACGCGCAAATGCGACGCAACTAGAGCATGACCTTTCCGGATTGAATTGCCTGCGGCGCGGCAACGCCGCCTCCCGAATCGACCCGAACCACTGTAATTTCAATGCCTTGTCTACGCCTTGCCCAACACCGCCGAGATCTATCCCTGGGGTCCAAGACGCGCTTTGCGGCAACTTTTACCCGCCGGCTTTACGGGGCACCCGCTGAATCCCTGCCCTGAAACGGCCACCCGGCCGCGCGCGCGCAACAACAAACGGCTCAATAAATTAACCTTTTCCGAAGGCTACTCGTATAATCGTGAGGCTTGATGGTAGTGTGATATTTCAAGATGTTTCGGCAGGTAATAACCTGCCAAACGATGGCCCGGGCATCAGCCGCGGACCGGACCCGGGGGCGGACGACTTGGCATGACAGCCGGAAAAAACAAATCGGAGGCCGCCAGCCACGGCACCGGGGAGCGCCGCAGCGACGCTGACGCCGATCCCGACCAGACACACGCGCCGCGCCGCGCGAACCCGACCCACAGGTTAATTCAGGCACTCGCCGCCGCATCCCAGCCGGATACGGCCAAGGGGATCGAGCGTGCCTTAGACGTCCGGGGCGCCGACGGCGCGCCGAAATCGCCGCCCCGGCACAAGGCCGAAAACCCCGCTTCTAACGATCGGGTTCCAGGCCCGACCGTGCAGCCGGGCGCCGCGAAGCCGGCAAGTGCGCCCACGGCCGCGGCGCCGCCACTGACCGCCGAAGAAGTCTTGGAAGATAAGCCGGACTGGCAATTCGCGCCCTCCAGCGTCGACTTCATCGATCCCCTGCTGTCATCCCTGACGATCCTAGCGTCGATCCTCCAGCGGCCCATCTCGCCGGAGGCGTTAAAGGCGGGTTTGCCGAACGATACGGCTTACTTCACGCCCGATCTGGCGGTTCGCGCCGCCGAGCGCGCCGGTCTGAGTGCGCGCATCACGCGGCGCCCACGCCTGACGCAGATCCTTCCCGTTACCCTGCCTTGCATCCTGCTGCTCAAGAACCAGAACGCCTGCGTCCTGCTCAGCTACCCGAAGCCGGGTGAAGCGGAGGTACTTGGCTCCGAGGGTGGAACGAACAGCAGGACCGTTTCGATCCGGGAACTTGAGGAGCAATACACCGGCTATACGATCTTCGCCCGGCCCGAGTACAAGTTCGACCAGCGCGCCTCCGACATTCGCTTGTCGCAGCCGCGCGCCTGGTTCTGGGGTACCTTGGCGAAATTCTGGCCGATTTACAGCCATGTTCTGATCGCCTCGATTCTGATCAATCTCTTTGCGATCGCCAGCCCGCTTTTCATCATGAACGTTTACGATCGGGTCGTCCCCAACAACGCACTGGAAACCCTGTGGGTACTGGCGCTGGGTGTCGTCACCGTCTTCGTGTTCGAGTTCGTCATGCGCAACCTGCGGACCTATTTCGTGGACGTCGCGGGTAAGAACGCCGACGTCATCATCGCGAGCCGGCTTTTGGAACAGCTCATGTCGATGAAGCTGGCGAGTAAGGGCCCCTCGACCGGCGCCATGGCGAATAACCTGCGCGAATTCGAATCGCTGCGCGAGTTCTTCACCTCCGGAACCCTGGTCGCGCTTGTCGACCTGCCTTTCATATTCCTCTTCGTCGGGGTGATCTTCCTGGTCGCGGGTCCGGTCGCCTTCGTCCCCTTGGGCGCGGTGCCGCTGGTCATTTTCGTCGGCGTGATCCTTCAGTTCCCGCTACGTAGCGTCATCGAAAAGACTCATCGCGAGCAATCGCAGAAGCACGCCCTTCTGGTCGAGACGATCGACGGCCTGGAAACCATTAAGGCGACGGCGGCGGAGGGCCGGGTGCAGCGGTCCTGGGAGCGGTTTGTCGGACTGACCGCCGAATCGTCCGGTAAGGCGCGCTTCCTGTCCGGCCTGGCGACAACCTTCGCACAGGTCTCGATACAGCTTACCACCGTTGTCGTCGTGGTCTATGGCGTGCACCTGATCGCGGCCGGCGATATCACCATGGGCGCCTTGGTCGCCGCGACGATCTTGGCCGGCCGGTCCCTGGCCCCCTTGGGGTCCGTCGCCGCGATGCTGACGCGCCTGCAGCAATCGCGGTGTGCGCTGCGGTCGCTCGACGCAATCATGAAGGCGCCGATTGAGCGTCCCGTCGGCATGACCTTTCTTCACCGGCCCCGGCTTAGCGGGGAAATCGAGGTCAAGGAAGTTAGCTTCAGCTATCCCAATCAGGATAGCCGCGCCTTGGACAACGTGTCCTTCCATATCAATCCGGGCGAGCGCGTCGGGGTGCTCGGGCGAATCGGTTCCGGCAAGAGCACGGTGGCGCGGCTGCTCATGGGCCTCTATGAACCCGCTGAGGGTTCAATCCTGGCCGACGGCACGGATATCAGGCAAATCGACCCGGCCGACCTGCGCCGCAATGTGGGATACGTCTCGCAAGACAACTACCTGTTCTTTGGCACGGTGCGCGACAACATCGCGTTTGGCGCGCCGCATCTGGACGATCAAACGATCCTGCGCGCGGCCGAAGTCGCCGGGGTAACGGATTTCGTACGCACCCACCCCCAGGGACTCGACATGCAGGTGGGCGAGCGCGGCATGAGTCTGTCCGGCGGTCAGCGGCAGTCCATCGTGATCGCCCGCGCGCTGTTGCTCGATCCGCCCATCGTGGTGCTGGATGAACCGACCAGCAACATGGACAACTCCTCCGAGGCCGGGTTCAAGGATCGGCTGGGCGCTATTATGCAAGACAAAACCTTGGTGTTGATCACGCATCGCAGCTCTTTGTTAAGCCTGGTCGACCGTTTGATCATCTTCGACGGCGGCAAGGTCGTGGCGGACGGGCCGAAAGACCAGGTTCTGACCGCCTTGAAGCAGGGCCAAATCCGGTCCAACCGGGGCTAGCGGATAGAATGGCCACCCATCCCGAAGATCTGTATTTCATGCCCGACGTCCACGCGGCGGCGCGGCGGCGCGGCCATCGTTTTGCTGGACTCTTGTCGGTTCTCACGCTCGTCTTCCTTGGCGTGATGGGTGTTTGGGCGCATTACGCGATTTTGGACGAAGTGACGCGCGGCGAAGGCCGGGTCATTCCCTCGAGCAAGGTTCAGGTCATCCAGAATCTCGAGGGCGGCATACTGGCCGAAATCCTGGTTCGTGAAGGCGATATCGTACAGCCCGGCGATATCATGGTGCGTATCGATAATACCGCGGCTCAGGCCAGCTTCCGCGATCTCCAATCGCAATACCACACCCTGCTCGCGACCGTCGAAAGGATGGACGCCGAGCAGCAAGGCCGCGATATGAAGATCACCGACGAGATGCGCGACAACGCGCCGGTCGCGGTCGCCGACCAGGAATCCTTGTTCGATTTCCGCCGCCGCCAACTGCAAGCTCAAATCTCGGTCCTTGAATCCCAGACCCTACAACGCGAGCAAGAGATCGCGGAGATGCGCAGCCGCAGCAAGCAACTGAAGCGCAGTCTGGAACTGGCGCGCGAGGAACGGGCGATCACGGAGCCACTGGTCCGCAATGGCGTGATGCCGCGCGTGGAACTGATTCGCATCGAGCGTCAACTCTCCGATCTGGAAGGCGAAATCGCCACGATTGGCCTGTCGATTCCCCGACTGCGCTCGGCCGCGAAGGAAGCCAAACAGCGAATAGAAGAAGTTCGGCTGAGCGCGAAAAGCGAGATCACCAATGAGTTGAACCGGGCGCGGGCGGAACTGAAATCGGTCCGCGAAACGCTGTTCGCGGGCAAGGACCGGGTCACGCGGACCGAGGTTCGTTCGCAGGTTCACGGTACGATCAAGGAACTTAAAGTCACGACGGTCGGCGGCGTTATCCGGCCTGGAGAGGATATTCTAGAAATTGTGCCGTTGGACGATCGCCTCTTGATCGAAGCCACCATTCGGCCGACCGACATCGCCTTCCTGCGCCCCGGTCAGCCCGCCATAATCAAGGTAGCGGCCTATGACTTTTCCATCTACGGCGGCCTCAAGGCCAAGGTCGAGCAAATCAGCGCCGACACGATCAAGGACGATCAAGGCGAGAGCTTTTACCGGGTCTATCTGCGGACCGACCAAAACACCCTGACCCACCAGGGCACCGAGCTACCGATCATTCCCGGCATGACCGCGACGGTCGAGGTCCTTACCGGCAAGAAATCGGTCCTGGATTACCTCCTGAAGCCGATCCTCAAGGCCCGCGACCGCGCCCTTCGAGAGCGTTAAGGAAGCCGGCTCTCTTTACGTCGCCGGTGCAATCCGCTCAATCCTGCGAAATCATGCTCTAAACTGACGATTTCACCGTTAACCTTTGATTTGTTTATATGTTCTATCTGTGGCTAACCATACCTCGAAATCTTTCTTTCACCAGAACACGCGAGTCTGAGGAGACCCGTCCCATGCCGGTCCGGAGTCCACAGATAGAGCGGAACTCGAGTGTTGTTCTGGCGCAGATCTTCGGCTGTCTATGCGGCCCTTCTCCTAGGGTTCGCGGTGTTCGGCGAGTCGCCGGCCCGGGCCCAGACTCTGGGAGACCTGGCCCGCGTCAATCAGCGCGCCACCATCCCCAGCACGGTGTTACCCTCCACCGCGGGGTCCGCATCCGCCACCGGCGCGGCGCTCTTCGGCACCACGGAGTTCCAGTCCCCGTCGCTTCAAGGCCTGCCGCAGTGGACCCGCGTGCTGAAAGTCGTGCGCCGTGAGCAAGCGCGCTTCGAGGCCTGTACCCGCGACGCCGAGCGCTGCACCACCCCGACCCTGCGCAACTGGCGCAAGATCATCAAGTCGGCGGCGAAGTTGGAGCGAGCGGGCAAGATCCGCGCGGTCAACGAGTTTTTCAACCGCTGGCCCTATAAGGAAGACAGCGAGATTTATGGGCGCAGCGAGTATTGGGCCACGCCGAGCGAGTTTATGGCCCGGTCAGGCGATTGCGAGGATTACGCGATCGCGAAGTACTTCGCCTTGCGCCAGCTCGGATTCGGCGAGCAGGAAATGCGGGTTGTCATCCTGATGGACGAAATCCGCGGTATCGGTCACGCCATTCTGGCTATCTACGAAGCGGACGAGATCATTGTTCTCGACAGTTTATCCAATATGATTCTGCCGCATGTGCGCTATAAGCATTATCGGCCGCAATACTCGATGAACGAGACCAACCGTTGGGCCCACGTCGGCGGATACAAGAATAAGCCCGCGACCTACAGGGGCTTGGTCGCCCGCCAGAATTAGTTCGGAGTTTGAAGATGGACCCGGCGGCGGGAATGGGGACACCGGGCATGCCTAGCTTGCTGTCACCTGAAATACCGGCCACGGAAGCGCGTTCCGGCGGACCGCGCCGTCTGATGGCACGCGCGGGCTGGGCCCTGGCGATCATCGCCGTCCTGGCGATCGCGGTTCCCCTTGTCCTGATTTTCAAGGAGCGCGCCAGCCTCCTGAGCGACCTGGAGCGCCGGCTGGGAATCCTGGCCCGGGGCCGGGCCGAGGTCATTGAAATCTGGTTGGACGGACTGACCCACCCGGTCGACAAGGTGGTCAATAGCGAGATGTTCCGGCTGTTCGCGACCGAGGTCGATTTGTCCCTGGCCGACATGGCCGACTTGGCGACCGGAACCCGGGACGCTGGCGCCGGCGGCAAGCAACCAACGAGCAAAGACGCGGGCGGGAACGCGAACAACGTGCCCCTCACCGCGCAGATCCCCTTCATGTCCAAGGTCCTGACCGATTTCGCGAAAAGCGAGGGATACGCGGCCGCGCAGCTGCTCAATCGCAAGGGCGTGGCCTACGTCAACAGTGCGGGGGCGCCGGAGATCAGCGCCGAGCAACGGGCTATCGCCGCGCAGACACTCAAGAGCGGCGTATTACGATATGGACCGCTCCGCGAGACGCCCGGCGGCTTGATCCTCGACATCTATGCCCCGGTGTTGAGCGCGCAGAGCGGGACCGAGCGCGGCGCCCCGGCCGGCATCGCGCTTATGAGCGTTCCGGTCAGCGGACGCCTGAAGCAGTTGCTGACCCAGCCGCCACTCACGCAACCGGGCGAGCAGCTTAGATTGATCCAGTTGGCGGCAGGCGCGGCCTACGAGATCGCACCGCGGGACTCGCCAAGCTTGCGTCCACTGGGCAGCCTTGACGAGGACGGAACGGCGCCTGCCACGGCCTTCGCGAAACGCCAAGGCATCGCCGGCGGATCGGTTTACTCTGTCGGCATGCCGGTAAGTGGGCCCGCTTGGCAAGTTGTTCAGGAGATCGATGCAGAAGCCGTAAGCGAGCGTCTAAGCGGCTTCATCGCGGCCGTGGTTACGCTGGCCATCGTTATAGTGCTGGCGGTTGCCGCGGTCTTCGGCGCCTTTTGGTGGCGCCTGGCCAACGAACACAGCAAGGCACTGGCAGAGCAATTTCGCCGCCTAGCCGCCCGGATCGAGGCGCAGAAACGCCTTCTCGACAGCATCAACAACACGATAACGGACCACATCGGGCTGAAATCCTTGGATGGCACCTATCGGTATCTGAACCCCGCCTTCGCCCGCACCATCGGCAAGGACGTGGATCGGGCGATCGGTCTGGATGACGCGGCCATTTACGGCAAGGGCACGGCGCAGCGCTTGAAGCTCTCGGATCAGCGCGCCCTCGCCTCCGGTACGGCGGTGACAGTTAGCGAAGAAGTCTACCTGGGCGCCAAGCCGCACCATCTGCAAATCACCAAGGTCCCCTACCGCGACGATGCCGGTGTCTTCTCCGGGATCGTATCGGTCACCCGCGACGTGACCGAGCTGGTCGAGGAGCAAAAAAAGCACGAGCAAGCGATTCGCCAGACTGTTGCCGCCTTGGTGCGCGCGGTCGAACTGCGCGATCCTTACCTGGCCGGGCATTCGCGCCGCGTCGCCGGTTTCGCGGTCGCGGTCGCGCAACGCCTGGGCGCGAGCCCCGAGGAAATTGCGACCGTCGAGATCGCCGCCGATCTATCGCAAATCGGCAAACTGGGGGTACCGCGCGAGATTCTGAATAAGCCCGGCCGTTTGAGCCCCACCGAGATCGAACTCATGCAGAGTCATCTGAGCCACGCCGAGAATATTCTGCGCGATATCGATTTCAAGCTGCCGGTTTTGGAAACCCTTCTCGCGATGCACGAGCGTCTGGACGGCAAGGGCTATCCGGCAGGCTTGTCCGGCGAACGAATTTCTCTCGCCTCCAGGATACTCGGCGCCTGCGACGTCTTTTGCGCCCGCTTGGAACCGCGCTCCTACCGGCGCGGTATAGCCGCCGAAGCCGCCATGGAAATTCTGGAAAGCAACGCCGAGCGCTACGACCCGAAAGTCATCGCGGCCCTGCGCGAAGTCGCCCAATCCGTCGCCGGAGAAAAGCTCCTGGCGGACCTCGGTGTGGCCTAGGGCCAGCCCTCACGCGCCGCGCGGCGATAGATAATTCAGGTGTGGCTGAGTTTGAACTCCTGCCGTGTACCTAGGCACTGAACGTCTTCTTTTTCGCGGATCACGTCCGCTTCCCCCTCAACGGCAGATGTTGGCGCAAGGTCATCAACAGTCTGCTTGTGACCCAACTCGGAAAGTCTCAAATGTTTTGCGGCACACAACAGATTCAAAATTCGATAGCCGAAAGACCATCACCCTGATGATCCAATTGCAATCAAAACAGGCATGTTCTGTTCATCGGTTTGAATTGAAAATGCTTGTTCAACGCGAATGCGTTTGAGGTTTGCTCCTTCAAGCGCACTTTCAATTCGACCCTTGGTCAATCCGAAGCCGTCATCGTTGGATGTTTCCCAATCCCACTGCACGATGTAACCATCTGATGATAGTGCACCTGACAATACGCCAACTGTAAACTCGTAGTCTGGCAAGAAGCTGCAAACAGACGACGCGGTAATCAGGTCAAAGCCAGAGAGCCATGCTGCGCCATGTCGAACGCTCGGGTCGCCGATATCGGCATTCACAACGATCACGTTGCCGAGCTGTTTTCTCTCCAACGCTGCGATCATTTTTTTCGACGTGTCGACAGCGACCACTTCCTTCACGTGCGCGGACAGTTTCTCGGTTAGGAGCCCTGTACCGCATCCGAAATCAAGAACCCGCTTTGATTTCCAGCTCTTGTCGCAAACATTTACGTACTTTTTCAGCGAAGCAAACGCTTGGTCCGCGTATGTTCGAACGTGCTCATCTCGATCCCAATTTTCCGCGTGCTCGTCCCAATCTTCAGACATTGCAGGACCTAGAGAAACTTACGCATTGAGACCGTGTTTCCATCTCTGGAAACCTCACGCCATCCCAGACGGTAGTAGAGCTTAACGTTCTCAGGCATTTCGACATGCGTATTCAAACGCATTTCACCGTACCCCTGCTTTTTGGCTTCGCTCTCTGCAAGTGCAATTAGCTCTCGGCCCAATCCCTTGCCACCGTGGTCTGGATGGACTGCCACGTTGGCCAATTTAATAAACCCATCCTGGGGCGCAAGAAAAAGGCCGCCAATAACTTCATCATCTTCGACGGCCACCCACACCCGATTTTTAGCGATTTCCTCGGCACAGCCAGCAGATACCGGCGGCAAGTCCGATATGCGGTCGGCATATTGTGCATACGCAGCGTCAATGCATGACACCAGTGCTACAGCATCCCCCAATTGAGCCTTGCGAATACGCGAATTATCCATCTTGAGCCGACAGTTCCTTTCCTTCGATTCAGTTCGACCATCATATCACATGTGTTGTATGTCCATGCTTATTGTGACAGATCTTGGAATGTCGCCTTTTGGCCGATAGTGTTGAAAAACTCGCCCAGCATAGCGTTTGCGGGCCGGTGTGGACGATGGGCGAGCGGAGGTGGTGTCCGTCACCCCGTCATCGTCGGCCGCGGCATCGGGATCAGCTTGGCGAGTTTGCGGAGGTTCTGGGCGGTGGCGGCGAGGAGGAATTCGTCTCTGGCACCTCGCCTTCGAGACCCAGTCGACAAAACCACCGATAGCCGAGGTTGAGGTGCACCTCCTCGCACAGCCGCCGCTCGGATCGGATGC
>JAJFGN010000076.1 GCA_021776115.1 Kiloniellaceae bacterium | reverse complement strand
TCCTCGATCGCGCGGTCGCCGACCCAGCGCTCTAGACGGCCGACCGCGACCGGCTTGAGGGTGTCGCCGACCGGGCAGACGCCTTCGCACTGGTCCTCTTGCGGACAGACGCGGCCGCAGATGGCGGGCAGGAAATTCGCTTCGGTGATGATATCGTAGGCGCCGCGGTAGTCCCCGTCGATTGTCTTGCAGATGAAGCCGGGAATATCGATGCCAACCGGGCAGCCAACGACGCAAGCGGGCTCCGGGCACAATAGGCAGCGTTCGCATTCGACGAGGGCGTTTTCGAGGTCGAAGCCGAGCACGACCTCGTCGAAGTTCGCGACCCGCGCCTCGGGGGCCTGGACGGGCATGAAAGCCCGTTCCTGGGGAATCGTCCGGATCGTTTTCTTCTTCGCCATGGGTTACCCGCGCGAATTGTGTTTCGGACCGAATCGAACCCGTCTTAGCTCTTCCCGCTATCCTGGGCGGCGGCGGTGTGTGGCTCCAGGTCGCGCCAGCGGCAGGTCTCCGTCCAGCGCTCCAAGGCCAGCTGCTCCTCTTCCTTGAAGCGGTGCAGGCGGTTCATGAGATCGTCGAAGTCGACGTCGTGGCCGTCGAAGTCTGGCCCGTCGACGCAAGCGAACATTATCCGGTCACCGATCTTGACCCGGCAGCCGCCGCACATACCGGTGCCGTCGACCATGATTGGGTTCAGGCTGACGACGGTCTTGATGCCGTGCGGGCGCGTCGTCTCGGCGCAGGCCTTCATCATGATCGGCGGGCCGATGGCGATCACCTCGTCGATGTCCGGGTGCTGCCCGATGGCCTGCTCGATGCCCTTGGTGACAAGCCCTTTGATCCCGGCAGAACCGTCGTCTGTACATATAATCAACTCGTCGCAGCACTGCCGGAACTTGTCTTCCCAAAAGATCAGGTCCCGGTTGCGGAAGCCGACGACGCCGATGACGTAGGCGCCACGCTCCTTGAAGGCGCGGGCCTGTGGAAAGATCGGCGCCACTCCCAAGCCGCCGCCAACGCAGATTACCTTCCTTGCGTCGCCGACGTGGCTGGGCAGGCCCATGGGCCCAACCATGGCGTAAAGCGCCGCACCCGGACGGCAGAGCTGCTGCATCTCGCGCGTGGACTTCCCGACCGCTTGGACGACCAGGGTCACGGTGCCTTTGCCGCGGTCGTAGTCGGCGATGGTCAGCGGGATGCGCTCGCCGTGGTCGTGCATCACGACGATCACGAACTGCCCTGGCTGGGCGGCCTTAGCCATCACGGGGTGATCGATCTCGAGGCGGAAGGTCGCGTCCGAGAAGTCTTCCCGATCGACGATCGGGAATCCGGCGCCGGACCCCAGGCGCCACTTCTGTGGTCCCTTTCCCCCGCCGGTTTTAGTCTTTGCGCCTTGACTATGCACGGCGGTCCTCCGGCAGCGTTTGAGGGTCGATACTACGGGCCGGCAGCGGTCAGATGATTGATATGGATCAAACAAAGCATAGGTTTTCGCCGCGTTTCCGGGTTCCCAGGACTGCGGGGGCGCGGGGCGGCGGGTTCAGGTGCGTGTTGATCAAGCTTTCAGTTTTGGGACGGTGGTGTCATGTGTGGACGACCCCTTCGTCTTGAATTTCCCAGGATGCAAATCTTTTCGATTCACAACCGGCCGCTTTCTTTATAGTCGAGCGGCGTGAGGCACCGAGGTTTTGGCGATGAACGGGACCACGAGATGAAATGCGAAGAAATCGTGATGGTGTGTGCGCCGGATATCTCTGGCCAGGTCAGAGGAAAATCCTTTCCGCTCGCCGATCTGGAACGGCGATCCCGGCGCGGCATCGGCTGGGTTCCCACCAACGTCCAGATCACCACCTTCAATTCGATCGCCGATTCACCCTTTGGGTCGCTGGGAGACCTCCTGATGGTCCCCGACCCCGACACCGAGGTCCGGGTGGATTTCGGCGACGGTTCACCGAGCGAGCACTTCTTCCTGGGCAATATCCTCTACACGGACGGAACCCCCTGGGAATGCTGCCTGCGCGGCCGCTTGGCCGAGGCGCTCGACGCTCTGCGCGCGGAAACCGGGTTGGAATTGAACAGCGCCTTCGAGATCGAGTTTCAATTCCTGGACGATTCGCCCGGCTACGGGCCGGGCTTCAGTCTGACGGGCCTGCGGAAAAAGAAACCCTTCGGCGAGACCTACCTCGCCGCGCTTCGGCAAGCCGGCGTCGAGCCGGACTCCTTCCTTAGGGAGTGGGGCGATCATCAATACGAAGTCACCATGCATCCCCAGCTCGGCATCAAGGCCGCCGACCACGCGCTCTCGATCCGGGAACTGGCCCGCGCGACTGCCGAGCGCCTGAACGATCCGGTGACCTTCACGCCGATCCGCGACGTCAATGGCGCCGGGAACGGTGTCCATATCCATATGAGTCTGATCGACGGGGCCGGAAACCCGGCGACCTACGACGCGGCTCGGGCCGGCGGCCTAAGTGAAGTTGCCGGGCAGTTCGCCGCCGGCATCCTGCACCATCTGCCCGACATCACCGCGATAGTGGCGCCGAGCTTGATCTCCTACGCCCGCCTGACGCCGCACCGCTGGAGTGCGGCCTTCAACAACCTCGGCCTCCAGGACCGGGAAGCCGCCCTGCGTATCTGCCCCGTCGCCGAGCTTCCCGGAATGGACGTGGCGAAACAGTTCAATGTCGAGTTCCGCGTCGGCGACTCCGCGGCGAGTCCGCATCTGCAACTGGCCGCGCTGGTCTTCGCGGGGCTTGACGGCATCCGGAACCGATTGAAACCGCCGGCGCCGACCGAGGAGGACCTCGCCCTCTTGAGCACCGGCGAGCTGGAGAAACGCGGTATCGTCCGCTTGCCGAATACCCTGTCAGAGGCGCTCGACCGCTTGGAAAAATCCGCGGCCGTGCGGTCGTGGTTCGGCGAGTTATTCCTGGAGGTCTACGTCAAGCACAAGCGCGGCGAACTAGAATTTCTGGACGGCAAGACGGCTGAGGAAGCTTGCCGGCTTTACGAACAGGTCTATTGATCCGTCCTAGCGTGGAATGACAAGGTCAACATGACGCTCTATCAAAGGGACGCACGCACCCTCTCCAAGCTGCAGAAGCTGCGCTTTTTTCCCCTCGCGGTGACCGGCGGCGCTGGCAGCTATCTGACCAACGAGGACGGTCGCCGGCTGCTCGATTTCTCCGCTTCTTGGGGCGCGATCAGCCTGGGCCACAGCCATACTGCCATTCGCGAAGCGGTCGATCGGGCGCTCGCCTGCCAAGCCGGCGCCAGCACGCTCTCGGCGGCGAACGAGCCCGCCGTGAGGCTCGGGGAAGCGCTGCTGGACCGAACGCCGGGCGGCGACGACCGGCGGGTCTGGCTCGGCCATTCCGGCTCGGACGCCAACGAGACCGTGGCCCGGGCCGTGGTCGCCGCGACCGGCCGGCCCCGCATCATCTCCTTCGCCGGCGCCTACCACGGCGGCACGGCGGGCTCGATGGCCATCTCCGCCCATGGCGTTCAGAAGCATGCCGAAAGGGCCTCGGGCTTGCACGTGATCCCCTACCCCGATCCCTACCGCCCCCATGGCGACGACCCGACCGGCGGGCAGATCGTCGCGGAGCTGGAAGCCGCGTTCCAGGACGAATGCCCGCCGAACCAGGTGGCGGCGCTGTTCATCGAGCCGATCATGTCCGATGGCGGCCTCATCGTTCCCCCGATCGGTTTCATGAAACGCCTGACCGATCTCTGTCGATCCCACGGCATCCTGATCGTCAGCGACGAGGTCAAGGTTGGCATGGGGCGTTCGGGGCGCTTCAACTGCATCGAACACGAAGAGGTCCAGCCCGATATCTTGGTCCTCGGCAAGGGGCTGGGCGGCGGACTGCCGCTCTCGGCGGTTATCGGCCCGGCCCCGATCATGAACTACGCCGCTTCGTTCTCTATGCAGACGTTGCACGGCAACGCCGTCTGCAGCTCGGCCGGCTTGGCGGTGCTCGAAACCATCGAGTCCGAAAGTCTAATGGAGAACGCAGCCAAGGTCGGCGCGGAGCTGCAACACGGCTTGAGAGGGCTCGCCCAGCAGCACGAGTTGGTGGGCGACGTCCGCGGGCGCGGCTTAGCGGTCGGGGTCGAACTGGTCACCGAGCGGAAATCCCGCACGCCGGCAACCAAACAGGCCGCGCAGCTCGTCTATCGCGCCTTCGAGCTCGGCCTGGTGCTCTACTATGTCGGCATGAGTTCCAACGTGCTCGAAATGACCCCGCCCCTAACCCTAACCGCCGGCGAGGCGGCGGAGGCGGTCTCGATCCTGGACCGCGCGCTCACGGATATCGCCGAGGGCCGCGTGCCGGACGACATCGCCGCCGGCTTCGAGGGCTGGTAGCGCGCGGCTGGCTCAGTGGGTGAAAAAGCTCAGCGCCTCGTCGAGCTGGACGACATGGCAGTAGATCATGTTGATGATCTCCAGCTCGTGGCGGTGCAGCTCCATGGTAGCGGCCGCGCAACAATCCTCCACAACGACGACGCCGAAGCTTTCGTCCACCAGGCTCCGCACCGAGGACGACACGCACTGGTCGGTGAAGATACCGGTGACCACGACATCCTTGATCCCCATGTTGTGCAGCAGCATGCGCAGGTTGGTGCCGGTCAAGGCGCTGTCGGTGGTCTTTGTGACGACGATCTCGTCGCCCTGGGGCGCAAGCTCCGGGACGATCTGGCTGTCTTCGCGATCCTTCGGCAATAGCAGGTAATTGAAGCCGGGTTTCTTCTGGCTGAGAGAACGGTCGCGGCCGTCATCCTTGTGGCAGGCGATGCGGGCGAAGATCACCTCGACGCCGCGCTTGCGGCATTCCGCGATTATCCTGGCGTTGTTCGGAATGACAGTGCCGCGCATGCGGTCGTAAAACGGCTGCCAGCGGGCGGTCTCCTGCGGCGTGTCCTTGTCCTCGAGATAGGTCGATTGAACATCGATCACCAGGAGCGCCGTCGTCTTGGGATCGAGATGTATGTCATCCGGTTCCTCGGCATTGGCATAGTAGAACGACCGGTAGGCAGTCTTCCAACCCATTATCCATCCTTCTTCTTGCGCACCCGCCGCCTTATTAGCGCGCCGATTTCGTGGGTCGCGAAGAGACCGCCGGGGCGCAGCACCAGCACCGCGATCATGGCGAGCGCCAGCACAATCTCAGTGAGTCCGACTACCTGCTCGGAAAATATCTTCGCCTGGTTGATCCCCGCCTCGAGGGCACGCAGGCTTTCGAAGGTGACGGTGACGATGATGGCGCCGAAAACGGCGCCGGTTACCGTGTTGGCCCCTCCGATGACCAGCATGCCGAGAATCACGAAGGTCTCCTTCAGGAAGAAAGCCTTAGGCGAAAACGAGGTGATGAAATGGCCCCACAGGGCGCCGCCAATCCCGGCGAAAAGCGCGCTGAGAATGAAGGCCTGCCAGCGTAGGCGCGGGATATGGGCGCCCATGGCGCCCGCCGCCACCTCGTCGTCGCGGCTGCTGCGGAGCAGCAGTCCGGTCCGCGACTCCTTGAAGGCGACCGCCGCGACGACCGCCAGAATCGCCGCGCCCGCGGCCAGGTTCAGGTCGGTCGCCCGCGGCAGGCCAAACAAGGTCCGGGGCCCATTCGTCACCTCGCTCCAGTGGGTCATGACGGTGTGGAGCACAACCAGCAGCGCGAAGGACGTGATCACCGCCGCTGCGTCGGAAAGCCGCATCAGCGGATAGGACACGGCCGCCGCCACCGCCGCCGCCACAAGCCCGCCGAGCAAGATTGCCACGTAAGGAGACAGTTCGATACCCGCGACGATCGGATAGAGATCGGGCAGCGACATGCCTTTCATCCGGATCGGTATGGTCAACACCGCGGTGGTGTAGGCGCCGATGCCCATGAAGCCGATGTGCGCGAAGCTGAGGATTCCGGAGTTCCCCATGAACACCTGCAACCCCAGCACCAACACCAGGGCAATGCAGAGATTGATCGCGATACGGTCGAACAGGCGCACGCCGAGCAGATTTGTGACCCCGACCATAACCAGGATCAGGCCACTCAGGATCGCGATGGTCGTGAGATTCTTGACCATCGCCGCCCTACGTCCGTTGGCCCGAGGCCGGGCCCTTGATCAAACCCTGGGGCCGCCACAGCAAGATCAGGATCACCAGGCTGAAGGTGAAGGCATCGCGAAACTTGAGCAGATCCTGTGGCAGAGTGAAGTTGAGCGTGGTGTCCATGAAGGCGAGCAGGAAGCCACCGAGCACCGCCCCCTGAAGGCTGCGCATGCCGCCGATGACCGTGGCAATGAAGGCTATCAGCAGGGGCTCGAGCCCGATGCCCGGCACCACGGCGCCGATCCGCCCGATCCAAAGCATTGAGACCACCCCCGCCAGTAAGCCGCTGATCGCAAAGGCCGAGGAAATGACTAAATTGGCCGGCACGCCGAGCATGCGCGCCATAGTGAAGTTGGTCGCCGCCGCCCGCATGGCGATGCCCAGGACCGTGCGGCGCATCAGCCAGGAAAACAGCGCCAGCATCACCACCGCCGTAGCAATGGTAATGAGGTTCCGGGCCGGGGTAATAACGCCCGCGAACTGGACGGTCTCGGAAAAAATTTCCGGCAGCGGCACGTTGCGCGGCCGGGGCGAGATGAACAGAAGCGCCGCGTTCTGCAGCAGGGTCGAGAAGGCGAAGGAGGTGATCAGGACCGCCGTCACCGACTTGGCCCGGACAGGCCGGAACGCGACGTAGTCGGTGGCGATGCCGGCCAGCATCGCCATCAGCACCGCAACCGCCGCCATGACCAGCCAGGGCAACCCGGACCCGCTGGTCAGGTACATCGTGTAGCCGGCCACCATGATCAACTCGCCGTAGGCGAAATTCACCAGGCGCAGAATGCCGTAGACGATGACCAGCCCCAGCGCCATCAGGGCATAGGCCCCGCCGAGGCTGAGGACGTCGATCATGAACTGGAGGAAGAAGCTCACCAGATCAGCCCGCCAAATACAGTGCCCTGAGGTCGGTCGCAGCGGCGATTTCAGCCGCCGTTCCCTCGGCCTCGATCCTGCCCAGGCGCATGACGTAAGCCCGATCGGCCACCGCCAGCGCCTTCGAGGCGTTCTGTTCGACCAGGAGAATCGTGAGTCCCGAGTCCTTGAGCGTTGCGATCATTTCGAATATCCGGTCGACGATCGTCGGCGCGAGTCCGAGCGAGGGTTCATCCAGCAACAGGATACGGGGCCGCGACATCATCGCCCGGGCGATAACCAGCATCTGCTGCTCGCCGCCCGAAAGCGTGCCCGCCGGCTGGCCGTATCGTTCGGCCAGGACCGGGAACATCTCCAACATCCTGGCCCGGTCCTCGGCAACGCCCCGAGAATCGTTTCTCCGCGTATAAGCGCCAAGTTGCAGATTCTCGTCGACCGTGAGATCGGGGAACACGTCGCGGGTTTCCGGCACCGTGGCGACCCCGCTACGTGCCATGGTTTCGGGCCGCGCCGAGGTGACGTCCTTACCTTCAAGCCGGATCGAACCGGCGGCGGCCGGGAGGGCGCCCGCGACACACATCAGGGTCGAGGACTTGCCCGCCCCGTTCGCGCCGAGCAGCGTCACGAGCTCGCCTTCCGCCAAGGTCAGCGAGACGTCGCGCACCGCGCGGATCGCGCCATAGGCGACTTGAAGGCCCGCGACCTCAAGCATGCGCGGTCTCGGCGCCAGTGCCCAGATAGGCTTCGATCACCAGGGGATTGGAACGCACACTATCCTTTCCACCCTCGGCAATGGTGCGGCCCGAGGCCAGCACGTGCAGCCGGTCGCACAGCCGCATGATCAACGTCATGTCGTGGTCGATGATCAACAAGCCCAGGCCACTGGTCCGGGGCAATTCCTCCAGGATCGAGAGGAGTGCCGCCGTTTCGGCCTCGTTCATGCCGGCGGCCGGTTCGTCGAGCAGGAGATATTTCGGATCGGCCGCCAGGGCGCGCGAGATCTCCACGCGGCGCTTGTCACCGTAACTGAGGCCGATGGCCAGATCCTCGGCCCGCGCCTCCAGCCCAAACTCGGTAAGCAGATCGCGGGCTTTGTCCCGGGACGCACGACGTCCGTTGCCGTGTGCCAGCGCCGCGGCCTCGACATTTTCGATCACGGTCAAATTGTTGAAAAGGCGGACGACCTGGAAGGAGCGCGCGATGCCGCGCAGCGAAACCTCACGCGGTGAGAATCCGGTAAGATCCGCCTCGCCGCAAAGTATCCGGCCGTCCGCTAACGGAACCTGGCCGGTGATCGCATTGACCAGTGTCGTCTTGCCGGACCCATTGGGTCCGATCAAGCCGAGGATCTCCCCCGGCGCGATGGACAGGGACACGCCATCAAGCGCTCGCAGGCCCGAGAATTCGACCGATACGTCGATGGTTCGCAGCGAATCGTCCGTCATGGGAATTCGTAAAAGGTAAAGCGCCGGGGCGATGTTGCCCCGGCGCCATTGAGGTCGTTACGGATTAGGTATGCTTGCGGGACGACGCCACCCAAGGAAGCTCGGCGTGCCGCCCTTCAACTCGACCAGCACCGCCGCCTTGTCCGGCGCATGCCCGCCGTCGGCGTCCTTATAGGAAAGATCGCCGGTCAACAGCTTGAACTCACCTTCTTCAAGAGCCTTGGCCACCGCAGCGCCGTCGGTCGTGCCGGCAATCTTCACGGCTTCCGCCATGAGCATGACCGTGTCCCAGCCGGTGGCGACGAAGGAAGTATCGGGGTCCTCGCCGTACATGTCCTTGTAAAGCTGGATAAACTTGGGCATGTCCGGATGCGCCTCGGGGCCCATCCAGGTGTGGGTCACGAAATAGATGTCGTTGCCCAATTTCTTGCCCAGCGCCTCGTGGATCGCCGGTTCGTCATAGGAGTCGCCACCCAGCACCGGCGCGTTGTAGCCGACTTCGCGCAGGGCCCTGATCATCACGGCAATATCGGTGCCATAGGAAGAAATGAAGATAACGTCCGGCTTCTTGCCCAGTGCCTGCAGGCGGGAGAGCTGCGCCGAAAAATCGTTGTCCCCATTGGTATAGGTGTCTTCCAGAAGGATCTCGCCGCCGATTGTCTTGAAGTGCTCGACGAAATACTTGGATAGCGACTTGGTATAGGCGATGAACTGGTCGGTCACCACGTAGGCCGTCTTCCAGCCCCGCTCCTTGAGGGCGTAGTCGGCCGCCGTCGCGCCCATGGTAGTGTTCCACATCGAGAGCGTGAACTGCTTGTCGCCGAGCGACCAGGAGCTGTAGAGCGGGTCGGAAGCGCAAGTCGAGATGCCAACGATGCCCGCTGACTGTGCCTCGCGGCTCGCCGGGCCGCCGAAGTCGAAATCGCAGGGCGCAACCATCAGCTTCGCCCCCTCGTCGATCAACTGGACCGCCACGTTACCGACGGTGACCGGATCCGACTTGCCGTCGATATTAATGAACTTGACCTTCTTGCCGAGCAATCCGCCGGCATCGTTCAGCGCCTTTACCGCAACCTGGGCGCCCTTGAAGCCGGGCGTGTCGAGCGGCGCCTGCACGCCCGTGAGACTCAGCGCGCCTCCGATCAGGATCTCATCCTCCGCCGCGATTGCCGGCGTCGCGAGCAATAGAGCCGCAAGGCCCGCGCCCACGAGTGCGTTCGTGCGTATTGTCATTGCCTCCTCCTTAGTGTCTGGCTTTATAGATTTTCGGCCGGGCCGCAGTCCCGCCATGAGCCATTTTCCTAGGCTAGCCCAATCCAAAGAATTTTCATAATTGAAAATTCACCTCAGGAAAAATTTAATCGCCCGGCCGTGCGCGTGGCCGGACCGCGCGTGGACACCGAAAAGATCCGCGCCGGCCGCTCGCCCACGCTAACGAAGCAATGCCGGCGGCCGGAGTCGAAACATGCGCTGTCGCCCGTGCCAAGGCGCACTGGCTTGGCATTTTCTTGGTGCAGATCGATTTTGCCCGAGAGGACCAGAACGATTTCCTCGCCGTCATGGACGGACCAGTCGCGCAGGTCGGGGGGCTCGCGCGAATGGATGACCATGACATAGGGGTTAAGAGCCCCGGCGTTCCGGAACGCTTGGGGGAAGTAATCGTACAGCGCCGTCCGGTGGACATCGGCCTTGCCGCGGCGGCGGACCACTAGGGACTCCGCTCCGCCAGTGTCGTCGATGATGATTTCGGTAACGAGCACGCCGAGTCCGCGGGCAATCTTGTAGATCGTTTCGAAGCCGCCCGAGATCTTGCCATTCTCAATCTTGCTGATCGTGGCGATTGAGACGCCGCTCCGCTCGGCAAGTTCTTTCAAGGTCAAGCCTTCGGCGGCGCGATAGCGCCGGATATTGACCCCTATCGAGAGCTTACGGCCCTTTGTGCCAGTGCGCTTATTCATCGTCGGCCATAGGAATTGCGCGAAGGCTCTTCACCAGGGGCCCGCGGATCCGGATTGTCGCTTTATCGACACGCGAGGCGGGCAAGATCGTCAAAGGGAATTTCCTGACCTCGAAGCCTGCGGGCGGTGCTATCGGCGAGCGCCAAGCCGATTTTACTCAGTTTTCCTCGATGCCCGGCACCTTGATTGACAGCGACGGAAAACGAGCCTTTCATAGATTTTCAATTTCGAAAACAGGAAATCCATGACGCCCGGCACAAGCCTTACCTCCCCCAGCGCAGACGACCCGGCACCGATTGACGTGCCGCGCCCGGTCGCGGTCGCGGCACCTGTCACGACCGGCGCGCACGGCAAAAATACCATCCCATTCAAGAAGAACTTATACCGATCTAGACTTGCCGCGGTGCCGCTGGCTTCGGCAAAGGAGGACTGAGCCATGGGCTTCGACAAAATGGCCACTCGCGACGTGCCGCTTGTTCCCGAACACGCCGCCTTGCTGTACATCGACGTACAGAATTTCAGTTGCCGTCGCGAAGGCGGCGAGTTCAAGGGGCTTTCGGATATTGAGAGGGAGGATCGTTACGGTTGGTTTCTAGACCACATCAAGCGTGAAACGCTGCCGAACATGACACGCCTTCAAGCGGCCTGCCGCGCCTCCCGCATCGAAGTGACCTACACGGTGATCGAAAACCTCACCCAAGATGGGCGCGATCGAAGCCTCGACTATCGGATTACCGGCTTCAACGTGCCGAGGGGGTCCTGGGACGCACAAGTGCTTGAGGAGATCGCACCGGCAAATGATGAAATCGTCTTTCCGAAAACATCCTCCAATGTCTTTGTCTCGACCAACATCGACTATATTTTGCGCAATATGGGTAAGCGCCAACTGGTCGTCTCCGGCTTCATCACCGATCAATGCATCAGCTCGGCGGTGCGTAACGCCTGCGACCTCGGCTACCTGGTGACCGTGGTGACCGACGCCTGCGCCTCCTACAGCCACGAGCGCCATGTTCGGGCGCTCGACGAAATGATGGGCTACTGCCGCCAGGTGACGACGGACGCCCTTTGCGCCGAGATCGGCCTGGCTTGATCGACCCCGCGGCGGGGCCTAACGGCCGTCGAATGGCGTATTTCCTGGGGAGTTTGACCCCTCGCCTTTAGTCTGGCCCAGACATTGAGTTAGAGAATTCTATCCTCGCTGTGGCGCCCAAGGATGGTCCGGATCGCGGCCACAAGTATCTCGGCATAGTGAGCCTGACCTGCCTCGCCGGCAATCAAGTCGTTCCGAATCTCGATCAAGACATTGGGCAAGCCGCGCCGTTCCGCCTGAACCGGTATGGTGTAGTCGGTCAGATCGTCGATATCGTAGGGCCGGTTGATGGCCATGGTCTCGCCCGGCGCCTGCTCACGCAATACCGCCAGGAGCCGTGTCGCCAAACCCTGGTCATGCCGCCGCAATAAGCCCAGTGCCCAGGGCCGGCGAACTCCATCGAGATGCGGCGTGAAGCTATGAACCGTGATCAATGAAAGGGCTGCGGTTTCCATGTGTCGGCGCGCCTCAAGTTGCGCCGACAACGCCGCGTGGAAGGGCTCGTGAATCTCATGCCAACGGGCATCGCGCTCGGCTTCCTTCAAACCGACGTTTGCCGGAACCCTGGTACCGTCGCTCACCCTTGGGATCGCGTCCGGCGCCTCGCGCGGCCGGTTGCAGTCGACGACCAGGCGCGAGTAGCGTTGTAGAACCAAGCAGGCGTCGAGACCGGCAGCCATGCGCCGGGCGACCGCGGCGGCGCCGATGTCCCAGGCGATATGACGATCCATCTCCGCGGGCGGCAGGCCCAGATCGCCCAGCTGGCGCGGGATCGCCCGGCCCGCGTGTTCGCACGCCAGAACGACCGGCGCGGCGGCGCCCGGGTTCAGGACCTCGACCGGCGGCGGGTCGTCCGCGCCCAGCAGTCCCAACGACTTGCCCATATGCCTATCGACCGCTTCCCTGTTTTCAGTTTCGAAAATTTATGGGACCGTGAAGCTACGGCAAGGTCAAATCGTTCATTCCGGGTTGTGTCTGCCAGGGACCCGGCGGGTCGCCCACGGAGCGGGAGGCGATCCGGGGAACCATGGGGCGGTATCAGAGCAAAATTTCGACCGCTTGAGGTGGCGGCCGAACGGCTGGGATCGATCCAGAAAAATCTTGAGAAATCAATGGCGGCCAAAAACGATCCTGGCCTTCGCGCAAAGTAATCAATCTTACTCTGACAATGCCGGAAATCGGCAAACGGAGACGGCCTCGGTCATACCGCGGTTATCTGCAGACGGAGACCGTCTCCGCCGGCATGAACGTCGGCAAAGGCCCGGGAATTCCGGGGTTTTCAGAGAATTGTTTGGGGAGACGGCAGAGGCCGAGACTTGCTGGCGGTGCAGGCAGTCTGGAGCGAACTCGTCTCTGCTGAATTCCCTGTTAAACAGGGAAAATACAGGGAAATTTTACGAATTTGGTCAATTTAACGGAATTTTAGACGGAATCACTTCGTTAAATCAGCAGGTTAGTTACGAATTCCCTAAGCAACGGAACAGGGAATTATTGTAAGCGTCCATTGGTGACACGCTTGTACGCGGCTCTCCGGGTGCGATCTTCTCTCCACAGTAGATTCTGTGAAGGAGGAGGGTGATCGTGCCAAGAATGACGGCCGGGAAGCGCTTGGAACTCGAATCGTTCTGGCGGGCGCATTTGGACGGCTGGCGCCGTAGTGAATTGAATCAGCGGGAATATTGCGAGCTGCACGGGCTTCCTCTGAAGCGGTTTGGGAACTGGCGCGCGAAGCTCAGACACGAGGAACCGGCCTCGGCGGGCAAGCTACTTTACCGTCGTGGTGGCGGGCTAAGACATATGTCTAACCATATGACTAAGGAAATTGTGCCACCGCCATCGGGCTATATCCCCTCGGCACGGTCCGCGCCGTCATGGCGTCGAGGGCGTCCGCGCTCAGGAAGAACGCCGGATCGCGGGTCATATAGGCCGGATCGGTGAGATGGCGGTCGCGCACCCGGAACGCGGCCTTGGTCGCCTCGGCCAGAGCGTGCACATAGTCGAAGCCCTCCGCTGCCGATACGCCAAGCCGGTCGAAAACCCCAAGCAGAATCAAGGACGCCAGCCCTTGGGTCGGCGGCGGCATGTTGTAGACCCGGTGGCCCGCGGCCTCGAGGCTCAGCGGATCTACCCGCAAAGCCCGGTGCCTTTCCAGATCGGCCAGGCCGAGCGGACTGCCGGCGCGCTCCAAATCGGCCGCGATAACCCGGGCGAGATCGCCGCAGTAGAAATCGCCGAGCCCGCCCGCCGCCAGGTGCTTCAAGGTCTGCGCCAGGCGTGGCTGGCGGAAACGCGCGCCCTTGGGCGGTAACCTTCCCTCGGGCAAGAAAGTCTCCGAAAACCCAGGCGAATCAGTCAGTTCAGGCAGCTTAGCGCACAGGTTTTCGGCCAGACTGTCGGTCACCGCCACACCGTCCCCGGCGTAATAGGTGGCGTCCTCCAGCAGGCGCGCGAGAGGCAGGCGCCCACCCCAGGTCTCGGCGCTCAGCCGCAGTGCATCCTGCCAGCCGGACACCGCGCCCGCGACAGTCAAGGCGGCCAGAGGCCCGCGCGTTGGGATCGTGCTCAGGCCCTGGCCACGGTAGTACGCGATATCGGCCCGCGCGGCCGCGCCGCCGCAGGCGTCGATGCCGATAACCTCCTGACCGGGCGCGTGAATCAGCCAGAAGTTATCACCGCCCAGGGCGTTCATGTGGGGATAGACAACCGCGATGGTGCTCGCCGCCGCGACCATGGCCTCGATCGCGTTGCCGCGATCCTGCAGGACCCGAAGTCCGGCCTGAGCGGCCAGGCGGTGCGGCGCGGTGACCATGCCGCCATAGGCGCGTGCTGTCTGGATCATGGCTTGCCTCGAGGTCTCCTTGGCGCCATCAGGCGGCCTGGCGTTTGTCTTGTTGGGACCGCCAGCCGCGCAGGACCGTTACCATGCCGGCCAGGATATCCCAACCCGAGCTGTGCCCGATCCGGGCGATCGCCGCCAGTTTCGCGTGCAACATTGTGCAATCGCCGTGCAACATGCCGTGCAACAAGTCATGAACCGCCGCATGACCTTGTGCCTCGCCGGCCGCGGCGAGATGCGCGGCGCTGATCGCATTCCCATGCGCGGCGGAGGGGCGCCCGGCGGCCTCGGCCAGCCGCCGCGCCGGCCCGGCCTCACCCAAGGCGTGCAGGGCGATCATGACTCCGCCCAGATAGTCGTCGCCCGAGGGGGTTAGTCCGGGGCCAAGCCCGGCGAGCGCCTCGACCCAGGCGAGATCGTCCCGGCCTTGCCCCACGCCGACGCCGCCAAAGACCGCTCCGAGCCAACGTCGCGACGCGGCCATCGGCTCGCGCGCTGCCGCCTCGACGCCGGTGCGCCGAGCGGCGGCGCGATCCCAAAGGGCAAGCCGCGCCAGGCCCTCGGCCGGGGCTTGCTCGGCGCAAGCCAGGTCGAGATGCCGCAGCGCTCGCGTTACCGCCACCGGGTCGAGCGAGCTGGGCGCGGGATCGGGCCGCCAAAGGGCGGTGTCCCACAGGGACAGGACGAAGCGCGCGCCCAGATGGAGCGCCGCCGCGCTCCGCCGGCACCTGTCCCCCACGCGCAGCCCACTGGCCGACCAGTTCATCCCCGCTGGCGCCTCAATCAACGCATTGAGCGGCCCGAGGCCGATCTCCGGTCCGCCGAGGCAGGCCAGGGCATCGCCGCTTCGCAGATAGAAGCTGCGCTTGAACACAGCAACGACCCGGCAGGGCGCCGGTGCGCGCAAGAGCGCGAGCGCGAGCGCCCCGCCGGAGCGGACCTTGAAGCGGTAAGGGACGCTGGACTCAAACATCGTCGGCGATGATATGGGTGCCGGTTTCGCCGCGCAGCGCCGCCATGGCCTCCTCGATATGGGCGATGATCACGCGCTCGCCGCCGCCCTCGAGAAAGCGGATCGCGGCCTCGATCTTGGGGCCCATGCTGCCGGCCGGGAAATGCCCGGCGGCATGCAAGGCCCGCAACTCGCGCAGGGTAACCCGGTCCAGGTACTCCTGGCGCGGCGTATTGAAATGGATCGCAACCCGCGGCACCGCGGTTAGAATCATCATCAACTCGATGCCCAGCACATTGGCCATAAGCGCCGAGGTCAAATCCTTGTCGATCACGGCCGCGACGCCGTGGCGCACGCCCTTGGGCCCGCGAATGACCGGTATCCCGCCGCCGCCGCCCGCGATGACCACGGTGCCGCGCCGCGCCAGGACCTGAACCAGGGACACGTCGCAGATATGCTTCGGCTTGGGCGACGGCACGACGTGGCGCCAGCCGCGCCCGGCGTCCTCCTTCATGAGCCAGCCCAGTTCCGCGCCGATCCGCTTGGCCTGCTCAGCGTCGAAGAAGGGGCCGACCGGTTTGGCCGGGTTACCGAAGGCCGGATCATCCGGATCGACCTCGACTTGGGTCAGCAGGCAAGCCACGTGGCGCGCGCCGCCGGATTCACGCAGTGCGTTTTCAAGGGCCTGCACCAGAAGGTAGGCGATGCCGCCCTGACTGTGCGCAACGCAGATATCGAGCGGCATGGGCGCGATCCGATCTCGGGTCAGGGCCTGACGCATAAGTATCTTGCCGACCACGGGACCGTTGCCGTGGGTGACGATCAACTCGTTGTCGAGCATGGCCAGGGGCAGCAAGGCCTGCGCCGTTCTGGCCGCGATCGTCTTTTGCTCCTGCGAGGTCCCTTCGATGTCCTCGGGATGGGTAGCGTTGCCGCCGATCGCGACCAGCAAACGATCGGGAATTCCGGGCGCCGCGTTCACGCGGATCTACTGGTTGGATCGCGAACCGGGAAACAACCCAGGCACGCTAAGGCCAAGGTGGCGGCATCGGCATTGGACGGCGCGACCATGACCCCGGCCGCTTCCAGTTTGGCGGCCTGCGCGGTACGGCCCTGCGGGTCCCCGTCGGTCCCGGTCACCGAGGCGATAACACGCACGTCGTCCGGACGGCGATGGGCAGTAAGGACATGAGCCAGATGACCGGCCGGGTCCGCGTGCGCGCCAAAACCGATGACGACGTCCAGGAGGATCACACCGACCCGCGACGACGCGAGTGCCTCGACCAGCACGTCGTCGCGCACGCTTGGATCGATCATGGGATGGGGCCGGCCGTGCGTGAATTCGTCGGCGCCAAGGTCGATCAGGCGATGGCCGGTTGCGGCCCGGTCCAGCGGCAGCGCGCCGGGGACCGGCGCGTTCGACCCCACCGATTGACCGGCCGCCCGAAAGATCACTTGTGCCTCGGCGCACAAGGTGCCGCCGGTAAAGAGCCCCCACACCGCGTCGCGTTCCGGCGTTGGACGGCCGGTCCGCGCCGCCGGATCGAAGCCGGTGCCAAGACCGACACCGCCCAGGGCATCCTCGGCCGCCGCCTTGAGGGTGTCGGCCAAACGCGCATTCACCGGCAGCGCCAAGTCGGACGCGCCGATGAAACAGATCGTGAAGCTTTTCGCGCTGGCACCGATGCGTTCGAGAATGCGCGCCGCGACCCCGGCCGCGGGCGGCTTGGAAATCAAGACGATGTGCTTGGTGCCCGGATCGGCGTCGAGCGCGTCGAGGGCCATCAAAGTGGTGATACCGCCCACTTCTTCCTTAAGGTCGCGGCCACCGACGCCAATTGCGTGGGAGATCCCGCCGCCGCCTTGCGCGATCAAGCAGGAGACTTCTTGAAGACCGGTACCCGAAGCGCCGATCAGCCCGATAGGCCCGCGCGGCACCGCGTTGGCGAAGGCGAGCGGCACACCATTGATGATCGCGGTTCCACAATCCGGTCCCATGACCAGGCGGCCCAGCGCCCGTGCCTCGTGCTTGAGCGCGACCTCGGCGGCCAAGCTAACATTGTCGCTGAACATCATCACATGCAGGCCACGGCGCAGCGCCTTGCGTGCCTCGGCAGCGGCGAAATCGCCGGGCACGGAAATAAGCGCCAGGTTCGAGTCAGGCACCTGCTTCAGGGCAGCTCGTGTCGAACGCGGTCGCCACTGCGGCGCCGCCCCGCCATGGCCGGCGGGCTTGTCCAACTCGCTGAGCGCCTCTTGCAGGACCTCGTTCGCCCGGGCCTGGGAGTCGGCGCGGATACCGATCACCAAGTCACCGCCTTCGGCCGCCTGCCCCGCCACCACCAGCAAGCCAGCATCGGCCATGATCCGCTTGTTGGTCGGCGTGCCCATCATCAGGGCCGCCTCCTCAACGCCCGCCCGCTCCGCGATGACACGAGACAAGCGCATCAGGGCGACCGAATCCAGATAGAAGCCACGTCGCACCTCGTTGATCACGACACCGCTCATGACACCCCCAAGGTCTGGGCAAAGGCCCGCAAGGCATCGCGGAAACAGGCGAGCGGCGCACGTACGACCCCAGCGCCAACCTGGCCTATGCCCGGCTCTTTATGGGCGATGCCGGTGTTGATGGTCGGCGCCAGACCGGTCTCAATAACCAGCCGGATATCGATGCCGGTGGGAACACCTAAATAGTCGAGGGCCGGTATGCTCCACTCCGGGTTTTCGGCCAGAGTGATCTCGGCCATGGTCCGGGTGAAGTTGCCGGCCTCCGAGGCTAAACCAGCGCCGACAAAACCGGCAACCGCCGGCGCCGCGCCCATGGCGAAGCCGCCCAGCCCAACGGTCTCGACAATGGTCGAATCGCCCATGTCGGGATTGGCGTCCACCTCGCTGAAGCCGGGGAAGTACAATCCTTCCGGCATCTCCACCGGGGCTGTGAACCAGGTATCACCGGTCCCGCTGACCCGGATGCCGAAGTCGGTCCCGTTGCGCGCCATGGCGGTGACCACGCTGGAACCTTCGATATCGCGCACCGGATCCATGATCGCCTTGCCCATCGCCATAGCAATGTTGAGGAAGAACTGATCGTTGCCGCCGATGAAAGCCAGGCAGCGCGCCAAGGCGTCGCGGTCCTGGATAGCACGCGCCAAAGCGGGGGCGAGTTGACGCAGCGTCAGGCCTGAGCAGGCGACATTGCGCTGATGCATCTCGTCACCCATGGTCAGGCCGCGCGCGACCAGGTTCTTCAGCGGGATACCGCCCATCTCGCGCAGCGCGGCGCCCATGGCCGGGCCGAAATCGTCGCGCAGCCAGCAAAGGCGGTCCAGCACCTCCGCGTCGTTGCCACCGAAGCGCATGACCTTCCCCAGCCCCTCGTTGATCGTGCAATAGGCGCGATTCCCAAAGGCGCGGTTCTCAACCACCATCACGGGTTGGCCCCGTGTAGTCAGGCCCGTCATGGGACCAACGGCGTCGAAATGGTGATTTGGATGCAGGGTGAAGGTGCCGCTGGCCGCCATCTCAGCTGCCACATTCAAGTTCGGCGCCCAAGCCTCGAAACAGGCGATGCCGGCGACCGCGCCGCGCATGGGGCCGCACATCCGCGCCCAGTCGATGGGCGGGCCGGCGTGCAGGATCATGCGATCGCCCAAGGTCGGGATCGCCTCCTCGGCCGGAATAACGTCGACCAATACAGGGTCGCCCGCCAGCATGCGGCGGATGGCCTCTTCGTTGGCGCGTTCGATGATTTCCATGGGCCCAACCGGACTTTCGCTTAGACGCCGAGCTTAGACAAAAGCTCGGCCAAGGCCGGGTCGCCACCCGCCGGCGGCGTCCAATCGACATGGACGACCTCAACGCCTTGCTGGGTAAGCTCCAGCGCGAAGCTTTCGAGTCCCAGGTTCACGACCTTCAAGTCCGCGTTCAGAAGGGTTTCGTTGATCTCGTCGCTCATCGTGAGTCCATCCATCCCATGAGTTCAAGCCGGCGCATCGTCGTAAACGTCGTAGACGGCGCAGGCGGCATCGACCGCCGCGCCCGCATCGGATGCGAAACCGTTGCGCCGCAGAACCGCCTCCAGGGCGGTCAAGCAGCGCAGGATATTCGCCTTGCGGCAAACGTATCCCATGGTGCCGATGCGCCAAATTTTACCGTGTAGTTGCCCGAAGGAAGTTCCAATTTCGATACCAAAGTCGGTGAGCAATTCGCCACGTACCTTGTCGGCCTCGACACTGGCCGGGATATAAACCCCGGTCACGTTAGTCATGCGGTGCACAGGATCGCCATAGAGGCGTAACTTCATGGCTTCGAGCCCGGCGCGCAGCGCCCCGCTCGCGGTTCGATGTCGCGCGAAGCCTTGCTCCAGCCCCTCGCCCAGCACAACCCGCGCGCACTCCCGCGCGGCGTAGAGCATCGAGGTCGCTTCAGTGTGATGGTTCAGGCGCCGCGGGCTCCAATAGTCCATCAGCATGGGCAGATCGAGATAGTTCGATTGGATGCGCGCGCCGGCGGCATCGACAGTGCCGTCGGCGCGAATGCCGGCCTCGATGTGGCGGCGGCGCTCGACAACCTGGGCCGCGCGCTGATTGAGCGTGATCGGTGAGGAGCCCGGCGGCCCCGACATACACTTCTGCAGTCCCGCGGAAACCAGGTCGAGATACCAGGCATCGACCTCGACCGGCATGCCACCAAGGGTCGCGGTCGCGTCCACGTAAAGCAGCGCGTCGTATTCACGGCAGATCGCGCCGACCTCGTCCAAAGGCTGCGCCATGGTGGTCGAGGTATCGCCGTGCACCATAACAACCAGTTTCGGCCGGTGCTGGCGAATCGCATCGCGTAGCTCATCGGCCTCGAACACCCGCCCCCAGGTCGTTTCCAAGGTGACGACCTCGGCGCCGCAGCGCGCGGCGATCTCGTGCAGAAGGTGGCCGAAGCGTCCAAAGATCGGCACCAGCACCCGGTCGCCCGGGCTGATGAGCGAGACCATACAGGCCTCGATTCCGGCCCGCGCTGTGCCGTTGACCAAGAAGGTCCAGTGATTCTGCGTCCGGTAGACCTGGCGGTAGAGCGCCATGACCTGGTTCATGTAGGTGGTGAACTGCGGGTCGAATTGCCCCAACATGGGGGTCGACAACGCCCTCAAGACGCGCGGATAAACATCCACCGGCCCCGGCCCCATGAGGAGCCGCGGGGCGGGATCCAGGTCCTCGAAAATTTCGCCGGTCGACGGCTTTTCGTTGTTCATCTTGGTTCCGCTTCTTCGTCTATGCCGGATCGGCTTTCATCGCGCGGCTCCCGCCCGCGCGCCGGGCCGCGGAGTCGAAGTCCCGAATGAAGCGCAGCAGTGCGCGCGCGCCGCTGGCCGCGTCCTCGGCGGTAATCGCCTCGGCCGGATTGTGGCTGATGCCGCCCGCACAGCGCACGAACAGCATACCGACATCGGTCAAGCCGGCCATGGCCATGGCGTCGTGGCCAGCGCCGCTCGGCAAGCGCCGCACCGCGATCCCCTCGGCCGCGACCGCGCGCGAAATCTGCTCAATTAGCCAGGGTGCGCAGGGACAACTTGGGCTCTCGTGAGTCCGTTCCAACTTAAGGGCTAATCCACGGCGCGCGCAGATTTCCTCGATCGCGCCGATCACGGTCTGAACCGCATGCCGCCGGCGTGCGTCCTCGGCGGCGCGGATGTCGACGCTAAAGCGGGCCTCGCCGGGAATAACGTTGACGGCGCCGGGCGCGACCTCGAGCCGTCCAACGGTGCCGACCAGCTCGGCCGCCCCGCTACAAACGGTCTCGACCGCCGTAATTGCCTCGGCCGCTGCCGCGAGCGCGTCTTTGCGGCCCGCCATGGGCACAGTGCCGGCGTGACCGCTGGTTCCGGTAATCACGACCTGAAGCCGGGTCGCGCCGGCAATCGAAGTCACCGCACCGAGCGGCAAGTTCTCGGCCTCCAGGACCGGACCCTGCTCGATATGCAACTCGACATAGGCATGGACCTCGTCGGGCTGTTTGGCCGCTTCGGGAATTCGCGCCGGATCGAGGCCGAAATCGTGCAGAGCCTGAGCCATGCTGATGCCCTGGCCGTCGCGCTTGTCGAGCAAGCTCATATCGAAGTTGCCGGCCAAGGCCCGGCTGCCCAGCAGCGTGGACTGGAACCGAACGCCCTCCTCATCGCCGAAGCCGACAACCTCGATCGCGAAGCCCAAGCGTTCGCCAGCTTCCGTAAGTGCCTTCACGCAGGCAATGGCCGTGACCACGCCCAACATGCCGTCATACTTCCCGGCGTCGCGCACGGTGTCGAGATGGGAGCCCAGGATCAAGGCGGGCAGGCCTGGACGCCGGCCCTCATAGCGGCCGCGCACGTTACCAACCGGATCGACTTGGCATTCCATACCGGCCGCGCGCATCCAATCCAGCACCAAGGCGTTGGCCCGCGCGTGCTGGTCGCTCAGGTAGGTTCGGATCAAGCAATCGGGGGATTCGCTGCAAGCCGCCAGAAGATCGATATGCGCCATGACCTCCCGGCCCATGGCCGAGTCCACGCCAAGGGTGAGGGTATCGCTCACGATAGCGCGCTTCGGTGATGCGCGTGCCAGTGCCGGGCGATATCGACCCGCCGGCACAGCCATACCCGCTCGTGCTTTTGCACATGATCGAGGAAGCGCGCCAGGGCGAGGCTGCGCCCCGGCCGGCCGGCCAGGCGGCAGTGCAGCCCGACCGACATCATCTTGGGCGAGCTCGCGCCCTCGGCATAAAGCTGATCGAAGCTGTCGCGCAGATAGGCGAAGAACTGATCGCCAGAATTGAAGCCTTGCGCGGTCACGAAGCGCATGTCGTTGGCGTCCAGGGTATAGGGCACGACCAAGTGCGGCCCCTCGGGCCCGGGCACCCAATAGGGCAGGTCGTCGGCGTAGCTGTCCGCGTCGTACAGGAAGCCCCCCGCCTCTTGCACTAGCCGGCGGGTATTCGGGCTGATCCGCCCGGTGTACCAGCCGAGCGGACGGGTGCCGGTGACCCGGCTGTGAATCTCGATCGCGGTTTCGATGTGCCTGCGTTCCTCGGCCTCGCTCATGAACTGATAGTCGATCCAGCGATAGCCGTGGCTGGCGATCTCCCACTCCGCCTCCAGCATAGCGGCGACCGATTCGGGATTGCGATCCAGGGCCATGGCGACACCGAAGACCGTGACCGGGATACCGCGTTCGCGGAGCAGGCCGTGCAGCCGCCAGAAGCCGGCGCGGCTGCCGTACTCGTAGACCGATTCCATGTTCATATTGCGCGTGCCGGGCAGCGGCTGGGCGCCGACGATCTCGGACAGAAAAGCCTCGGACGCGGGGTCGCCGTGAAGGATGCAGTTCTCGCCGCCCTCCTCGTAGTTGAGCACGATCTGGACCGCGATCCGGGCCTCGCCCGGCCAGCGCGGATCGGGCGGCCGGGCGGCGTAGCCGATCATGTTGCGCGGATAGCTGTGGTCGCTCATCGGTCCGACCTCACTTGGGGATCGGCGCGGCATAGGCGCCGATCTTGCTGGTCTTGAATCCGGCGCCGACCAAGGCCTCGATCATCTTGACCCCGGCGACCACGCCGTCGATCACCGGCACGCCGGTTTCCTCGCTCAGCCAGGCGGTCAGGTCGGCCATGCCGGCGCAACCCAGGATGACCGCCTCGCAGCCGTCCTGCTCGATCGCCAGGGCGACCTCGTCGCGGACCCGCTCGCGCGCGCCGCCGCCCTCCTCCTCCAACGCCAGGACCGGGATGTCGGCGGCCCGGACCCGACGCAGGCGCCGCTCCATGCCGTACTCGACGGCCAGCCTTTCGATGATCGGCACCGAACGCGGCAGGGTCGTGACCACGGAAAAACTGGTCGAGATCATGCTCGCGGCGTGCATCGCCGCCTCGCAGATGCCGACCACCGGCCCGGTCGCGATCTCGCGGCAGGCGCCGATCCCGGTGTCGTCGAAACAGGCCACGACAAAGCCGTCGTAGCCCGCCGCCTCGCCGGCTTGAACTTCGCGCAGCAAGCCGGGCAGACACATCGCCTCGTCGAAATGGCCCTCGATGCTGGGCGGGCCCTCGCTCGGGTTGACCGCCGCGATCCGGGTACCCGCGCCGCGAACCGACTCGGCGCTGGCGCGGATTTTCTCGGTCATCGAGGCGGTCGTGTTCGGATTGACGACCAGAATGCGGATCTCGCGATTATTCATCGCCTTGTCTCTCCAATCTTTCGCGCGACAGCATCAGACATCACCGCCCAGATAAAGGGACTTGACCCGCTCGTCCTCCAGCAGCGCCGCCGACGCGCCGCTCAGCGCCACCGAGCCCGTGGCGAGAGCATAGGTGCGGTGCGAAATTCGCAAGGCCATGCGCGAGTTCTGCTCGACCAGCAAGACGCTCACTTTTTCGTCCCGGTTGATGGCGACGATGGAGCGGGCAATGTCCTGAACCAGTTTCGGTGCGATGCCCAGCGATGGTTCGTCCAAGAGAAGAAGCCTCGGCTTGGCCATCAAGGCCCGGCCGATAACAAGCATTTGCTGCTCGCCGCCGCTCATGGTGCCCGCGGCCTGCGCGTAACGTTCCTTCAACCTTGGGAACCGGCCGAGGACCATCTCCAGCGTCGCGCCAATCCCGGCCTTGTCGGTTCGGGTGAAGGCGCCCATCAGAAGGTTGTCCTTGACCGACATATAAGGGAACACCCGCCGGCCTTCCGGCACCATGACGATGCCCATCTTGACGATGGCATCGGGGCCGTAGCCTCGATCTATACGTTTCCCGTCGAAGACAATTTCGCCCTGGCGGATGCTTTGCAATCCGGTAATGGCACGCAGAATCGACGACTTGCCGGCGCCGTTCGCGCCGATGAGCGCAATGGTTTCGCCCTCATTGAGCTCAAGCGACACGCCTTTGAGGGCGTATACGTGGTCGTAATACAGTTTGACGTCAGTGAATCGCAGCAACTGGCTCATGGTTCACAGTCCGATCGATTCATCTTCAATGCCCAGGTACGCTTCGATAACTTTCTCGTTCCGCTGAATTTCCGCCGGCGTGCCCTCGGCGATCTTCTCCCCGAAGTTCAACACGACGATTCGATCCGAAATGTTCATGACCGCCGACATGTCGTGTTCCACCAACAGCAACGTAACCCCGCGATCGCGCACCGAGCGGACCATCTCGACGGCGTGCCTGGTCTCGTCGTGGTTCATGCCGGCGAAAGGCTCGTCGAGCAGCAACACCGTAGGGTCGGTCGACAAACCGATGGCGATGCCCAAGGCCCGCAAGTGGCCCTGCGGCAGATTGCTGGCGATCTCGTTCTTGATCTCGCCGATGCCGAGAAATTCCAGAATTTGATCGGCGGAGCGCCCGAACTCCTGCTCATCGCGCATGGCGACGGGGGACCCGATGAAATATCCGAACAGGCTGGCCTTCGAGCGCAAGTGGTGGGCGATGACGACATTGTCGCGAACCGTCATGCCCTTGAAGATGGTGGTTTCCTGAAAGGTTCGCACGACCCCCTTTCGCGCCGTGATATGTGGCGCCAAATTCGATATGCGCTCACCGCGAAACCGCACTTCTCCGCTGCTGGTCCGCAGAAACGAGGCGATTAGTTTGAATAGCGTCGACTTGCCGGCGCCGTTCGGTCCGATCACCGACAGGATCTCGAGTTCCTGGACCGAGAAAGTCACGTCGTTCACGGCCGTCAGGCCGCCGAACCTCTTGGTCAGACCGATGACTTGCAAGAGCTCACTCACGGCCCGCCGACTCCCTGCTGACCTTGTTGAAACGCACACTCAACAGACCGTTCGGCAAGATCAGTATCAAAGCGATCAACACCGTCGAGAAAATAAGAAGCTGGAACTCGCCGGTTTGAAACAACAGATCCCAACCGAAATACAGAACCAAGGTGCCAAGCATCGGGCCGAAGACATAGCCAAGGCCGCCCAGGAAACAGTTCAGCATGAAATTGATGGAATCGGCGATGGTGAAGCTGGACGGATAGACCGATTGTGAGATGGCCGCGAATGTGGCCCCGCCGATACCGCCAAGAAACGACGAAATGACATAGGCGATAACGCGCAGATAGGCGATGTTGACACCGATCGACGACGCCAGTTCCTCGTTCTGTTGTAACGAACGGCACAGCTTTCCGAGGCGCGAATTGACCAGGCGGTAAAGTGCGGCAAAAGAGAGAATCATCAGGACGACGGAAAGATAATAAAACGCCGGCTTCACATTGGAGAGCGTGGCGAAATCCGGAATCAGGGTTAGGCCGAATATTTTCACCGCCTCCGGCAACGGAATGCTGGTAATGCCCTTGGCGCCGTTGGTGATCGGCAGCGCCAGCATCAGCAGTCTGGCGACCTCGGTTAGGACCAATGTGATCATGGCGAAATAGACGCCGCGCAAGCGCAGGATGGGGAGCCCGATCAGCACGCTCGCCGCGCCGCAAAACAGGCCCGCCAAGGGCAGGGTCAACCAGAACGATACGTCGTATTTCACCACCAGGATGGCGGAGACATATCCGCCCATCAGCGCGTAGGCGCCCTGGCCGATATTGATTCGGCCGATATAGAAGGTCAGCCAAACACCGCCGCTGGCGATGCTGAGCAGCGCCACCGAGGTCAGCGTATAGTAGAGATCCCAACGTTCGCTGATCGTGATGAACGCCGGAATGCCGACCAGCAGCACGGCAAGAAATACCACCACCCACACGATCTTAATCGTTCGTGTCACGGCATTATACCAAGTCTCGATGATAATGACCCATGGAGATTTGGTATTACCCCCAAGGCTTGCCCATCAGGCCTTGCGGCCGGATGCTCAGGAACACCATCAAGGAAGCGAAGATCAACAGGTAGGTAATATCGCCATAGGAATGCAGGACCGAGAGGCCGACGGATTCCAGCATCCCGAGGATGAATCCGCCGGCGATCGCGCCCGAAATGACACCGGCGCCGCCGATCATCACCATCATAAAGGCTTTGATGGAAATCGGGCCGCCAATGCCTGAATTGACGCCGGTAATGGTGACCAGAAGGCCGCCCACGACCCCGGCGAGCATGGCGCCCAACGCGAAGCCGATCATCGAATAGCGGTCGACGTTAACTCCCATCAACTGGGCCGCGACGCGATCCTGGGCCAGCGCCCGCAGGGCGCGGCCGGTCTTGCTGTATTGCATGTAAAGAACGAACGCGGCGATGGAGAATATTGCCAGAAAACCAATCAATATCCGGTCGTAGGGCATGATCAGCCGGAAATCCCAATTGAAAACGCCGTTGACGATTTTCGGCA
>JAJFGN010000075.1 GCA_021776115.1 Kiloniellaceae bacterium | reverse complement strand
GTTTCACCCAGCCGGCCAATGGCGCCCTGGTCGATAACAGCGACGGGACCCTGACCTACACTCCCGACGCCGGCTACACCGGCGCCGACAGCTTCACCTATACCATCACCGACGGCACCTCCACCGACACCGCCACCGTCAATCTCACCGTCACCGATCCAAATGCGCTACCGGGGAGCGTGCTTCCCGACGACTTCAATTCGGTCAATGCCGATCCAAACCTCTGGACCTTCGTCAATCCGACAGGTGCGGCCGTTTTCAAACTCATCGGATCCGGATCCGGCCAGGCTTATCTGGAAATTGAAACGGCAGCGGGCAACTCCGATGCGTGGCAAGTCAACCGCTCGGCGCGGATGATGCAACAGGCGACTAACGAAGACTTCGGCGTCGAAGTGAGCTTCCTGTCCAACCCAGCGCAGGCATCACAGGCGCAAGGCATCCTGATCGAGCAGGACGCCAACAACTGGATCCGCTTCGATACTTACAGCGACGGCGCCCAGCAGCACATTTTCTCAGCCGTGACTCTCGGCGGCTCCTCGACCCCCATGTTCGATCTCAATATCGCGAATGGCAGCGCATCCCACCTGCGGATCGACCGCGTGGGCGATACCTGGACCTTCGAGTATTCGGCCGACGGCACGGCCTGGACCACAGCCGGCAGCTTCAGTCAGGTGCTTACGGTCAACTCGGTCGGGCCCTTTGCCGGCAGTTCTAGTAGCTCATCTGGCTACATCGCGCAGGTCGATTACTTCGCCAATACCGCTCAGCCGATTGTGGCCGAGGATCAAGGCGCCGCCCCCATCGATACCGTCGCACCCAGCATTCAAAATATCACGGCGAGCAACGACGTGAACGGCGATGTCAGGTTCGACCTGGTCACGGACGAGGCTACAACAGCCGTCGTACGTTACGGTCTCACGCCGGCCCTGGAACTGGGCACGACCCCCGCTCAAGCCCCGGCCTACGACCATTCCATTCCGCTTACCGGTCTAACGCAGGGGCAGCAATACTATTACGAGATTGTCGCGACGGACGGGTCCGGTAACGTCTCCACAGATGGCGGAACCTTTACGCCGGAGCTACCAATCAACGTTTGGTATGGCGACGTCCAGCAATTTGGAAATCTTGGCGAATCCCAGCAATGGATCAACATTCTGGGCGACATTAACATCGCGAACGTGGCAACGCTTTCCTATTCCTTGAACGGCGGTGCGGATCGCCCCCTCTCGATCGGATCGGATGGCCTGCGTTTGCAAAACCCGGGCGACTTCAATGTCGACATTGATTTCGCCGAGTTGGACGGCACGGCGATTGACGACATCGTTACCATCAAGGCCACGCTTTCAAATGGCGACATCATTTCCAAAAATGTCACGGTCGACTATGTGGCCGGGCAGCAGTGGAGCAGCAACTACAGCATCGATTGGTCGACCGTAACCGATATCCAAGATGTTGTGCAGGTCGTGGACGGATTATGGTCCTTCGACGCCAACGGCGCACGGCCAACCGATATCGGATATGACCGGCTGCTCGCCATCGGCGACAACACCTGGGACAACTTCGAGGTAAATCTTTCGATCACGATTCATGACCTGACCACAGGCGACCCGAGCGGGCGCTGGAAGCCTGAGCTGGGCTTCGGGACTCTGTGGAACGGTCACACCGACAATCCGACTCCCAACATACAACCGAAAGCCGGGTACTTGCCGAGTTCGGCCTTTTTCTACGACTTACAGCCTGGCAATTACACAATTCACCCCTATGGCGACTTCTTCAACACACTGGACGCACAACCTTTCACTCTCCTAGAGGGGTTGACTTATAATTTCACTTTCCGTGTCGAACAGACCAACGTGTTCGACCGCACCTACAGCCTGAAGGCTTGGGAGCAAGGCACGGCCGAGCCCGTCAACTGGCTCTTACAAGGAACGGAGCAGTTCAGCGCGCCGGTGACCGGTTCCGTCCTTCTCAACGCCCACTTCGCGGACGTCACGTTTGGCGATGTCACGGTGACCGAAATCGTCGGTAGCGACATTGTCCAGGGCCGGGCGACCAACGACACCCTGATAGCTGTCGACACCAGCCAAGCTAACCCCGGGTTGGGCGAAATCGATGTGTTCACGGGCGGCGCAGGGGCCGATACCTTCGTTTTCGGGGATGCGACCGGCGTGTTCTATGACGATGGCAATGCGGCCACGGACGGCCTGGGCGACTATGGATTGATTTGGGATTTCGAGACCGGAGCCGACCAAATTCAGCTCGCCGGAGCGATTGACGACTATGTGCTCAGCGCCGCGCCGGCGGGCCTACCGAGCGGAACGGCCATCTCCCACGTCAACGCCGCCGGCCCGGACGAGTTAATCGGTATCGTCAACGGCGTTTCGGGCCTGTCGCTCAACAGCAGCGACTTCATCCTCATAGGTATCGATCCCGACCCGCCCCTGGTCTAAAGCTTTCTTAGATAGATAAGGCCCAGAATGATGGGAGCGAATCGGTTCCTATCTATCTAGAACCGCTCTAGTATCCACCGGTCCAGTCCCCCCGACCGACCACGAGGTTAGCGCCGGCCATGGCCAAGCGGGCAAGAAGCGAGGTCAGCGAAGCGATCGCCGCGTCGCGCGGTGCGTTGTTGATGACAGGCTTTTTCAGCTTTTTCATCAATCTGCTGATGCTGGTCTCGCCGCTGTACATGCTGCAGATATACGATCGCGTCCTTACCAGCCGGAGCGAATCGACGTTGGTCGCGCTGACCGTCTTGGCCGGCGGCATGCTACTGGTCATGGGCATGCTGGACCTGATCCGCTCGCGCGTGCTTGTGCGCGTCGGCGCGGGAATCGATGCGCGCCTCAATCCCCGCGTTTTCTCGGCCGTATTCGAGCAAAGCCTGCGCGGCTACCGCGGCGAGCGTAGCAAGCCGCTGCGCGACCTCGACGGCGTGCGTCAATTCCTAACCGGTCCAGGTCCTTTCGCTTTTTTCGATGCGCCCTGGATGCCCGTGTACCTGGGTGTGATCTTTTTGCTGCACCCACTGCTCGGGTTCGTGGCGCTCGCCGGCGCTGTCGTCTTGTTCACTATCGCGCTTTTAAACGAGATGCTGACCCGCAAACCCATGCAGCAAGCAAACGCCGAAGCCATGGCCGCCTATGGTTTCGCCGAGGCCTCCCTGCGCAACGCCGAAGTTCTCGAAGCCATGGGTATGCTCGGCAATGTCCGGCAGCGTTGGCTGGCCAAGCATAGCGACGGGATGGCGTTCCAGGGCCTGGCGAGCGACAGAGCCGGCGCCCTGACCGCATGGTCCAAGGCGATTCGGATGTTCCTGCAGGTCGCGGTCTTGGGCGCAGGCGCGGCACTGGCGATACAACAGATCATCACGCCGGGGGCCATGATCGCGGCCTCGATTATCATGGGCCGGGCCTTGGCTCCGGTAGAGCAAGCTATCGGCCAATGGCGTTCCTTCCTAGCCGCGCGCGCCTCCTATCGGCGGCTAAAAGTTTTGTTGCAGGAAACGCCGGAGGGGGTGCCTCAGCATGAACTACCAAAGCCCAAGGGACGTCTGTCAATTGAGAAGGTCGTCGCAATACCGCCGGGCGCATCGAAGCCAGTGCTTAAAGGCTTGTCCTTCAGTCTCGAGCCCGGCGAGGCGCTAGGTGTTATCGGTCCGACCGCCTCCGGAAAATCGACCCTGGCCCGGCTGCTGGTGGGGGTCTGGTCCCCACGCAGCGGTGCAGTGCGGCTGGACGGCGCCGAAATCCAGAACTGGAACCGGGCCGATCTGGGTCCCTATATCGGCTACCTGCCTCAGGATATCGAGCTTTTTTCGGGCACTGTCGCCGACAATATCGCGCGCTTGTCGGACAGTCCTGACCCAGAGCAAGTTGTCCTTGCGGCCCGGCGTGCCGGGGTCCACGAAATGATTCTTCAACTGGAGCAGGGCTATAATACCGAGATCGGCGACAATGGCAGCATCCTCTCGGGCGGGCAGCGCCAGCGGGTTGGGCTGGCGCGAGCACTCTATGGCGATCCGGCGCTGGTCGTCCTCGACGAACCCAACGCCAACCTCGACGCCGCCGGCGACCAGGCCCTTACCGAAGCGATCTTGGATCTGAAGAAGCGTCAGGCAACCGTGGTCGTGATGGCGCATCGGCCAAGTGCGATCGTCGCCGTGGACAAACTGCTCTTGATTCGCGATGGCGTGGCCGAGGCCTTCGGTCCAAAGGAAGAGGTCCTCGCCAAGATGACCCGCGTTCCAGCCTCGGCGCCCGCGTCGAATGTCGCCGCGATTCGTCCCACCCCCTGATCGGCACGGGACCTGACCATCCGGAGGAGGTTCAACTGAACCCGAGGGAAAAAAAACGTCCTGCCAGCACTAACCCAGCCCCTTACATTCTGATCGGGTTATTGATCGTGGCTGTCATGTTTGGCGGCATGGGCACCTGGGCGGCTTTGGCGCCTTTGAGTGGCGCGGTTATCGCGCCGGGTGTCGTCACCGTCTACTCAAAGCGCAAAACCGTGCAGCACCTCGAAGGCGGAATTGTCGCCGAAATCCTAGTCCAGGACGGCGACTATGTGGAAAACGGGCAACTCCTTATCCGTCTGGAAGACATCCGCGCGCGCGCAAATCTGACGATCATAGGCGGGCGGCTCGATTTGCTGCGGGCCCGCAAGGCCAGGTTGACAGCCGAGCGCGACGGCTTGGAGCAAATTGAATTTCCCGCTTCCCTGCTCGCCCGCAAGGACAACCAAGATGTCGCCGGAATCCTGCGCGGCGAAACGGAACTCTTCGCCGCGCGCCAGACCGCGGTCCAAGGCGAGGTCGATATCCTGACCAAACGTATCGGGCAGCTCAAAGATCAAATCCAAGGTTTGACCGCGCAGCAGAAATCCAAGGCACTGCAAATCGGCTTGATTGAGGAAGAAGTATCAGGCCTGCGCAAACTCTTTGAGAAGGGTTACGCGACCAAGACGCGCATTCTTGCGCTGGAGCGCGCCGCCGAGGAACTCAACGGCGACCGAGGCGAGCATCTGGCCGAAATCGCGCGAACCAGAAGCAGCATTGGCGAAGCTGAACTTAACATCATCCAACTTCAAAAGAACCTGCGGCAGGAAGTTGTCGCGGAGCTGCGCGAAGTGCAGGGCGAGATCTTCGATCTTGAGGAGCGGCAGATCGCGGCCGCCGACGAGCTGAACCGAATCGAGATCCGCGCGCCGCAATCGGGCCTCGTGGTCGGAATGGACGTCCATACCTCGGGCGGCGTGATTGCCCCTGGCCAAGCGATCCTGGATATCGTGCCGGGCAACGACGAGCTAGTGATCGAGGCCCGGGTATCCCCCAACGATATCGACAAGGTCGCGGGCGGGCTTCCCTCTACAGTGCGCTTTTCGGCCTTCAATTTGCGCACGACACCAGACCTCAGCGGGACCGTCTTTACAACCTCCGCGGACCGCATGGTCGACGAAAGAACCACGGAACCGTACTATCTTGTGAGCGTTCGTATTTCGGAACAGGAACTCCTGAAGCTGAAAGACCTGAAGTTACTGCCCGGCATGCCGGCGGAAGTTTTTATCGCGACGGGAAGCCGTACGGCACTGAGTTACATGCTCAAACCCTTGACCGACAGCTTGACCCGCGCGTTCAAGGATGGATGAGGCGGTGAAGGTGGCTGCTGACAAGTGCCGCGGGAATTTGAGCCGGCGGCTCCGTTCGGAGCGGGGTTACCTGCCGTCACGCTGTAACGCGAAAGCGCGTTCTACATAGCCGACTATCTTCTGGACGCATTCATCGACTGAATACTCGGCCGAGTCGACCAAAAGTTCCGGGTGTACCGGTGCCTCGTAGGGGGCCGAGATGCCTGTGAACTCCGCGATCTCGCCGGTCCGCGCTTTTCGGTATAGCCCCTTGGGATCCCGCTGCTCGCAGGTCGCGAGATCGGCCTGGACGTAGATCTCGTGAAAGGCCGAACCGGCGGCCTGTCGGGCACGGTCGCGGTCGCTCTGATAAGGCGAGATAAAGGCCGTGATACACAAGATGCCAGCATCGGCGAACAGGGCGGCCACCTCACCGACCCGCCGTATGTTCTCGGCCCGATCGTCGGGCGAGAAGCCAAGGTTCGCGTTCAATCCGCTCCGTACGTTGTCGCCATCCAGAACGTAAACATGGTAGCCCTTGCGGAACAGGTGCTGCTCCACCGCCATGGCCAAGGTGGACTTGCCCGCCCCGGACAAGCCCGTGAACCACAAGACACCGCCGGCGTGGCCGTTCCGCTCGGCGCGGCTGGCGGCGGCTACCCGGTGCTCGACGGCGGTCAGGTTCTCTGACTTGACGCCGAACGCTTGGCGTTGGTCGGGATACCCCTCCATGGACACGATGCCACCGCCGGCTGTCTCGTAGCCGTCGATCAGGGCGAAGCGGCCGCAACGCGGGATGCTGCGGAATTCATCCAGGGCCATGATCCGGCGGCTACGCAGAACCACCTCCGCGACCGCGTGGCGCTCGACCTCCTCGGCCGCGCGGCCGGCCAAGCTGTCTGTATCGATAACCTTCTCCACCGACTGAACGGTGACCGGAATTTCCTGGGTCGCCAACTTCAGCTTATAAGGCTTGCCGGTGACTAGAGGCTCGTGCCCAAGCCAAAATACCGTGCCGCGAAAAACCGTCGATAGCTGCGGCGGATGCTCGCTGTGGCTGGCAATCTCGCCACGCTCCACGAATATCTGCTCGTCCAGGGTGATACCCACGGAGTCGCCGGCGTGGGCTTCGATCGGTGGCACGCCTTCGTGCCAAGATTCGATCGAGCGCACCCTGGCTGTCTTGTTCGAGGGCGAAAACAGCAACGTGTCGCCGACCCGCAGGACACCGGACTCAATGCGCCCGGCTAGGATGCGCCGCCGGTCGAACTTGTAGACGTCCTGGATCGGCAGGCGCAGCGGCAGGTCCGTGGCCGCGCCCTGGGCCTGGAAATTCTCCAGCAACGCCAGAACCCCCGGCCCCTCGTACCAAGGCATTCGTTCGGAGGCCGCGGCGATGTTGTCGCCGTCGCGCCCGGAGATGGGCACGATGGCACTGGGCGTGACGCCGATATCGTCCAGATACTGGGTGATCTCCGCCTTGACCTCGGCGAAGCGCGCCTCCGCGAAGCCAACCAAATCCATCTTGTTGATGACGACCGCGACTTGACGGATACCCAAGAGGTGCAACAGATACCCGTGCCGCCGCGTGGTCTCCCGCACCCCTTCCGCGGCATCGACCACCAGGATCGCGGCGTCCGCGCTGGACGCCCCACTGACCATGTTCTTGAGAAATTCACGATGGCCCGGCGCGTCGATAATGACGTAGTCGCGCCGCGCGGTCTTGAACCAGATTTGCGTGGTGTCGATGGTCACCGCTTGGTCGCGCTCGGCCTGAAAGGCGTCGAGTACGAAGGACCACTCGATGGGCATACCACGGCGCGCCGAAACTGCCTTCAGTTCCTCGAGCTTACCCGCGGGCAGCGACCCCGTGTCGTGGAGCAGGCGGCCGATCAGCGTCGACTTGCCATGATCGACGTGGCCCACGATCACGATCTTGAGGGCGGAAGCAAGGGCGGTCGCTGACTCAGCTTCCGCCATGGCCTGAATCGAAGTCACACTGGATTCCATTACATATAGCCGTCGGCACGCAGGCGCTCGAAGGCGTCTTCGCACTCGTGATCCATGGCACGGCCAGCCCGCTCCGAGGTGTTGGTGGTCTCCAGCTCGGCGATAATCTCGTCGATTGTCGAGGCCGTGGACACGATCGGGCTGGTGATATCCTCATCGCCCAGCGAGCGGTAACGCTTGCCCTCACGGGCAAAATAGAGGGATACCAGCGGGATATCCTCGCGCTTGATGTAGCGCCAGATATCAAGCTCGGTCCAATGCAAAAGAGGATGAATTCGGATGTGGGTTCCGGGCGGGAAGTCGGTCTTGTATTGATCCCAGAACTCAGGGGTCTGATCGCGGAAATCCCACTGGCCGGTGAGATCGCGCGGAGAGAATACTCTTTCCTTGGCGCGGGTCGCCTGTTCGTCGCGCCGGATTCCGGCGATGACGCCCTTGAAGCTCTTAGCCTCGATCGCCCGTTTCAGGCCCACCGTCTTGCGCGCGGCCGAACGGGCGGCAGGCGGCAAGTTGGGGTCGATCTCCTCGACCGGCGGGCAGTCGAACAACAAGAGGTCGAGGCCCCACTCGGCGGCATAACGCGCACGGAATTCGTACATTTCTTTGAATTTCTTCCCGGTATCGACATGAACGGCCGGGAAAGGCACATGCCCAAAAAAGGCCTTGCGGGCAAGCCAGATCATAACGTTGGAGTCCTTCCCCAAGGACCACAACATCGCCAGCGGGTCGATCTTGTTATAAGCCTCGCGCAGGATGTAAATCGACTGCGCTTCAAGCTCCTTTAAACGTTCCATTCCGAATTCGTCTGTCCATTCTCAAGCGTCAGTCTCACCTGCTTCCCTGGAGCGGACATATGTTCGCCCCGATCCCTGAAAGCCAGGCAACGCCATGCGGTAACAAAGAATTTACCGTACCCTAAGCTGGACGATGGATAGCGTTCCGCTGAAACCAAGGCAACCGCTTTACCCTTCGTTCACCAAGCTAAAAGGGACACATCTTTGTCCCCCTTGCCGGCCTCACTTATACTCTGTGCCGATACGACCACTAGCCGAGGTTCTCTCACACAGCATTGTCACAACACCTAGGGGTCACGGGCGACTAGATTGCCGCCCGTGACGAACTTGAACTTCATCTCCTCGACCACCGGTCGGTTTGACTTCGCGCTGGCGACGAGAACCCGGATAAGCATGCGCCGCAACTCCGGCGGCCAGCGAGGATTGGATGTGTTGACCCACGCAATCGCGACCGAATTAGTGCCCCCTGCCCTTTCGCCGGATTTTGCCCTCGGTTGCAAATGTGGCAAATGGCAAGCACGACCGCGAAAGTTCCAGCGTGAAAAGACTATCGCACATTTGTGCTAATATTGTGTCAAGCAAAGATCCTGAAAAATCATCAAAACATTAATACAAAACGTTGTTTGGCAAACACACATTTGTCACATGCAGGTTTTAGTGTTTTCAGGTTTTATTAACATGGGAAATCGTAACCTGCTTAACTGAGGTGTTTAATCGAATACCTGGTTTTTTATTTAAAATACTAAAAGAAACTCTAGGTCGAAGCGCATAAGAACGATTTCGACCAGGTTGTGCGGCTGTGCTGTAACGG
>JAJFGN010000074.1 GCA_021776115.1 Kiloniellaceae bacterium | reverse complement strand
GTGGTCCATCGCGCGCGGCGTCCCGCGAAAGACGGTATCGACAAAGGCCATCGCCTCTTGGATCGCGACCGGTGTCAGAGCGATCCGATCGGTCACATCGCCAACGGCATAGATATTGTCCTGGGTGGTGCGCGAGTAAGCATCCACCTTGACCGCACCTTTGTCCGTCAATTCGACTCTTGCGGACTCAAGCCCCAGGTTTTGAGTATTCGGCCGGCGGCCGGTCGCTGCCATGACCAAGCCGGTTTCCAAAGTTTCGCCACTGGAGAGGTGCAGGGTCAGCTTCTCGCCCTTTTTGTCGATGCGGTCGATGGTCGATTCGACGCGCAGGTCCACGCCCTTCTTGACCATCTCTGCAGCCAGCGTCTCGCGCACGTCCTCGTCGAATCCACGCAAGATTTGAGGGCCCCGGTATACCTGCGTGACCTTCGCTCCCAGTCCATTGAAAATGCTGGAAAATTCGCAGGCTATATAGCCGCCGCCGTAGACCGCGACGTGGCGCGGCAGGGTCTTGAGATGAAAGGCTTCGTTGGAACTTATGGCATGTTCCCAGCCGTGACCGGGGGGAAACACCGGATGGCCACCGGTCGCAATCAGAATAGTCTGAGCGCGCAGGACGGTCTCGCCGACTTCAACCCGATGGGCGTCCAGGAATCGCGCGTGACCGCGATGGATCGTAACGCCGGCACCGTCCAGCAGTTTGACGTAGATCTTTTCCAGGCGGTCGATTTCAGCGTCCTTGTTGGCGATCAACTTGGCCCAAGAAAAGCGCGCGCCCTCCAAGGTCCAGCCGAAGCCCGCCGCGTCCTCGAAGTCCTCGTGAAAATGAGCGGCATAGCTGAGCAGCTTCTTTGGCACGCAGCCGCGTATCACACAGGTGCCGCCATAGCGGAATTCTTCCGCGATGCCGACGCGCGCGCCCGTGCCCGCCGCCATGCGGGCCGCCCGCACGCCGCCCGAACCGCCGCCGATAACAAACAAATCGTAATCGTATTCGCTGGCCATCAAGTTCGCCCCATTGTACGGTACCTAAATCTCACTCAGCGCCGAACGCTCAGCAAGGGCCGGGGCGCTAAACTTGGCCACGCCCCGAGCATATATAGGGGCCCTGCTTCTCAATTCCCATCCCGTCCGTGCGATTGCCGTAAGGTAGCGATTCCCCGCCCAAGTACTGGCCGGCCATCCGGGCCAAGCACGGCGCCTAAGAGCCTAAAATTCACATGAGGAATCATTTCCAACTGATCCGAACCGAGCCGGGCCGGGCTGTCTGCGTGACGCTGCTCATAGGCCTGTGTGTATTTTTCGTCGCTAATATTGGCATGCTTTACGCCAAATTGGACTTTGGCGCTACCGGCCTGGGCACGTCCGAAACCTCGGACTTTTTTGTTTTCTACTCCAGCGCCAAGTTCTTGCTCGATGGCGGGTCGCTTTCGTCGCTCTACGATCCCGCAACCCTGAAGGCATATCAAATCTCGCTTGGGGCCAAGGCCGGACCGATACAGCCCTTCGCTTACCCGCCAAGCTATGCCTTACTTATCGTGCCCCTGGGGGCATTACCCTATGCTTGGGCTTTGATATGCTGGCACGCTGGCACGCTAGCGCTCTTCCTCGGTAGCTTACGCTTGGCGGGACTGCGGTGGTACGAAATCCTGGCCGCCGGTGTCGCGCCCGCCTCGGCCATCAATATCGCGGCCGGTCAGAACGGTTTCTTAACCTCGGCCCTTTTGATCGCAGGCATGGCCCTCATGACTCGGCGCCCCGCCGCGTCCGGCGTACTTTTCGGCATCTTGACTGTAAAGCCCCACCTGGGTCTTCTGATTCCCTTCGTGGCCCTCGCGAAACGGCAATGGACAACGATCGCGGTGGCGGCGACCGTGACCCTTGGGCTGATTGCCGTCAGTACACTCGCTATGGGAATCGAAGCCTGGCCCGCTTTCATTGAGTCTCTTCGCTGGTTCAGCACGGAAACCGGCAATCAAACCGCGGGGACTGTTCTCAACTATTCGTCAACAGGGTTCATGGCGGCCAAGGTTGCCTTGTTTCCAAAGCCCGTGGCTTATTTGATTCAAGGGGCGCAGTCCTTGTTCGTTGCTTGCGCGGTCTATTGGGCGTACCGACAAAAGACTGACAAGGATCTGCTTCTCGCCCTGATGCTGGTCGGCACAGCAATAGCGACTCCTTACGCCTTTTTGTACGATATGCCATTCGTGGCGGTGGCGGTTATCCTGATGGTGCGCCGGGGATTACGCGATAAGTTTCTGCCTTTTGAAGCCCTATGGACCCTTTGGGTGTTTCTGGCGCCCTTCATGGGATACTTGTTGAACGAACACCGCATCCCCTTCGTTCCCTTGGCGCACCTGATATTCTTCGTCTACATTCTGGCGCGCCTGCGCCCTGGCCTAGCGGCCCTGACTCCGCCCATCGATACACGACAAGCAGTAGACGCGCGGTGAACTAATGGCGCGGAGCCGGAACCCCGCGCCCTTACCTGTCCTGCCGAGATAACCGGCGCGTGGACCTACACGCCGCCCATGCACAGATATTTGACCTCGAGGTACTCGTCGATGCCGTAGTGCGATCCTTCACGCCCGACGCCGGATTCCTTGACCCCGCCGAAGGGCGCCACCTCGGTTGAGATGATGCCGGTATTGATGCCCACGATCCCGGTCTCCAGGCCTTCGCCAACGCGCCAGACACGGCCCAAATCCCGGGCGTAGAAATAGGCGGCCAGACCGAATTCGGTATCGTTGGCCATGGCGACGCCCTCCTCCTCGCTCTTGAAGCGGAACAGGGGCGCAACCGGGCCGAATGTCTCTTCCCGCGTGACTTTCATGTCGGTGGTCACCTCGGTCAGAATGGTCGGCTGATAGAAGGTACCGCCGCGTTCATGGCGCGCGCCCCCGACCGAGATTTTGGCGCCCTTGCTCGTGGCGTCGGCAACATGCTCCTCGACCTTTTCCAAGCCGGCCATGTCGATCAGCGGACCTTGGGTAACCCCCTCCTCCAGGCCGAAGCCGACCTTGAGGCCCCTGGCAGCCGTGGCCAGTTTGGCCGCGAAGGCATCGTAGACTCCGTCCTGAACCAGGATTCGGTTGGCACAGACGCAAGTTTGTCCAGTATTGCGGAACTTGCTCATCATGGCGCCCTCGACGGCGGCGTCCAGATCGGCGTCGTCGAAGACGAGGAACGGCGCATTGCCGCCCAGTTCCATGCTGACCTTCTTGACCGTGCCGGCGCACTGCTCCATCAAAATCTTGCCGACTTCCGTGGAACCGGTGAAGGATAGCTTGCGCACGATGGGGTTGGACGTTACCTCGGCGCCGATGTCCCGAGCCGAACCGGTCACAATATTGATAACGCCGGCGGGAATTCCGGCCCGCTCCGCCAGCTCGGCCAGGGCCAAGGCGGAGTAGGGCGTCATCGTGGCGGGCTTGACGACAATCGTACATCCGGCTGCCAAGGCGGGACCGGCCTTGCGCGTTATCATGGCATTAGGGAAATTCCAGGGCGTAATCGCGGCGACCACACCGATCGGCTGCTTGATCACGATAATACGCTTGTCGGCCTGGTGCTGCGGAATGGTATCGCCGTAGATTCGCTTACCTTCCTCGGCGAACCATTCGATGAAGCTTGCGCCGTAGACAACCTCGCCCTTCGACTCCGCCAGCGGTTTGCCCTGCTCAAGAGTCATCAGGACCGCCAAGTCTTCCTGGTTCTCAAGCATCAAGTTGAACCAGGCGCGCAAGATGTTGGCGCGTTCCTTAGCCGTCTTATTGCGCCACGCCGGCCAGGCGCGATTGGCGGCTTCGATCGCCCGCGCGGTCTCGTTTCGGCCCATCTTGGGAACCGTACCCAAGACGTCGCCGGTCGCCGGGTTCGTGACGTCTATTGAGGCACCGCTGTCGGCATCGCTCCATTTTCCGTCGATATAGCATTGCTGGCGGAACAGCGCGCTGTCCTTGAGGTGCGGCGTGCCGTTGCCCGATCTGGCCTGCGCTTGCGCGGTCATGAGATTCCTCCGGAGCATGATGTTGCGAGTTGATAGTCTGGCCCAGTGGGCCTTACCGCAATTATACGCTCGCACCGGAAGCGACGAAAGGGTAGCCGTCCCTAAAGGTCCGGATTGGCCTCAGCACAAATCTTTTGACTCAATAGGCCCAACAGGCGGCACAATAATCGCCATCCTTGTGCCGCGACGGCGCGCGCGGCTTGGAGGGCCGAGCCGGCTGGCGGCGCAGCCGGCTCACCGTAGAACGGCCGTCGGCGGCAGCCTGAAAGCGAACGGTAATATTGCCAAGCGCGGCGCGCCATGCCTCCAGCGAGACATCCTCTGTCAGCTCGAAGGCATCGAAGCCGCAACGCACCAAGAACAGCGCTTGATCGCGCAAGACATGCCCGACGGCACGCAGCTCTCCCTTGAAGCCGTAGCGATCGCGCAACAAACGCGCGCTGGAATAGGGCCGGCCATCGGTGAACTTCGGGAACTCGAGCGCGATCACGGCAAAATGTTCCAATTCGTCCGCGACAAGGCGCGGAGACTGGTCGCTACGCAGACGCAGGCCAATCGGCACGCCGGCCTCCATTAGGTTCTCGCGTTCGGCCCGCCACCGCTCCAGACTGACGATTGGCCAGGCATCTTGGGGCAAGGACGCCGCATCCTCGAGGGTAATCCAGGAATCTTCTACGATCTGGTTGTCCTTAATGAGGGGCATAAAGCTTCTCCTTAAAGGGATCGAGCCCGATTCGGGCCAAGGTGTCGTTAAAGCCTTCGGCGGCTCGACGCTGGTCAACATAGGTATCGACAATGGTTTCGACAGCGTCGACCACGGTCTCGGCGGAAAAGGCGGGACCTAGGATTCGGCCAAGGGCCGCGTTCTCATCGGCGCTACCGCCCAGGGTGATCTGATAGAACTCCTCGCCTTTCTTATCGACACCGAGGAGGCCGATGTGACCAATGTGGTGATGACCGCAGGCATTGATGCAGCCCGAAATCTTGAGCTTGAGTCCGCCGATATCGTGCTGGCGCTCGATCTCCGCGAAGCGCCGGCCGATGCGCTGCGCGATCGGGATCGAACGCGTGTTGGCCAAGTTGCAATAGTCCAGCCCTGGGCACGCGATGATGTCGGAGATCAGCCCGACGTTTGCGGTCGCCAGGTCAGCCGCGACCAAGCCCTGCCACACCGCATATAGATCCGATTGGCGAACATGCGGCAGGACCAGGTTCTGTTCGTGGCTGACCCGAATCTCATCGAAACTGTAGTGCGCGGCCAAATCCGCCACCGCTTCCATCTGCTCCGCCGTGGCGTCGCCCGGAACCCCGCCCTCAGGCTTCAGCGAGACGGTCACGATCGCGTAACCGGGCGCCCTGTGGGCATCGACGTTACGCTGCGCCCAGCGCGCGAAATCCCGGTCCTCGAAACGCTTTGCCTCGAACCCGGATGTGACCGCTGGCAGGTTCTCGAAGGCGGGCGGCGCGAAATAAGATTCGATCCGCCTCAATTCCCCATCGGGCAGATCGACGGCCTGGTCCTTGAGGCTCGACCATTCTTCCTCGACCTTTCGCGCGAAGGCCTCGGCACCCAAGTCCTTGACCAGAATCTTGATGCGCGCCTTGTAGATGTTGTCGCGCCGGCCAAGCTCGTTATAGACGCGCAGAATCGCTTCCAGGTATGACAGCAGGTGACGCTTAGGCAGGAATTCGCGGATCGTCGCACCGATAATCGGCGTGCGCCCCAAACCGCCGCCCACGATCACCTTGAAGCCGGTCCGGCCGCGCGCATCTCGCACGATCTGCAAACCGATATCGTGAACCTTGACCGCCGCGCGGTCGTTCGGCGCGCCGGTCACCGCGACTTTGAATTTGCGCGGCAGAAACGAAAATTCCGGATGCAAGCTCGACCATTGCCGAACAACCTCGGCGGCGATGCGCGGATCCTCGATCTCGTCCGCCGCGGCACCGGCAAAGTGATCGGCCGTCACGTTGCGAATGCAATTGCCGCTAGTCTGGATCGCGTGCATCTCGACCTCCGCCAGATCGGCCAAGATGTCGGGCGCCTCCTTCAGTTTGACCCAGTTATATTGAATGTTCTGGCGGGTAGTGAAGTGGCCGTAGCCCTGGTCGTAGCGCCGCGCGATGTGGGCCAATTTTCGCATTTGCTGGGACGACAGGGTGCCGTATGGCACCGCGACCCGCAGCATGTAGGCGTGGAGCTGCAAATAGAGCCCGTTCATCAGGCGCAAGGGCCGAAACTCGTCCTCGCCGATCTCGCCGCTCAGGCGGCGCGCGACTTGCTCGCGGAATTGCTCGACCCGTTCCTCAACAAAGGTCCGGTCGAATTCATCGTAACGGTACATGGCCTCTATCCCTCACTCGCGCGCGTCAGGGCCTGCCGGCCGAGATCGGTCCGGACGCTCGGCCCCAAGGCGCGTATGATTTCCCGATTGCTGGCCGGGCGCGGAACCCCAGCCTCGTCGATCACCGCCATCAGGTAAGGCCCGACAACGCGCGTTGCTTGATCCGGTGCCTCGGCGCGGGCGAGCAAGGCAGTCGCGTCGCCTTCATCGCGTGCGATTTCAGCGTCCTCAACGCGGTCGGTCCAGGCACCGCCTTGGGCCAGATAGATAACCAGGCCATCGCCCAAACGGTTGGCGGTCACGATTTGCGTGGCCATGTCCCTTAACCCCTTTTCCTATACCGCGAGCGCATGCGGCTGCCCGATCCGCCTGGCGGCTTCCGCGCGCCGGGCGACTTCGCCGATCACGATGATCGCGGGACCGGCGATCGCATGGTCACGTACCAGGGCTGGCAACTCGCCCAAGGTACCGCCGACGATACGCTCATCGGCACGGGTGCCGTTTTCCACAATCGCGACCGGCGTGTTCGCGGCCAGGCCATGATCGATCAGGCGTTGCGCCGTATGCGGCGCGGTCGCGACCCCCATGTAGACGACGAGGGTATGACGAGACCTGGCAAGCGCGGTCCAGTCGAGGTCAGGCTCACCGTCTTTGCCATGGCCGGTGACCAGGGTCACCGCCGCCGCGTGATCGCGGTGGGTCAGGGAAATTCCAGCGCTCGCACCGCAAGCGGTCGCCGCCGTGATGCCGGGAACGACCTGGACCGCGATCCCGCGACGGCGCAGGTAATCCAGCTCCTCCCCGCCCCGGCCGAAGACAAAGGGATCGCCGCCTTTGAGGCGCACGACACGCTTGCCCGCGCGCGCGAGTTCGAGCAAAAGGGCGTTGATCTCGTCTTGGCTTTTCGCGTGATTGCCGCGCGACTTGCCGACATAGACCCGCTCCGCGTCCCGGCGCGCGTGGTCCAGAATATCGGGGCCGACCAGCTTGTCGTAAACGATGACCTCGGCGCGCTGCAGCAAGGCCGCCGCACGCAGTGTCAGGAGGTCGGGGTCGCCCGGGCCCGCGCCGACAATCGCAACGGGTCCGGCTTCGACACCACGCGGAGACTGGCGATTGACCAGCGCCAAGGTCTTATCGCGGGCCTCGCTTTCGCGCCCTGCCAATACGTCCTCGGCGATGGGACCGTCGAAAAATTCCTCCCAGAAGCGGCGCCGGGCGGCGTCGCGCGTATGGATCGCTTTGACCGTCTCACGGAAGCTCTCAGCGAGCCGGGCCAGCGGACCAAGGCGCGCCGGCAACAGCGCCTCGATCCGCGCCCGCAATTTGCGCGCCAGCACGGGCGCCGCGCCACCGCTCGAAATCGTCACAACAACCGGATCTCGATCCACGATGGCGGGCACGGTGAAGCTCGACAACGCCGGCCGGTCCACGATGTTGACCGGCACGCCGCGTTCCTGGGCGGCCTCCGAGAGCCGGCGGTCGAGTTCGTCGTGCTCCGCCGCTCCGATGGCCAAGGCTCGGCCGCGCAAGTCGCCCTCGACAAAGCCGCGCTGCACAAGTTCTAGCTCGCCCGTCGCGGCTAACTCCTCAATCTCTTGAACTGGATCGCGCGCCACGACCGTGACCCGCGCGCCGGCCCTACGCAGAAGACGAATCTTGCGCGCCGCAACCTTGCCACCGCCAACGACGAGGCACGATTTCTCGGTGATATCGAAGAAGGTGGGAAAATAGCGCATAGATGTTGCTCCTGGTCACCAATTAAGGGCCCACGGAGCAATTCCGTGGCGCTTTAGCACTTGATAACGCGGTCGCAAGCTGCCCACTCAAATTCCGCGGGTCCGTTTAGGGCCGGACCAAACCAAACAAAAAACCGCCTCAGCTTTTCTGCCGGGCGGTTTATCCGTCGAACCGCCGCTTAGCTGATTTTAGCTGAGCATCCGCAAGCTGACGGATCCAAATCGATGCTCACTCAAATAATTATCCACGAGAGGTGTGTATGTCAAGCCTTTATACACACATACATCGCGTAATATTTTTATTAAACATATATTTTATGTTTAAAAAATTTCAGACGGGGACATGCGGACGCGGCCGCGCGTAACACGCAGTGGAGACCGCGCCAATCATCGAAAAGTGCGATCAAAATCAAGGAGACCCCCATGACGCCACGATTCAGAACCGCGCTGCGTGTCGGCGCCGTGATTGCCATCGCGGGTTTACTTTCCGCGTGTCACGCCTATGCGCCCAGTCCCTACTACGCGTACAAGGGTCACGCTGGATACAGCGGACATGGCCACGGATATAATCAAGGCCATGGTTATGGTTATGGACGCGGTTACGGATACCGGCCGAAATACCGGCATCGCCGCTACGGCTACTGAGGCGCGCGCCTATTCGACCGTGACGCTCTTGGCCAGGTTGCGCGGCTGATCGACGTCGGTGCCCTTGATGACCGCCGTGTGGTAGGCCAGAAGCTGCACCGGCAAAGAGTATAATATTGGCGCGACAAAGGGATGAATCTTCGGAAGCTCGATCGCCTTCACCGCGCGATCCCCGACCTTGGCGATCCCGTCCTTGTCGGACAGCAAGATTACTTGGCCCCCGCGCGCAACAACCTCCTGAATGTTGGAGGCGGTCTTATCGAACAAGGGCCCCGAAGGGGCGCAGACAATGACCGGCACGTTTTCGTCGATCAAGGCGATGGGTCCATGCTTCATCTCGCCGGCCGCATAACCTTCGGCATGAATATAACTGATCTCTTTCAACTTGAGCGCACCCTCAAGCGCGATGGGGTACATGTTGCCCCGGCCGAGATAGAGGACGTCTTGGGCCTCGGACACGAACTGCGCGATCTCACGAATCGCTTCGTCGTGATTGAGGATCTCGGCCGCACGCGCCGGCACTTCGGTAAGCGCGCTCGAAAGCTCCGCCTCCAGATCGTGATCGATCGCGCCGCGCGCGCGTGCGGTCGCGATCGCCAGGCACGCTAAAACCGTCAACTGAGTCGTGAAAGCTTTGGTCGAGGCGACGCCGATCTCCGGTCCGGCAACCGTTTGCAGAACCATATCGGACTCGCGGGAGATGGCGCTGTCCGGCGTATTCACGATGGAGAGGATCTTCTGGCCCTGCGCCTTCGCGTACTTTAACGCACCCAGGGTGTCGATGGTTTCGCCCGACTGCGAAATAAAGATCGCGACGCCGTCCTCTGGCATGGGCGCCTCGCGATAGCGGAACTCGGAGGCAATGTCGAGTTCGACAGGTTGGCGCGCGATCTGCTCGAACCAGTATTTCGCCACCCATCCCGACAAATACGCGGTGCCGCAGGCGCAAATCGTCACGCGCGGCAAGTTGCCCAGGTCGAAAGGCATTTCGGGCATTTCGATCGAGCGCCGAAGCGGATTGAGAAAACTTTGCAACGTATCGCCAATCACCGCCGGTTGCTCGAAGATTTCCTTTTGCATGAAGTGGCGGTACTGGCCTTTGCCGATCAAGGCGCCGGAGACCGAGGTCTGCTTGATTTCCCGCTGCACGGCCGCGCCGGTCGCGTCGTGAACGATGGCAGATTCCTTGTTCAACTCGACCCAATCGCCCTCTTCCAGGTAAGTGATCTTGTCGGTCAGAGGTGCGAGCGCCAAAGCATCCGTGCCCAAATACATCTCGCCGTCGCCGTAACCGACCGCCAGCGGATTGCCTGCACGCGCGCCGATCATCAGGTCCTGCCGCCCGGCGAAAATAATCGCCAGCGCAAAAGCCCCCTGTAGACGAACCAGGGCCTCGGACACCGCTTCCTGCGGCGTCATCTGCTGGTTCAGGTTTTCGGTCAAGAGATGGACGATGACTTCGGTGTCGGTTTCGGTTTCGAAGACATGGCCTTTTTCGGTCAGCTCGTTACGCAGTTCCTGAAAGTTCTCGATGATACCGTTGTGCACCAGCGCAACCCGGTCGCTGGCATGGGGATGCGCGTTCGCTTCCGTCGGGCGGCCATGAGTCGCCCAGCGCGTGTGCCCAATCCCGATCGTACCCTCCACCGGGTCGGTATCGAGAAGCGCAGCCAAGTTCTTGAGCTTACCCTCGGCACGCCGGCGCAAGATGCTGCCGTTCACCAGGGTCGCTATGCCCGCGGAATCGTAGCCCCGATACTCCAACCGGCGCAGCCCATCCACGAGAAGCGGCGCGACCGGGGCCTTACCAATAATGCCAATGATGCCGCACATGTTGTCAGCCCCCCTCCTTCTTCGATTTCTCCGCGCGCCGGCGATCACGGAACCGGCTAGCCGCGCCGGCGCTGCGCCGTTCCTTACCGCGCACCACGACAAGGTCGTCCGGTGCGATCTCTCCACCGATCGTGCTACCGGCGCCGACAATGGCGCCGGCGCCGACCTTGACCGGCGCGACCAAGGCGGTATTCGATCCGATAAAAGCGCCAGGTCCGATGGTGGTGCGATACTTGGACACGCCGTCGTAATTGCAGGTGATCGTGCCGGCGCCGATGTTGGCGGCCTCCCCGACCTCGGCATCGCCGACATAGCTCAAGTGATTGGCTTTGGCGCTGGGGCCGAAGATCGCGTTTTTCGTCTCAACGAAGTTACCGATACGCGCCTGCTCACCGATGACGGTGCCGGGGCGCAAGCGCGCGAAAGGACCGACGACGGCGCCGGCACCGACCTGCGCACCTTCGAGATGGCAGAAAGCGCGAATTTCAACGTCGTCCCCGATCACCACGCCCGGCCCGAAGACGACGTTCGGCTCTATCGTCACGTCGCGCCCGAGGCGGGTGTCCCAGGAGAACCAGACCGAATCGGGATCAACCAGAGTGGCCCCGCCATCGAGCGCACGAGCGCGCAGGCGCGCTTGAATTAGAGCCTCAGCGCGCGCCAGGCCGGTACGCGAGTCGGCACCCAGAACCTCGTCCGGGTCGGTCTCGGCGCTGCGCACTTTTAAACCTTCGCCGTCGGCCATGGCGTATACATCGGTCAGATAGTACTCGCCCTTGGCATTGTCGTTGCTCAGACGATCCACCAGCGCAAAGAGTCGTGGCCCGTCGCCGAGTAGAATACCGGCATTGCACAGACCGATGCGCCGCTCTTCCTCGCTCGCGTCCGCATGCTCGACAATTCGCTGCACCTGGCCATCCGGGCCGGTGACGACCCGTCCGTAGCGTGCCGTGTCGGCGGGCCGAAAGGCCAGACCCAGGAGCGCCGGCGCTTGCGGCCCGCGCCGCGCCGCGCACAACGCGCTTAAGGTTTCAGGTTGAAGCAAAGGGGTATCGCCAAAGACGATCAGAACGTCGCCCGCGCCGTCCGCGCCGTGATACCCGGCCAACGCGGGCTTCGCGCAGGCAACGGCATGACCCGTGCCCAAGCGGTCTTCCTGTACCACGATTTGGAAAGGCACGCCGGCTTCCTTGGCGACCGCCTCCACTTCTGGCTCCATGCCGGGTCCGGCCACGATCACCACACGCTCAGGCGCCAACTGCGCGGCCGCGCCCAGAACATGGCCCAGCATCGTCCGCCCCGCCACCTTGTGCAGGACTTTGGGGCGGCGCGACTTCATCCGAGTCCCGAGACCGGCAGCTAATACGACGACAGCAAGTTTTCGCTCAGACATGGGCGCTGGATTGGAAGCTCTTGTGATCGCTAATCCGGACTGGCATTAAGGTCCGTGAAAACCGGCGGGAACATGCCACACGTCCTGCCGAGCCGGCAAATCACCAATTATTAATTCAAGTTACACCATGCGCGTTATCATTGCCTTAACCCTCGCCGCGTGACCCGAAGACCGGAAAATTCGGCGCCGGTGTTGCTGTGCGATCTGGACGGGACCTTGATCGACAGCGTGCCGGACCTGGCGGACGCGCTTTCGGACCTGCTGGCCGAGGCCGGCCGGCGGAAGGTCACGCAGGACGAAGTCAAAGCCATGGTGGGCGACGGGGTCGCGGTCTTGGTCGAGCGCGGTTTCGCGGCGACCGGCGGCTTGCCCGCACCGAAGGACCTAGGCGCCCAGATCGCCCGGTACATTGCCCTTTACGAGAGCCGCCTGACCGAGCGGACCCGGCCCTATCCGGGCGCGCTCAACGCCTTACGGGCCTTGCGGGCCGGGGGCTGGCGCCTGGCCATCTGCACCAACAAGCCGGAGCACGCCAGCCGGGAAATCGTCGCCTCGCTGGGCATGGGCGATCTGATCGAGGCGGTCGCAGGCGGCGATACCTTTGCAGCCAAAAAACCCCATCCGGACCACATCCTGTGCCTGTTGGAGGCCATGAACACGGCGCCGAGTCGTGCCGCGATGCTGGGCGACAGCCAAAACGACGTCCAGGCCGCGCGCGCGGCCGGCCTGCCGGTCATCGCCGTCGCCCATGGTTATGGCACCATCCCAGCTCATGAACTGGGCGCCGACCGGGTGATCGCGCATTTCGACGAATTGCCGGGCGCGCTGGCCGCCCTGGGCGTGGAGCCGACGCGCGGGTGAGCGCCGGTTCAATCCCAGCTACACCCACCGCACCCTTCGGAAATCACCCTGCTTCGTGATCGTGCGCGCGGATGAAGCGCCCGATTCGCGGCGCGATTTGTTCGCGCCATTTGCGGCCGTTAAAGACGCCGTAGTGGCCGGCGCCGGTCTGCAAGTAGTATTCTTTCATCTCGTCGGGCAACTTGGGCGTGATCTCCAGCGCCGCCTTGGTCTGGCCGATGCCTGAGATATCGTCGAGCTCGCCTTCGATACACATGAGCGCCGTGCGCGTGATGTTTTCGGTCAGGACCGGATGCCAGCGCGCGATCATCTTGCCGTCGGGCAGTTCGTGCTCTTGGAACACGGTCTTGACGGTCTGCAGATAGAACTCCGCCGGCAGGTCCATGACCGCGCGGTATTCCTCGTAAAAGACCCGTTTCTTGTCGGCGGCGTCGTCATCGCCCTGAACCAGATGCTCGAACAGCTCGCCATAGGACTTGATGTGCTGCTCGAGATTCATGGAGATGAAGTTGGTGAGCTGGATAAAGCCAGGATAGACCTTGCGGAACATGCCCGGATAGGGCGGCGGCACATCGACGACGACGTTGCGCTCGAACCACTCCAGCGGTTGCTCTTTCGCCAGCTGATTAACTTTGGTTGGCGATTTGCGTGTGTCGATCGGCCCGCCGATCATGGTCAGCGAGGTCGGCACACAATTGTCGCCCCATCCCGACATGACCGAGACGGCGGCAAGCGCGGGCACCGAAGGCTGGCACACCGCCAGCAGGTGGGTGTTAGGACCCAAGAAGTGCAGGAAGTCGATCAGATAATCGATGTAGTCGTCGAGGTTAAACCGGTCCTGATTGACCGGGATCATCCGGCAATCCTGCCAATCGGTCACATAGACGTCGTGATCGGGTAACATGGTCTCGACCGTGCCACGCAGCAGGGTCGCGTAGTGGCCCGACAGGGGCGCGATCACCAGCAGCTTGGGATCCTTCCGCTCGGCCGCCCGTTTGAAGTGCAGCAGATGGCAGTAAGTACGCTTGATGAGGACCTCCTCTTCAACCGCAACCGGCTGGCCTGCGATCTCAGTTTCAGCGAGGTCCCAGTTTGGCTTGCCGTAGGCGCGAGTCAGATGCTCGAAAATATCCGCCGCGGAGGCCATGGAGCGGCCCATAGGCGTCATCGACATGGGATTCATGGGGTTATCGAGTATGAAGCGCAGGCCCTCGGACATGGCCCGCGTCGGAGCCATGGAAAGCCGGGCAAATTCGTGCAGGTAATAGAGCATAGGAGCCCCTAGGTCAGCGGCGATTCCCGCTGCCCAAACCACAAGGGACCAAGGCGGAAGACCAGATACGACAACTTAGCCGCGTAACTCTTTAAGCAAGCATAACTGTCCCGGGCCGCCGCAAGCCGGCCGGAATCTTGCCGCCGGTTCTTGACTCCGCTTGCGGCCCTGCCCTACATGAACGCCCACCAAGGCCAGCCCGCAAATGGGCCGGGCGCGTAGCTCAGCGGGAGAGCACTGCCTTCACACGGCAGGGGTCGCTGGTTCAATCCCAGCCGCGCCCACCATCCAACGACTTGATTTAATTCGCAAATCACTGGCCGGTTCACGGCGGCCGGCGACCCCGAGACTCTCCCCCGGTCCGATCGTCTCCGAGGTCGTGAGCGTCTACGACGGCGATACCTTCCAGGCCCGCCGCGCGCATATGGCCGGGCCACAGGGTCGAGACAAGCGTGCGCATTATCGGGCTGGGCCGGCCCTACGCCGGCGGCAAGCGGGCGGGATAGCGCGGCGGTGACGAATTCTTCCACGGAAGCGGCGGGATTTTCCCGACCTGCAGGCGGAGTTCTCTCACACAGTATTATCACACCCCCTAGGTGCATCGGGCGGCTAGATTGCCGTCCGTGACGATCCCCAATTGTAATTCTTCACCGGCATGGAGGCCGCGCGTCATGCCCGCGGCGCGGGTTTGAGCAGGAGATATGTTGCAGCCGTTCGCCGGTTTCCATCCACGTATACCCCTCGGTATTAGCGGTGGGCGTGGCCGAGAAATTCTCACACACCAAGAACACTTTAGATATGTGTCAATATTATGTCGGTAATTTTCTTGCTCGCCGTAGAATATATGTAAATTCTCGGATGTTTTGTCTAACACATATTTGCCACATACATGAGTTCTGAGTTTTTAAATCTTATTAACATGGGAAATCGTAACCTGCTTAACTGAGGTGTTTAATCGAATACCTGGTTTTTTATTTAAAATACTAAAAGAAACTCTAGGTCGAAGCGCATAAGAACGATTTCGACCAGGTTGTGCGGCTGTGCTGTAACGG
>JAJFGN010000073.1 GCA_021776115.1 Kiloniellaceae bacterium | reverse complement strand
GGCCGAAAGCCACGACTTGGCCGCCCGCGCGCAGCGTGCCATCGAACGCCGTGCCGTCGGTGTCGCCCGTGGCCCCGTCTGGGTCCACCGCCTCGACGAACTCGAGGCCGGTGAACATGCCGGGGCCGTCGGCCCCGAAATCGACGTCCATCTGGCCCGTCAACACCACGTCGCCCACGCTGGTTTCGCCACCGGGGATTGGGGTGCCGCCGTCACCAGCGCCCGGCACCGTGCCGTCGATGACGATCTTCGAGAAGTCGAAGACCGCCTGCTCGGGACCGGCCGAGCCCTTCACGTCGACCGTGACGTTGACGCTGCCGTCCAGCAGGGAAGCAAAGAGTGCCGCCGGGATATCGTACTCGAAGACATCGAAGTCGAATCCGCTTTGAGAAGTAAGGGTGGCCTGCGGGACGAGTTCCACGCCGTCGATAAAAATGGGGTCGGCACCCAAGCGGCCGGCACTGCCCTGAACACCGCCCATGCCCATGACCAGCTTCGCGCTGATGATCGTGAAGCCGTCCGGCACGCTGAAGGTATGCAGGAACTGCACGCCACCGGGGACGACGGTCCCGCCGGCGCCGTGCAAGGCCGAATCGGTAAACTGCGACCCGTCGGTGGCCGCGGCCTCCGCGGGCGAGCGCGCATCGAACGGTCCACGGAATTCATCGCCGAATTCACCGGCGAAAACCTGCCCACCCAGGTTGTCCTCGTCGCCGACCAGGCTGACGATCTGCACGGGCTCGGGCTCCCCGGTGCCGCCGCCGGTGCCATCGCCCGGGATCGGCGCGCCGTCCGTCGTCTCCTGGATCATGCCGGCGGTCTCGTCGGCGATTGTCGGCGAATCGTCGTTGATCAGAAGCGTCAGTTGGCCGGTCACCGTATCGCCGTCAAAGTCGCTCACGGTGAAAGGTAGGAGCAGACTGAACGTGTCCTCTGTATTCGCCGCCGGGTGATCCAGCGAATCGAGCAGACGCACTGAGTAGGCACCGGTCGAAATGTCGGTGATTTCCAGCTCAAACACCACGCGCTCGCCCTCCTCGCCGGCATTGGCCAGGCCGGTCAAAGTGCGTGTGGCGCCATCCCAAGCGAAGGTCACGGCATCGCCGTGCGAGAAGATATCTACGGGATCTCCTGGCCCTTGGGCCTGCATTGGCTCACCGTCGAGCAGAGCGAAATCGACATCGCCGGGCCCATCCTGGCCGAACTCGTACTGCAGGCGACCGATGTTGGTCGCTTCATTGCCGTCGCCATCATGGTCGGGCACGATCAGATCGGTAGGACCGCCAGTAATGCCACCCGTCAACCCATCTTCGTCGAGGCTACTAAACCCCGGCCCAAATATCCGCGGCCCGTCGTCGTCGACATCGACCGAGAAGTTCAGCGTGTCGCTGTCGCCATCGTCGTCGGTGACGGTCACGGAGAACTCGAAGCGGATGTTGTCGTCTTCCATGACCTCGTCCACGTCCGGGTGGTCGAGCTGTTGATAAAGTTCAAACCAGAGGTGGCCATTGTCCGAATCGGAGCTGCCGGATACGTCAACGGAACCCTTGAAGACCAGAACGTCACCGTCGTCGAAGATGCCGTTACCCTCTCCCCCATCGATGAAGCCGTAGATCACCGTCGGATCGTTGGGGTCACCGGCCACGGTTACCGTCTCGCCGCCTGAGGTCAGGGCCGGGTTGGACGTGCTGCCGTCGGTATCGTAGACAATCTCGGTTTCCGTCCCCGGCCCCTCGGCCAAGCCACGCGCGCCAAGGAAACCCAGTGCCAAGTAGGGAGCGGCTTCCGAATCCGACTCCGGTCCATCGGCGCCGTATACGACTGTGAAAGTCTCGTGCGCGGTCGCGGGTTCCTGCCCGCGCTCGTCTATGTCGGATTCCCAGAGCTTGAGCGAGCCGAGCAATTCACCGTCGCTGTAGTACTGGCTCTCGCCATCGAAGCCGATGGTCGGCACGTCATCGACGACGGTGACGTTGAAGGCGCCGGTGGCCGTGTCGCCATTGAGGTCGGTGACCTGGAACAGGATCGGCACGACCGAGGGGTCCTCGAACTTGGTCTCGATGTCGCCGGTGGCCGGATCGTCGGTCAGCGGATGGTTGATCGAGCCGAAGAGGCCGAAACCGTATACGAAATCGCCGGAGGAACTGGGCGGAAGGATAACGGCCGCGAAGACGACCTCGTCGCCCGCGGTCGCAAGTAGTGCCAAGCCATCGAAGCCCACTTCGTATTCGAGTGGCAGGTCATTCGTGGAAGACGTCAGATTCAGCGCTTCCAGTGCATCTATCGTGGCTTGGGTGAAACCGATCGTGCCAGGGTTATCGAAGCCGAAGTCGGCCGAGATGGTTCCGGTAACGATGGTGTCCTCGAAGCCCGGCTTGTCGAACGGCAGGCCGAGTTCAAGGGTGTCGGAGCCCGGCTGCTGACCGAAGCTGGAAATCAAGGTCGCGGTAAATGCGCTCGCGGCGGTCTGGTCGCTATCCTCGTTGTCGAGCGGCACGATGTCGTCTTCATCGACGCTGACGTCTTCGGCGGTGACGGTCGGCACCGGATCGGGCAAGTTGATCGTGACCGTGGCCGGGCCGTCGCCCAGGCTGTTCAGGCCATCGGAATCGACGGTGAAATAGTTGAAGGTCACGGTGTCCGGCCGGTCCGCGAAGTCGGACTTGGGCAGGAAGTAGAAGACCGAATCGCCGGTCTGGACAACAATCGGCACACCGCTGAAGCCGGGACCCACGATCTCCTCGATCACATTGTCGTCGCCACGGTCGATCAGCAGGAAGCCAACCGGGGTGCCGTCCGGGCCGGTCGGCAGGGTCGTGATTGTGAACTGCCTGGTGACCCCGTCCTCGACGTCGGTGCCGTGGATATTGTCGGCGACAATCTCCGCCTCGCCGACCTGGAACTCATAGAGGAAGCCGCCGGGCAGGTCCGCTTCAGGCTCCGCCTGCGGCGCCTGCGGGGCAATCGCGATCTGCTCGAAATCCGTGGCGCCGGTGTCGAGAACCTGGAAGGTGTCGCTCAATGCGGTGCCGCTGTCCAGGTTGAGCTGAACAAACCCGGACGGCGAGCCGAACTCACCCGAGGTATTGAGGTCCTCGATCATCAGCCACAGACCGCCATCGGGCGCGAAGGACAAGCCGAAATCGGCGTCAATCAGATCGATCCCATTGATCTGCTCAATCGAGTTCGGGGAAATTTCGATCTGCGTCAGATTCGGGTCGCCGGATCCGTCGAGCGTAATCTTGGCCAGCCGCAGGCTGCTCACCTCAAAGCCAGTCTCGGAAGAACCGTTGGATTCAAAGGAGGAAAACTCGCCGAACGCATAGAACACGTTGGGATCGTTCGGATCGGCGGCCAAGGCCGAGGGCTGGAACGAGGATCCATCTCCGTCATCGAAGGGATTGGACCTCGCCTCGACGTCGAAGGTGCCACCATTGAGTCCATTGAATGTGATCTCGAACAGTGAGCCCCCGGGAGAGCCGCCGGAACGTTCATCCAGGATAAAGAAGCGGCCCTCACTGTTGACCGTCATGCCCGGATCATCGAGATCGAAGTTGTCATCCGACTCCCAGACCGCGAGAACATCTGCGGTCGCCGGGTCGATCTTGAGAATGCGCTGACCGTCTTCGTCGAACGCGAAAAGGACTCCGGCGTCGGCGCCCTGCCCGAAGGTCAGCGCCTCATAGTCGCCTTCACCGCCATCGATCGTTCCGACGAACTGCTGTGCGCCGGTCTGCAGGTTAATCCGTACCAGGTCCGGCGATGTCTCGGTGTCGTTGCCATCGACAATGGCAAACGCGGTGAAATCGCCGAACCCGCCGCCACCGCCATCACCCGTTACGACCACGGTCCCACTGCTCGACCCCGTGGTGACTTCCCAACCGCCCGAGCCATTCGGAGTGAACACAATGGTCTGGCCCGAAAGGTCGAAGTTGTCCGCGCCGTCGGTTTCGTCGCGCTCGAAGAACTCGTAAACGGTCCCTTCACCGCCCGTATTGAAGGATCCGAAGGGCGACAGGTCGCTTTCGCCCGGATCGCTGGCACCGTCCCCGGCGGTGATCCCAATAATGGCATCGTGGAAATGTCCGTCCGAGAGATCGGCGTTGAGGGTCTCGTAGCTGAAAACGACCCGGCCGTCCTCGAAGAGCTGAACCTGGAAAGTATTTCCGTCGTCGTTGGAGAACTCCGGCACACTTTGCCAAGTTATGACGATGCTATCGCCAAGGTCAGCGACCGTGATGGAGGCCCCCGACTCGCCTGGATCAAGATCGTACCAAGCCGGCGCAATGCGCGGCGGATCGCCCAAAAACTCGCTGTCATCCGCATCGCAACAGTCGTTATCTGTCTCCGTGTTACCTAACCAAACAAAACCGTTACTGGAAACCGTGATGCTGGTGTAATCGACGCCCAAGAACGGGAAGACAAAGCTAAGATCGACAACCTGGGTTTCGTCGTCCTCCAGACCCAGGTCCTCGCCACCTACATCCGTGAAGCCGAAGGTCTGCGTCGAACCGCCACCCCCGCCGAAGCCAACGCCGTCGGCAAAGGTCAGGCCGGCCGCGTCCAGGCTCTCGATGAAGTTCGCCGTCACGTCGACGTCGAAATCCACCGGCGGGTTGGACACTTCCTCTTCGTCAAGAAGGACGTCGGTCGGCTCCAGGTCGATCAGGCGGAATTCTAGCTCGGTGCCGGGGATGACGCCTTGAGGGTCGATCAGGTCGATCAGGTCGCCGGTGTCGTCGTCGTAGCGCGTCTCGCCGGTGCCCACGAGCACGTTCGGCGCGGCCGCGGTCTCGAAGGTCGGCGCCTCTTCCCCTTCGGCCAAAGCCACGGCCTGACCGAAGATGACGGTGCTGGAAATCGGCTGTCCGGCGATCTCGAAGACCGGGGCGTCGGGCTGACTGGCGGCCGTGCCCAGGTTCTCGAAGGTGACGCTGCCGCCGTCCGCGAAGGTCAGGATCAGGTCGTTGCCCTGGACGCGCACTTGCGCGGCATCGGGGCTGAACTCGATCACATAGCGCTGACCGGCCTCGGCGTCGATGGAAAGGTCCTGGCCCGGCGCGGGTTGAGCGACCGTAATGGCCGCCTGCCCGATCAGGGTGGCGGCATCTTGCCCGCCACTTAAGGAATCGCTGTCGAGACCGTCCTGGTCGACACCGCGCGCGTTGTGGATTTGGCCCAGATCTTCCGTCATGCCTAACCTCCCTGGCAATGGCTGACGCCGGCACGCACCCTGATCCCCAGCACGCCGGCAACGCCTTCATTCAGACTTAAACTTGTGGCAAGTTTGTGGAATCTGGCTTAAAAACTCAATCATTCTCTGCGCCAAAACGACATAATATCATGTGAGTTTCTGTTGAAAGTGTGAAGAAACATAGTAAACAGGTTAAGAAAATAACTATAGTTAACAATATATTTGAAATTATCGGCAATTTGACAAATTATGTATGTCTTGAATTTTAATATTAAGAAAAGTTGATTTTTCTTATATTTATATAGACGTTGTATATTTTCGAGAATCTACTTTGGGTATGCCGCGCCTAGTCTCGGGCGCGGGTCAATTCCAGCCATAAGTTCCCAAACTGGGCCCGAACCCTCCCGATCGTGGCGGTCATATCGGCGGCAGGAGCATGAAAAACAAAAAGGCCCCGGCCGGATTTGCCATCCGGGCGGGGCCTTGTATATCCGGCCGCGCGGTCCAGCGCGGCTGGGTCTACGAAGGGCGGGCCGGTAAGCGCTCCGGCCGGCCTAGCCGTTAAAGCAGAATGATTTCAACCCGGCGGTTAGCAGCCTCGCGCACACCGTCGGCCGTGGCCACGGCGTTCTCAGCCTCACCCCGGCCAGCGACGCTGATCCCGCTCGCCTTAACGCCACGCTCGGTCAGCACATCGCGGACCGCGTTCGCGCGCCGCAAGGAAAGCTGATGGTTGTACTCCTCGGGGCCGGCCCGGTCGGCGTGTCCCGTGATGGTGAAATCGACGATGCCCAGACGCT
>JAJFGN010000072.1 GCA_021776115.1 Kiloniellaceae bacterium | reverse complement strand
GGCGAACCCCTCACCCTCCCGCTGCGCGGGTCCCTCCCTCTCCCTCGGGAGAGGGTTGTGTAGGCTTGGCGAAGCCAAAGGCCGAGCCCTAGCCGGAGCTGGGTGAGGGGCGGCTCCCTTTGAAGAAGGAATTGCGCTGGCCTCACCTACGCCGCTCGTGCGCCTCGTCATGCCATTTCGTTGACAGTCCCACGCTACGCCCGCTAGAAGTGCCGCGGGCGCCCCCACGATGGCGCGCCCGCCCGGAGAGGTGGCCGAGTGGCTGAAGGCGCTCCCCTGCTAAGGGAGTAAGGGGGTAAAACTCCTTCGAGGGTTCGAATCCCTCCCTCTCCGCCACCCTACGCCTTCGGCTTCGGGTGGCAGGCCGTGAAATGACTGACATGCAAAGGCGTTTAGGTGGAGGAGTGTCTCTCGAAGCTCCGTGAGGAGCGCAGGGAGGCTGCTGCGGCCTGTGGCGTTGTCTTTTAGGGTGGTCGCGAGAGGCCACCGGCCGGGCATTTCTTGGGCGAAACGAGGACGCAATGCCAAGCTCATCGACGCGGCGGATTTTGCCATCGGATATTAAGGTAACGCCGTGGAAGAACGGGGGCGGGGTCACGAGAGAGATCGCCACCGGCGCTGCGCCCTGCCCAGGTCGGGACTGGGGGTGGCGCTTCTCGATCGCCGATGTCGAACGGGATGGTCCGTTTTCGATCTTCCCCGAAACCGATCGTGTCATTGCCGTGATTGACGGCGGTGGTATGGATTTGCATCGCCCAGATGGCCTTGTCACGGCGCTGGAGCCGTTTCAAGCGGTCAGGATTTCCGGAGACGATCCCCTTTTCGGGCGCCTGCGGGGCGGTCCCGTCCGCGATCTCAATATCATGACCCTGCGCGATCACTTCGACGCAAGTTTGGACATCTGGCAGGGTCCGCGTGCCGCCGCTTTGGAGACTGGAAATCTCGATTGCCTTCTGATCCACAACTTGAACGGCGGTTGCGTGCTTCGCGCGGGCGGCGGCGAGACGCACGTCTTGGCGCCGGCGGAAACTCTTGTTCACGAGGGCCGGGACGTCTTTGACATTCACCTTGCAGAGGACGCCCGGTCTGCAGTCATTCGCATCAAGCGTAGGAAGATAATGTAGGGGGGCGTCCATAGATGACAATGCCGTTCGAAGTTCTTTGAAGAAAAGGGCATCTCTTGAGATGGCGTTGATGATAGAAAGTATTGTAGGTCGGAGTATGAGAGGGTTAAAAAATGACGTCTCTTCACTTTATGCACATTTCTGATCTGCACTTCGGATCTAAAATCACCAATAACCAATTTGGACCTGTTTCGGGCTATCACGGACATGACTTCTTGTTATGTCGCGGCCTCATGATCTCGACACGAAGACTTGCCGCTAAAACCAAGGCGGGTAAAAATGGCATGCAGTTTGTCATGAGTGGCGATATGACAGCGACTGGCACGGCTAGTGAATTTGCGGTTGGTCACTCTTTCTTGAAATCTGAGTGGCGGGTGCGAGATAGCAACCCAGGGGCAAGAATTGGCCTTCGGTGCTCAAAGTCACAATACCTGAGCATTCCCGGCAATCACGATCACTGGGATGGGCGGACTTTGCCGGCGGGCGCCTATAACCCGGGAATTCTTGGGCGCCACTTCGAGCAGACACCGTGGTGCGAAATCTGGACCTCTCCCTCTGGCGCCATTCTTTTGGAAATCTACGGGATCGACTCCAACTCCGGCCAGTTTATCAACTATAGGAGTCTTTGGGCTGCGGGAACGATTTCTAATGATGAATTCAATGATCTTGAAACCCTGCTCAAGAAGAGCGACCAGAAACAGCCTGGTCAAGGTGTGCGCCGAGTCAGGATGATCATTTGCCACCATTCGATCGGCTTTGGTGGGGGTCAATTAGCGAGGGTCTTTGGCGCGCGGGGTTTAGATGCGTCCTCAAAAAGGAGGTTGTTTGACATAGCGGCTCAATACGAAATAACCGCGGTCCTGACGGGTCATACCCATGATCCCTTTTACAAAGCCTTCGATATTCCGCTAGACAAACCAATGCGAGAGATTCACGAAATACGTTGCCCTACGACCCTACAAGGACCGGCCGGAAAGGGCGGTGCAGGATTCTTGCTTCACAATCTGCACCTACAGAAGAATGGCGATCTCCAATGGATCGCGACCCCCTACATGTGGAATAAGGGCAATCGATTTGTGAAATCGCCAATCGACCTGGCGGATTTCATCATATAATTCCTCCTCGTCAGTGGCCTTTTTAATCGCCAAGCGTTGTCGGTACCCATCGCAGCGCGGTATGTGAACTGGTGGCATCACCAGTTTGTTCGAACTCCGGCAGGTCATAGTCTCCGTCTAGAAGGCCCCTGGTCAGGGCATTTACGACGAAAGTCTGTCCCATTTTGTCAACCTCTCCCACTAAGTCAGCTTCGTTTGCAATGAGCTGGGCCAAGTCGAAGTTGTCATACTCTCCATTGCCTTTCCAGGTCGCCAGTATGTTTCCGTCGGAAGTTTTTTCTATCCAGAGATAGGGCTGATCTTCATCATCTTCGGAATCGAGCCGTTCCAACTCTATGGATTGAGAGACACCGGAAAGCACCCGGAAGATTCTTTCAATTGCCAGACTTTTGTCTTCGGTGAGCAGAGTTGACTCAACAGACTGTTTTGCTTCTCTGCATTCTTCGTAAATCCTCTCTGAAGTGATCCAGTGCTTACGCGTCGAGGCGTCCAGGAGCTCGGCAATAGTGCGATCCTCCGGCCAAAGGTCGGCTCTTACGACAACATCGTTTGATGTTGGATCATTTACATCAAGCATGATGTCTGCAACGGATAGACCCTTAGCAGACAAAGCATCTATGTATCCGGGATGCTCGGTCATGACGCGACGTAAAAAAGACCCGCTGAAGGTTTGGCCCCCTAGATGTACCTTCAATGCGCCATTTTTCTCTCTGATGACCTCTACTGATTCTTCTGTTGCGGCGATGGACTCATCAAGCTCTCGGTACAAATCCGAGGGCGTCATAGCAAATGCACCGCTGACGAACTCTGTTCCACTCATTTCATCACTCTCCAATTTTCTTTTCATGACAGGTTTTTGCGTGCGAGGTCGCAGGGCACGACGAAACTTGTTATCAATGCCTTTGAGCATGTTTCGAACATCGGACTCACTGCACTTCATTTGACGTGCCACAGCCTGAACGTCGCGGCCCTCGTTGTGCAAAAGGTCGATGCATTTGAACTCCGACTCGTTGAGGGAGCCGCTTACACCAAGATGGGAAGCGAGTGCACCGAGTCCCTGCACGATCAGGGTCCGGGTCTTGTATTCACTTAAGTCCAACGATTTTCCAATGTCCTTTAGCCTGTACTCTTTTCCTGTTAGTCCAAAATATAGGGAAATGGCCAGCTTTTGAGGATCACTCAGGCGTTCGAACGCTCCAGCTAGGCGATCTGCGACTTCCGTGAGACACCCGCGCTCCATGTCTGCGTCAGGGACTGGAACATTCCTCAAGTCTTCCCAGATACGGTACTGCTCTTCTTGATTCCTTGCGGTTATCAAATCTTTGAGGGCCCAGCGATAGAAAACCTGACGCAACCATTGTTCCTCATGCCCGGAGCCAAGGCTTGGATCGAAGCCACGGATAGAGCGCCGGATGGCACTTCCGCTAAAGCGCTCAGTCAGGTCGAGGAACCGCGCATCATCAACTGTAAATCCTCTGCTTCTGAGTCGGGCCTCCGCATTTTTGAACGCGAGCTCTCCGCGCTTAACCACGATAAGGTTAGCTAGATGTTGAAGAGGGTCCCACGCGACAATTGAGACGGATATTGCCGCCAATTTCCGCCAAGCGGACAAATCAAAGCGAAGCTTTTCTTGATCGCCGGCAATCCTAGAGAAGCATGACTTGGCCCAGTCCTGGACCTCTTCTGGAGCAGGGACTTTGTCCCGAAACTCGGCAGAGGGAATGTCTTCAACTATGAAGCGGCATATGGCAACAGCCTGGTCTGTTGGGTGTATGACTTCGTGCTTCTCAAGCACTTCCGAGCACCAAAAAGTGCCAAGCTCACGGAATCTCTGCGTATTCTCAAAACGATCTGTATTCATTGAGGGTGTTCCACTTTCTATACAATGTATAGGTCTTCCGTTTGACTTAGCGAAAAGCCGGCCTTAAAAAAATCGCCTTTTTTCTAGCGTCGAAATGCGGTCAAACCTAGCTTTTTAGGTATAACCAATTGAAGTATATATATTATGTGAAGGTGTGGGTAATTGGAATTAGTTCCGTCAGGGTGAAACCAGGTGTGGGCCGACGGCGGTGTCACGTTAAGCTATCGTGTTGTGGAAGCCCCCTATCTGTTGCGAAATATCGGCCGCCTGAGGACGATTCTGCGGCCGCGCACGGTCTCGCGGTAAAAGGTGTAGAGGCCGGCACCGGCGATAAGGGCGATGCCAAGCCAGGCGATCGGATCCGGCCAGTCGCCCCAGAGAAAAACGCTCCAAAAGACCGCCAGAGGCAGGGCCGCGTACTCGAAGGGCGCCACCAGGGCGGCTTCCGAAATCCGGTAAGCCTGGCTGATCAGATATCCCCCCAGGCCGCTCAGACAACCGATCGCGAGCATGAGGAGGGCGTCTTCGGGACTCGGCCAAACCCAGGCCCGCAGCAAGAACTCCAAACTTGGGTTGCCGCTGCCGGCCAACACCCCATCGCCCAGGGTGAGGCCAATCGTGCCGCTGACCGCCACGAAGGTGAGTTGGATGTAAAAGGCCATGGTCGACGCCTTCTCGGCGATCCCGAGCTTGCGGGTCATGATCTGCAGCAAGGCATAGGCCAGAGCGGCGGTCAGAGGCAGCAGAAAGGCCAAATGAAAGCCGTCGGTACCGGGACGCAGCATCACCGCAACTCCGGTAAGGCCGACCAGAATAGCGAACCAGCGGTGCGGCCCGACGCGCTCGCCCAGGAGCGGCACCGAAAGGGCGGTAATGAGAAGCGGCGCGACGAAGAAAACCGCCGTCGCCTCACCCAGCGGCAGGGTCGCGAGACCGGTAAAGAAGGTCATGTTTGCGATCACCACCGCCAGCCCGCGCAGAAGGTGAAGCGGCAGGCGCTTGGTGCGCAAATTGCGGTATCCGCCTTCCAGGGGCACCAGGATGGCGAGCGTCAGCGTGAGCGCCACCAGGGCGCGGGCAAAAATGATCTCGTGCAGCGGATAGTCGCCGCTTATCCACTTGATCGCCGAGTCCTGGGTAGTAAAGGTGACGACCGCGCCGATGACGCAGGCGGTCCCCAGAAAGTTGCTGGCGGGATTGGCCAGCGCTACCGCGCTCACCGACTGATTGTCTTGCACCGGACTCCTCATCGTTCCCCGCCTTGCCGGCGCCGTCTCCCGATTGTTCCCTGACCCTGGGTATTTGGCAGTAGATCAGGACCCGGATGCTTGCAAGGGCTGCTCGATGACGCGCCCGCGGAGCATGGCCTAGTGTGGTGGAACTGAAGTTCGCCCCCTAATTCATTGCCGTCATCCCGGACGTTAGAGCCTGCCCCCGACTGGATCGGGGGTGAGCCCGAAAATCGCCCGATTTTCGGGAGGCGAGCCTTACGATCCGGGATCCATGTATCCGCTTGTCCGATGCCCGGATTGCGGCGCGATGGATCCCGGATCACTGACTTTCCTAACCAAATCAGACCCCCGCTTTCGCGGGGGCATGGATTTGGAGGAAAATCGTGTCCGGGATGACGGGGAGAACTTAAGGCCACCAATCTCTGTTCCACCTCACTAGGTGGAATTGGCACCGCACCGAACCTTTATGGCAGCTTAAGGCTTTCAAGGGATAGTGGGGCGTGAACCTACAATCAGCGTAATTCTGCGGCGGTCATGGCAAAAGACGGGTCAAGGATAGCGGAAATCTCGCCGGAGGACTTCCGGGCATTCGCTAGGCATCACGCGACCTCGCCCGAGGTCGGACCGATCCAGACGTCGCTCGACGGTGGCGTCGCCAAGCCGGACGACTGCGACCGCATGCTGTTCGGTCTCTGGGGATGCGACACCCTCTGCGCGGTCGCTTGCTTCCATATTTACCGCTCGGCGCAGGACAAGGCCCAGCGCGTCCTGAAACTGGATTCCGTCGTCGTCGACGACCGCCTGCGCCGGCGGGGATTGGCGGGTTTACTTGTCACCCAGGCATTCGCCGACCTCGTCGCGGATACGGCGCTCAACATCGTCCAGATCTACGCTCATTCGGTACATCCCGGGACCGTGTGCCTGTTACGCCGGCTTGGGTTCAACGACCCGCAGGCAACCGGCGCGCCGATTTCCGACGTTGTTGTCGATGGCGAGGCCCGCGAGGCTTTCCTGAAGAATTGCGAGACCCAGATCGCAAACCACATGGGTCAGATCAAGCTCCAATGCGAGTTCTGCCGCACGGGCGATAGGCGGTCCCGGCCCTGGTGCCTGCCACGGGGCGAGAAACCGAAGGACCGTTCGGCCCAGGGCGGTGCGCGATGACAACGTTTCTCTATTCGCACCCCGCCTGCCTCGGGCACGATACGGGCGCGGGTCATCCAGAGTCGGCAGAGCGCCTCCGAGGATTGCTGGCCCGCCTGGAGGCGCCCGAATTCGGCGGATTGGAGTGGCGCAGCGCGCCCTGCGCGGAACATGACCAGCTCGCGCGCGCCCACGACCTGTCCTATATCTCGAAGGTCTTCAATACCTCGCCGACCGCGGGCGAAGCCAAAATTGCGCCGGATACCGTGATGTCGCCGGGCTCGCTCGGCGCGGCGCGCGGCCGGCGCGGTCTGCGCCGCGGTCGATGCGGTGCTGAGTGGCGAGGCGCAGAACGCCTTTTGCGCCGTGCGCCCGCCCGGCCATCATGCGGCGGTGAACAACACCATGGGTTTTTGCATATTCAACAATGTCGCTGTCGGCGTCGAGCAGGCGCGCCAGGTTCATGGCCTCAAGCGTGTTGCCGTCGTCGATATCGACGTTCACCACGGCAACGGAACCCAGACGATCTTCCGGGCCGATCCCAACGTGATGGTTGCCTCGATTCACCAATCTTTGATCTTCCCCAAGACCGGGGCCAGCAGCGAGACCGGGGCTGGCAACATCGTCAATGTCCCGCTGGGCCGCAAAACCTCGGCCGAAGACTTTTGCCAGGCCTTCAAAGACAAGATTGTTCCCCGGTTAATGGAGTTCGCGCCGGAGCTGCTCTTCGTCTCCGCCGGCTTCGACGCACACAAGCGCGACCCGCTTGGCGATCAGCGCCTTGTGAACGCCGATTTCGCATGGCTGACACGCGAACTCATGGCCGTGGCCAAGGCATGTTGCGGGGGGCGGTTGGTCTCGGTGCTCGAAGGCGGATACGACCCAGAAGCCGTGGCCCAGGCCGGCGCCGCTCATGTCAGTGAGCTGATGGGCCACCGATAACTTCGGCGCGGCGTTGCAGGCCGGTGCCCGGTCGGTTTCCATGCCCTGGGCCACCGTACCGCGCTATCGTTTCTCTAGCCACTTGCACCTCTCTTATTATAGACTAGCTACAGGATTGAGCTGGGGTGCCGGCGCGCCTTGCGCTGGCTGAGAACACACCCATCGAACCTGATCTGGGTTATGCCAGCGAAGGGAGCCGTACCATGCCGGGCCAGACAAGCAACAACCGAAGTAAGTCTTCAAGCGTCGCCGTTCCCGGCGCGGGAAGGGTCGCCGTCGTCGGCGCCGGAGTCTGCGGGCTGGGGATCGCCTGGCGCTTGGCGCAGGCCGGGCGCGCGGTTGAGGTCTTCGACAAGGGCGAGGCCGGGCGGGGGGCGACCTGGGCGGCGGCGGGGATGCTGGCCGCCGGGGTGGAGACGGAGCCCGGCGAAGAAGCGCTTTTGGCCCTGACCCTGGCCAGCCGCGCGATGTGGCCCAATTTCGTGCGCGAGTTGGAAGCTGCCTCCGGCATCGACCTCGGCTACCGTGACGAGGGCACGCTGGTTGTGGCACCGACCCGCGACGATGCCGAGCAGTTGCGCTTCACTTACGAATATCAGCGGGGGCTCGGCCTCGATCTGCAATGGCTGAACGGCGCCGAGGCGCGGCGGCGGGAGCCGCACTTGCGCGCCGGCATCGCCGGTGCCGTCTTTAGCGCGGCCGACCATCAGGTCGATAACCGGCAACTCGGGCTGGCCTTGAAAGCCGCCTTCCTGCGCGCGGGCGGTGTCCTGCATGAGCATTGCGAGGTGACCGGTCTGGATATCGAGGCCGGCCGCGCACGCGGTGTCCGGGTCGGGGAGGAGCACCACGGCGCGGAGGCCGTCGTGCTCGCGGCCGGGCCCTGGACCGGTAACCTTGCCTGGGTGCCGGAGGCGGCGCGCGCGCCGGTGCGTCCGGTAAAGGGGCAGGTCTTGACGTTGGGTATGGACCCCGCAGCGCCTCTGCTGACTCACGTATTGTGGGCGCCCAAGATCTACCTGGTTCCGCGCCGCGACGGGCGGCTGCTGGTCGGCGCCACGGTGGAGGAAAAGGGCTTCGACGAGACCCTGACCGCGGGTGGCGTTTACGAGCTGCTGGATGCGGCGTGGCGGCCGCTACCGGCCATCGAGGAGCTGCCCATTCTGGAAACCTGTGTCGGGTTCCGGCCCACCAGCCGGGACGACGCACCGATCCTGGGCGCCAGCGCGGTCGAGGGCTTGATCCTCGCCACCGGGCATCACCGCAACGGCATCCTGCTGGCGCCGGTCACCGCCGAGGCCATTTCGCGGCTCCTGCTCAGCGGCGAGACGATGCCGGAAGCACGCGACTTCGGACCGGATCGTTTCGAGCGTGGCGCGGAACGCCGTGCCGGTCTGGCGGCGGTCCAATGATTGCGCCCATGATCGCGAGGGAGCCGGCGCTCACGCGTATCCGTGTGAACGGAGAGGACCGCGCGCTGCGAACGGACCGCCTGAGCGATCTGTTGCGGGACCTGGATATCGATCCCGCCGCGCGCGGTTTGGCCTTGGCGCTCAATGGCGCGGTCGTGCGCCGCGCGGATTGGGCCGGGGTTACCTTGAAGGATGGCGACTCGCTCGAAGTCGTAAAACTCTTCGCCGGCGGCTAAGGGCCATGCCGGAAAGATGGGGACAGAAAGCTATGTCAGACGATCTGAATATTGCGGGTAAAAGTTTCACCTCGCGTCTGCTCCTGGGGACCTCCGGATACCCCAACCGGCAAGTCATGCTCGACGCGCTCGAGGCCGGTGCGCCGGCGATCGTGACGGTCTCGGTGCGCCGGATCAGCCTCGAAGGTTATGCCGAAAGCATGGTCGATCTGCTGGACGGAAAATTCCATCTTCTGCCCAACACGGCCGGGTGCGAAACTCAGCGCGACGCTGTTCTGACGGCTCAATTGGCGCGCGAGGCTCTGCAAACCAATTGGGTCAAGCTGGAAGTCATCGGCGATCGCGAGACGCTCTATCCCGATGGCGAGCAACTGGTTCGGACGGCCGAAGAATTGGTGGCAGATGGTTTCGTCGTTTTACCGTATTGCGGCGACGACCCGATCGTCTGCCAGAAGTTGATCGATGCCGGTTGCGCCGCGGTTATGCCGCTGGGGGCGCCGATCGGCTCCGGCATGGGGATCTGTAACCCGTACAATATCTCCCTGATCTGCGCCCGCAGTCCGGTTCCGGTGATTCTGGACGCCGGGGTCGGGACGGCGTCCGATGCCGCGTTGGCGATGGAGCTTGGATGTTCCGCGGTGCTCCTCAATACCGCGGTCGCCAAGTCGCGCGATCCGGTGCGCATGGCGGCGGCGATGCGTCACGCGGTGGAAGCCGGATTTCAGGCGCGGCAAGCGGGCCGGATACCCAAGCGCTCCTACGCCGAGGCGTCCAGCCCGCAGCTTGGCCTTATCGGCACTTGAGCCTGCCCGGGCTGAGTCTACCCCGCCCGCCGGTCCTGCTCATCACGGACAGAGTCCAGGCCACGGCCGCCCTCGAAGATATCGCCGCGGGCGCGCTGAAGGCCGGGTGCAGATGGATCCTGCTGCGCGACAAGGATATGCCCGCCGCCGATAGACTCTCGCTTTTGCGCTCCTTGATCGCCCTGGGTAAGTCCTACGGCGCGACGGTCATGGTCAGCGGGGACGCCTCCACCGCCAAGCAAGCGGGCGCATCGGGCGTTCATCTTCCGGCCGGGGGCGACCCGGCCTTGGCGCGCCGCGTTCTGGGGCCTCACCGCTTGATCGGCGTCTCGGCGCACAACCTTGCGGAGGCCCGGGCGGCCGAGGATCGGGGCGCCGACTACGCGACTCTGAGTCCGATTTTCGCCAGCGTGAGCAAACCCGGATATGGCCCGGCCTTGGGCCTGGAGGGCCTGCGCCGCGCGCGGCCGCAACTGGCTATTCCAGTGATCGCGCTGGGCGGGGTCGGTGCCGAGACCGCCCAATCTTGCCTCGATGCCGGCGCGGCGGGAATCGCGGTCATGGGAGAAATCATGCGCGCGCCGGATTCGGAATTGGCGATGCGCGCTTTGCTGGCGGCCCTTGGCTAGGGCCCGGCGTGCGGCCCGTGCCAAGCCTGAGTTAATATTGTGACATTACCGAACGTTAACGATGTAACTATTTGAAAAATATAAAAAAGTCTAGATATCTCTTTCGATGTTAATGGGGCGTTCGGGCGTCCTTTGGAAACAGTTAAGACTTGTCTCGGTATATTGTGATCGGTAGGGTTTTCGCCCGCAGCGAGGGAACATTGCGGTCAACGAAAAGTTGACCGAGGCCCACAGGATTGGGGCCCGGGAGGGAACACCTTACCTAAAAAACGGCACTGGGGCGCATGGGCTGCCGCCGGTGTTTCACTTGACAGCTGGCCGCAACACTCGCCTCCAGAGTCTGCGGTTCCGAGAGGGGGAAATCGGTTGAAGTTCGGAAACTTACGGCAATCTCTTCGGAAGATTTTCGAGGACGCTTTCGTCCCACGGGAGGTCTTCTTCCGTTCCGGCGACCGGTTCCACCATTTCCCAATTACAGTCCGGGCCCAACGCCTCGCCGCGACGGTGGGTGTACTGGCTGTCGGATGGGTCGTTTTCGCGAGCGGCAGCTTCGTGGTCCAACGCATCGTTCTCTCGTCCAAGGACGCGGAGATCGGGCGGCATCAACTCGCGTATTTCGATCTCTTGTCTGAGGTCGGCGAGTATCACGATCAGTTCGCCCGCATTACGCGGGACCTGGAGGACAACCAGGAATATCTGCTTTCGGTCCTGGAAAGCAGCCCAGGGGGCCGCCAGGAGTTGGCGAAAGCAGAGGACCGGCTCAAGGAATCGACGACCGAGCACGCGCGTGTCGTCGTCGCGAGAGACGGGCTGCGGACCAAAATGCAGCGCTTTGAGACCGACCTGCGCGATATCGCTAACCGCAACATTTCCTTGCAGTCCCAGGTTACCAAGATGCGCTCGCTGGTCGACGCGTCCAAGGCCGAGCGAGACCAAGTGGCGGCGGCGCGCGAGCGCCTGAATCAGCGCCTTGTGGACGTCGAGCGCGAATTGGCCGAGGCCGCGCGCGCGAAGCGTGACATCGATATCCAGATGGCCGGCTTGAACGAACGGCTCGGCGTGACGCAGGCAGAGAAAGACGGCTTGGCCCAGGCGAAGGCCCAGCTCGAAAGCAATATCGCCGAATTGCAGACCGAAAGGGCGCAGGAATCTGTACGCCAGGAAGAGCTAAAGAACCGCGTCGCGACCCTGGACAACGCCTTGTCGAAGGCCATCGACAAGAACACTGAACTGAACGATAAGCGCGACTATCTTGAACAGCGGGTCGGCGGCCTGGAACAACGTCTGGTCGATCTGCGCGATGCGGGGCAAAGCGTCATCGGCCGCTTGAGTGAGCAAACGCAACTCAGCGTGGATATGATTGAGAAGACCGTTAGCATGACGGGCTTGGATGTCGCCACTATGTTGAAGAACTCGCCCGACGGCACCTTGGGTCAAGGCGGTCCCTTCGTGCCGGTCGAGAACGATCCGGCGGCGTTCGAACCCAGCTTTCAGCTTGAAGCTTCTGTGACTACGCTCGATCAACAGATCGATCGTTGGACTGCGTTGCAAGATATCGTGCGCAGCTTGCCGCTGACGATGCCGCTCGATCAATATCGTATCAGCAGCAGATATGGCGAGCGGCGGGACCCCGTTAACGGGCGCAAGGCTAAGCACGCGGGCGCCGATCTTGCCGCGCCCACAGGGACCCCCATTTATGTGACGGCGCCGGGCAAGGTCGCCTTCGCCGGCTGGCGTGGTCGCTATGGGCGCACGATTGAGATAGATCACGGATACGGCGTTCGCACCCGCTATGCTCATTTGCGCAAGATGCTGGTTAAGGTCGGCCAGGAAGTCGGGAATCGCGAAAAAATAGGGCTGGTCGGCAGCTCCGGTCGCAGTACGGGCCCCCACGTTCACTATGAAGTGCGCTTTAAGGGAAGAGCGCAGAACCCCATGAAATTCCTAAAGGCAGGCAACCATGTTTTCAAAGGGTAACAAGTCGGCCTCCGCTAGCTCTCACGGCGGATCGGCGACCTCATCCGACGGTGCGGTGATCAACGCGGCCCCGTCGATCATTAGCGCCGATCTCAAGATCACCGGAAACTTGGCGAGCGCGGGTGACCTGCAAATCGACGGCACCGTGGAAGGCGATATCACAAGCCGCCAGGTCACGGTTGGCCAAGGGGCCCTTGTCCAGGGTGCGATCCTCGCCAACACCGTGCGCATTTACGGAACCGTGGCAGGTGAGATCAAGGCCAACGACGTGACCTTGGCGAAAAGCGCGCGTGTCGACGGCGACATCGGCCATCAATCGATTGCGATGGAGGCCGGCGCCTCGGTCAGCGGCAGATTGACCCGCTTGGAAAAGGCGGTCGCCGCGGTTCAGGCTCCGGCTGGCAGCAAGTCGGCGAATGCGGGTTCCGCACCCTCTGGCACGGCCTCATCGGGGGCTCCCGGCGCGGGCGCGAGCTCTTCTCAAAACTACAGCGGTTATCGGGCCTAAAGCCTAATTTAGCGCCGATCCGGCGGCAACCGCCCTGGCGTGAGTTTCCGGGTCGACGTTACCCCCGGATAATGTGAGCGCGAGAGTCTTGTCGCGCGCATCTATCTTTCCGGCAAGCAAGGCCGCGAGGGACACGGCGCCGCCAGGCTCCACCACCAGCTTCAAGGTCGAAAAAGCATAGGCCATCGCGGCCGCTACCTCTGCATCGCTGACCGCAATTCCGCCGGCCAGAAGCCGCCGGTTGACCGAGAAGGTGAGCGCCCCGGGAGTCGGCGACAAGAGCGCGTCGCAAAACGATTCTTGTCCGGGCAGATTGGCGACCCGTTCGCCGCCCTCGAGCGAGCGCCGGGTATCGTCAAAGCCTTCCGGCTCCACAGAATACACTTTCGTTTGCGGACTCATTTCAGCCAGGGCGATCGCACAGCCCGACGTCAGTCCGCCGCCGCCGCAACACACCAGCAGAGCATCCAGGTGCGCGCCAAGTTGTTCCGCCTGGCGGGCGATCTCCAGGCCGCAGGTGCCTTGCCCGGCCATGATTCCGGAATCGTCATAGGGGCGCACGATGGTCGCGCCTAACTCGGCCGCGATGACTTCGGCGCGGGCTTCGCGCGATTCGCTGGAGCGCTCGTAGAGCTCAACCTTGGCGCCATAGCCGCGTGTGTTGGCGATCTTGATCGCCGGTGCGTCGGCCGGCATGACGATGGTCGCGGGAATGCCGTAGAGAGCTGCCGCCGCCGCGACCCCCTGGGCATGATTCCCCGAGGAATAGGCGACCACGCCGGCCGCGCGTTCGGTTGGCGGGATCAAGCTAACTCGGTTGTAAGCCCCGCGAAACTTAAACGACCCCGTCCTCTGCAAGGTTTCCGGTTTGATCAGAATCCGCCCGCCGACCCGCGCGTTGAGGGCATGCGATTCCAGCAGCGGTGTCATAATAGCCTTGCCAGCCAGACGATCCGCGGCCGCGAGAATGTCCTCATAGCTAGGGGGCGCCGGCAGTGGCGCCTCAGGTGTCGATACGTCGGAGGAATTCATCGATTGCGCGCTCCGATTCAGGTTCGTTCAGGGATGGTGCGTGGCCGACGCCGGCCAAGGTCACGTGCATCAGGTCGGGTTTGACCCGAGCCATTTTTTCGACCGTTTCCTCGCTCAGTACATCGGATTCGCCGCCACGTAGGACCAGGACTGGAACTCGGCGCAGCGCCGCGAATAGACGCCAAATATCCTCTTGTTCATGGGTCTCGCGCAAGGGCCGTACCAGATTGACGTCGTAATCGACGTGCAACAGTCCGTCCGCGCCTTCGCGAAAGGTCCCTTCCGTGAAACGCCGCCAGTCTTCCTCGGTCTCATAGGACAAATTCGGGAAGGTCTGGCGCATGGTGGCGATCGCGGTTTTCCAATCCGGTTGCGGATGGTCGCGGCCAATGTAGTCCAGTATGCGTTCGGCGCCGGCGGGGTTCAGGTCCGGTCCGACGTCATTGAGGATCACCCCAGCCAAAGCCGTGGGCGCGACGACACCTAAGGCCATGGCGAGCAATCCGCCGAACGAGAGGCCGCAGATCACGACCCGGTGCAGGTCCGCGGCTATGGTCAAGTGACGCACGTCGCTCAAGGTTTCTCTGGGCGCATACTTGCGCCAGTCCGAATCGTAATCCGAGCGGCCCCGGCCCCGATAATCCGGGCAAACAACCCGCCGCCGCCCGGCCAGGCGGCGCGCCAGGACATCGAAATCCCTGGAATTGCGGGTCAGGCCGCTTAGGCACAGCAACGGCGGCAAGGTGCTTAAGGGGTCGCCGTAATCGCGGTAATAAAGGCGCCGGCCGTCCTGGGCATGGTAAGTGCGCTCCAGGAATCCCTCGGCTTGGAGCGCCCCGTCCTGGGTCATTATCATCGCTCCTTGGTATTAAAGGCCCAACAGCCCTGGCAGTTCCTCCAGCGATGTCATGACGGCGGATAGTTCGCCCGGTAGCCGTTCGGGTTCCTTCCCGAAACGGTTCATCCAGGCAACCCTAAACCCGAAGTTGGCGGCGCCGTTGGCGTCCCACGCGTTGGTCGAGACGAAACAGATTCGCTTTCCCTCCGTCGCCAAACGATCGACCGCGAGCTGATAAACCCGCCTGTCGGGCTTGTAGATCCCGACATCCTCAATCGACAGCGCGAGGTCGAGCTGTTCGTCGAGCCCGGCAGACTCAATGGCCGCGTGCAGCATTTTCGGTGTGCCGTTGGACAGGATCGCGGTTTTCTTGCTGCCGTTGCGCAAGCGGCTCAGGCAATCCGCGACATCGGGATAGGCGTCCAGGCTTAGGTACTGGTTCATAAGCTTCGTGTGCAGGGCGCTATCCTCCACACCGTGCGCGGCCAGGGCATAGGCTAACCCGTCGCCGGTCACTTGCCAGAAGTCGGCGTGCTCGCCCATCAGGCTGCGCAACCAGGTGTATTCGAGCTGTTTTTGCCGCCACAGCGCGGAAACGCTTTCGGCTTTGTCGCCCAGAGCTTTTCCGCTGCGGCCGACCGCGGAGTGCACATCGAACAGGGTGCCGTAAGCATCGAAAACACAAGCGTCGATGTCGGCGAAGGCGGGGTGGGTCATGTCGAGTTCCATTTCCTTGAAGTCGCAGGACTAATACCAAAGGTCCTTGATATTGACCCATAGAGATCGCCCCAGCCCCGGGTCAAGTCCAAGGGTGACGATAGGGCAAAGCGATTCCCTTCAGCCTTGAAATGCTCTAGCTGACAAAGCGAAGCCTTCGCTGGGCTCAAATGCAACAGGAAAGATTCTGGGTGTCGGCGCGCTGACGGTGGATCGGCACGAAGGGGCTTAGCTCCGGCAGGCCCTCTCGGCCGGACGATGCCGTGCCCAATTGCTGCCGGTAGGCAATCAGGCTTTCCAGAATGCGCTGCACGTAATTGCGAGTCTCGTCGATCGGAATACTCTCAATCCAATCGATCGCGTCGACGCCGGGATCGCGCGGATCGCCAAAGGTCTCGATCCAGCGGTCCGCGCGTGTGGGCCCGGCATTGTAGGCCGCGAGCGCCAATACGTAGGATCCGTCGTAACGATCGAGCAAGCCGGACAGATAAGTCCGCCCAAGCAGCAGGTTGTAGCCCGGATCGTCGAGCAATTTGTCCTTGCTGTAGGCGATCTCGATCTGCCGGGCGACATGGCGGGCGGTCGCGGGCATGATTTGCATCAGACCCCGGGCCCCGGAACGGCTGATCGCCAGGGGATAGAAGCCGCTTTCCTGCCGGATCAAGGCGAGCAGCAAGGCGGTCTCGGGCTGCTCGAGCGCCGGCAGGGGCATGCTGGGAAAAAGGATGCCGGGGAGAATGATCCCTTCGCCGCGGGCTGCCCGCGCGGCGCCCGTGGCCAGGTCGGGGCGGTTCACCGAATTGGCCAACTCCGCGACGAGCGCGTAGTCCTTGCCCGTCTCGGCCAAGAATTTCAGGCGCGCGAGGAAGCGCTCCAATAGCTTCCGCTCGCCCAGGTCGGCCAAGAGTTGGACGATCCGGACCAGTTCGCTATCGTTGAAAGATTGGCGGCCCTGCGCGCTGGGCGTGCTGCGCGCGCGCAAGTCCACCTTAGGATCGCGTCCCAGACGGCGGCTCGCGAGTTGACCGTAGAAGCTGGTGTCATGGGCCGCCGCGTTCGCATACCACTGACGGGCGCGCTGCCGCCACAATCCCTTGGCGTCCTTGGCGTTTCCCGCCCGGCCGGCAAGCTCGCGCGCGGCCTCGCCGGCCCAAAACGCGCCCCGGCCCAGGCTGACGGATGACGATACGCCTTCGTGCAGACGGGTGAAGTGAGTATAGGCGTCTGGCGCCTGGTCAAGAAACCGCAAGGCGATCCAACCGGCCAACCATTCGGCCTCGGCAAAACCGATTCCCGCGGTCATGCCGTGGCCGCTGGCGATGCGATAGGCGACTGAGATATCGCCTTTGACTAAGGCCTGACGCACGGCCCAATGACGCAAGCTCCACCAGCGTTCCGCCTGCGCCATCGCCGGGGCCGGCGGATCTAGCAACGCGATTACGTCGTCGTAGCGGCGCCGGCGTTGGCGCCAGCGCGTCCGCTCGTAAAGGAGGCCGGGATCGCCCCGCAGAAATTCGGGCACGCGCTTAATCGCCGAATCGACTCCGGGCCGGCTGCCGGCCAGGCGCAAGCGCGCTTCGGCCAAGGCGACATAGTCTTTGCCCAAGCGCCGGGCTTGGCGTCGGGCAGTGCCGTAGGAGCGGCTCCAGAGCAGGCGCTCCAGGCGTGCGACTTGATCTTGTTTACGAATAAAATGGCCGAAGCGCTTCAGGAAGGGGGCCTCCAGGTCGCGGGCGAAGGTTTGTTCCACCCAGGCCGAGCGAAGTACGCCGATCGCCCGATCCTGCCGGTCCGCTCGCATCAAGGCCTCGGCATGGCGAACCGCGCCGTCCAGAGTGAGCGCGGCATGGGTCTTGAACCAGGACAGGATCTTCGTGTCGGGAAGGTCCTCCGGCATGACCATCTCGGCGTGAAGCTGCAATGCGCCCCGGCCCGGCCAATCCGGATTTCGCTCGAGGAAGGTCGCGATAACGGGGAAATTCCTGTCTTCCGGACGCGGCGTGCTGAGGTCGAGCCAGAGCACCACCTTGCCGAGGCGCGGGTCGGTCGCGGTACGGCTTAGGGCGCGGGCTTCGTCGAAGCGCTTGGTCTCGGCCAGGCGAAACGCCTCCGCATAGATCGCCTTGTCCGCGCCGGAAAGCCTCGGCGCGGTGGAGTGCGCGCCCGGCGCCCCGCTATCGGCGGCGGTTATGGCCAGCGCCCAAGGCAGGCCACCGGCCAGCCAAGCAAGCCCTATCGCGCCCAGAATCCGAATCGTCTTCATGCCGCCGGTTATTACCATGAAACCCCGTGCCGCTAACATAGCGTGTGAAAGTTTCCGGGGGATTACACCGCAGGTTACCCGCCGAACGATTTCTGGAGGCGCACTCATGCGGGCGGCATGGCTGCTCTTGCCGCGCCGCAGCCCAAGAGTTATCGTCGCGTAAACCAAGCGCAGCCTATGCTTCCGGGGCACCCGGCAAACCTGAACCGCTTGGGGAGACGACATGACAGGACCGATGTTTAAGGGCTCCATGCCCGCCCTCATCACGCCGTTCAAGAACGGCAGCGTGGACGAGGGGGCCTTTCAGGCGTTCGTGCAGTGGCAGATCGACCAGGGCAGTCATGGCCTGGTGCCCTGCGGCACGACCGGTGAATCGCCGACGCTGAGCCACGAAGAGCACAATCGTGTGACCGAGCTGTGCATCGAGGTCGCCAAGGGCCGCGTGCCCGTGATCGCCGGCGCCGGCTCGAATTCGACCGCCGAGGCGATACTTCTGGCCGAGCACGCCAAGAAGGCGGGGGCCGACGCCGTGCTTGTGGTGACCCCGTACTACAACAAGCCGACCCAGGAGGGGCTGTACCAGCATTTCAAGGCGATCCACGATGCCGTGGAAATCCCGATCCTGATCTACAATATTCCTGGGCGTAGTGTGGTCGACATGACGGTCGAGACCATGGCGCGCCTGGCCAAGCTGCCGAACATCGTCGGGGTGAAGGACGCGACCGCCGATCTGGTGCGTCCGGCCCAGACCCGCGCCGCGATCGACGCCGACTTCACGCAGCTGTCGGGCGAAGACGCCACGGTCGTACCCTTCCTGGCCCAGGGCGGGCACGGGTGTATCTCGGTCACGGCGAACGTTGCGCCGCGCCAATGCGCCGACCTGCACGAGGCTTGGCAGCGCGGCGACCTCGCGACCGTCAGCCGGATCAATGACCGCCTGATGCCCCTGCACGAAGCGCTATTCGTCGAGGCCAGCCCGGGCCCGGTCAAGTTCGGCGCCAGCGTTCTGGGCCTCTGCGAGAACCGCGTGCGTCTGCCGCTGGTCAGTATCAAGCCGGAGACCGAGACCCGGGTGCGCGAGGCGATGGCGCACGCCGGTTTGATCAACTAACAACGCTGCTATTTTCCCATGTCCGCCGGCGCGAAAAAGCTGGTCGCGCAGAACCGTAGGGCGCGCCACAATTACCTGATCGAAGACACGCTCGAGGCGGGCTTGCGGCTCACCGGGACCGAGGTCAAGTCCTTGCGCCTGGGCCGCTGCTCGCTGGGCGAATCCTACGCGGCGGAACGGGACGGGGAGCTTTACCTGCTCAACGCCCACATCGCGCCCTATGGGCCGGCCAGCCAATTCAATCACGAGCCGAAGCGCCCGCGTAAGCTCCTGGTCCACAGGCGCGAACTGGACCGCTTACTCGGCCTGATTCAGCGTGGCGGTTATACGCTGGTCGCGCTGTCGGTTTATTTCAACGAACGCGGCATGGCCAAAGTTGAGCTTGGGTTGGCGCGCGGTAAGAAAAAAGCGGACAAGCGGGAGTCCGACAAAAAGCGCGACTGGCAACGCGACAAGGCGCGCCTGATGCGCGAAAAGGGGTAGATCGCGAAATCAAAAGCGACAATCGGCAAGCGTCGCGGCGGGTGTCTGTTCAGGCATGGCATCATGAAACTAAGGAGTGCCCGTTGGAATGTCCTGGCAAGCTGCAGTTGTTCGCTGGGCAATCAGGCGAAAAATGCGCCGCGGCCCAAATACCGGAGACCTCCTTTTCGGTGTTGAGCGCCGCGCTTGCCTCGACAGGGACGCGCTCGTCCAAAAGGTAAGGAAGGCCTTGGATGAGGCGGCGGCTTCCTTCCCTGCTCCCATGCGCGGCACTTGGATCGATCCAATTGAAACGCGCCGGATCCGCGGCGAATGGATCGGCGCTCCAAAGGTGCCGAAGGACGCAAAGCGCGTCATTTTCTATTGCCATGGCGGCGGCTACTTCTGGGGCAAGCTTTCCGCGCCGCGAAACATGCTGGCTCGGCTTTCGAAACTGACCGGCGCCCGGGTGTTCTCGCTCGATTACCGTTTGGCGCCCGAAGCTCCCTTTCCCGCAGCCCACGACGATGCCATGGAAACCTATTCCTGGCTTGTCGAAGATCAGCGCATCGACTCCGCCCAACTGGTCGTAGGCGGTGAGTCCGCGGGGGGCGGGCTGGCTCTATCGTTGTTGACCGCCCTAAAGGGGCAGGGCCGACCGGTGCCTGCGGCCGCCTTTCTGTTTTCGCCTTGGACCGATTTGACGGTCAGCGGCGCCAGCATCGAGACGAACGCAAAGAACGACCCCGTCGCCACCGAAGCCGAGTTGCGATGGGCGGCCCATATCTATCTGAATGGCCAAGACGGTAAAACCGCCCTGGCCTCGCCGTTATTCGCAGATCTTTCCGGTCTGCCGCCGATTCTGATTCAGGTCGGTTCGACGGAAACCCTATTGGATGACTCGAGGCGTTTGGCCGATGCCATTCGAGGCTTCGACGGGTCCTGCACGCTCGAAATCTGGCCGCATATGCATCACGTTTGGCAACTCCACAGCTTTTTCCTGCCAGAGGGCCGAAGCGCGCTGGCTCATGTCGCCAATTTCATCGATGAGGCGCTCAGACCGAAAAGCGTATAAGCGGCGTTCTCGCCTAATCGGTCTGGCCGATTGGGCTCCAGATACCGCTTCAGTTCCGCGAATACCGCCTCGCGCATTGCCGGTGTGAGCCGTCCCGTGTTGGCATTGTAGCGGGATCGGCAGCAGAGCTATCGGCCAACACTAAGCCGCCAGGCAGGAGCCGTCCGCGGCCTGTTCTTCAGAAGTGCCCCTATGCCGCCGCCGGCACTTCTTCAAGCCGAATTCCCAAGGCCTCGGCCACGCCCTTTCCATAGGCCGGATCGGCTTTCAGACAGTTACCGACATGGCGAATCTGGATTTCACGCGGCGCTTCGCCGATGGAGCGGGCGGTGTTTTCGAACAGCACCTGCTGCTGCGCCGGGCTCATGAGGCGGAACAGCATACCGGGCTGGGAATAGTAGTCCGTGTCCTCGCGATGATCCCAGTGGTCGGCGGCGCCCTCGATGGCGAGGGCCGGTTCGGCGAAATCCGGTTGCTCATCCCATTCGCCCTCATTGTTGGGTTGGTAGCCGAGCGTACCTCCATGATTGTTGTCGACGCGCATCGCGCCATCGCGATGGTAGTTATGGTACGGGCAGCGCGGCGCATTCACCGGGATCAAATAGTGATTGACGCCGAGCCGGTACCGCTGAGCATCGCCGTAGGAAAACAACCGGCCCTGCAACATCTTGTCGGGCGAGAAGCCGATGCCGGGTACCACGCTAGCCGGGTTGAAGGCCGACTGCTCGACTTCGGCGAAGAAGTTTTCCGGGTTGCGGTTCAACTCCATCACACCCACGTCGATGAGCGGATAGTCCCTGTGTGGCCAGACCTTGGTCAGATCGAAGGGGTGGTAGGGTACCTTCGCAGCGTCGCTTTCGGGCATCACCTGAATAGATAGTTTCCACTTGGGATAGTCGCCCTTTTCAATGCTCTCATAGAGATCGCGCTGGTGGCTTTCACGGTCCTTGCCGATGACGGCTTCGGCCTCAGCGTCGGTCAGGTTGCGGATACCCTGCTGCGACTTGAAGTGGAACTTGACCCAGTGGCGCTCGTTATTTGCATTGATCAGGCTGAAGGCATGGCTGCCAAAGCCGTGCATGTGCCGATAGGTCGCCGGAATACCGCGGTCGCTCATGACGATGGTGACCTGGTGCAGAGCTTCCGGCAGCGAAGTCCAGAAATCCCAGTTGTTCTTGGCGCTGCGCATGTTGGTGCGCGGGTCGCGCTTGACCGCGTGGTTGAGGTCCGGGAACTTAAGCGGGTCGCGCAGGAAAAACACCGGCGTGTTGTTGCCTACCAGATCCCAGTTTCCTTCCTCGGTGTAGAACTTCACGGCGAAGCCGCGGATATCGCGTTCGGCGTCGGCCGCGCCGCGTTCGCCGGCCACCGTCGTGAAACGGGCGAAAAGTTCGGTTTTCTTACCCACCTTGGAAAAAATTTTAGCCCGCGTGTAGCGGGTTATGTCGTGGGTAACGGTAAAGGCACCGTATGCCCCCGAACCTTTGGCGTGCATGCGCCGTTCGGGAATCACCTCGCGATCGAAGTGGGCGAGCTTCTCCAGATACCAGACGTCCTGCAGCAGCATCGGGCCACGCGGCCCGGCCGTCACAACATTCTGATTGTCAACGACGGGCGCGCCAGCGTTGGTCGTCAACTTCCTTTCTTTGCTCATAGGTGACCTCAGAATATCAGAGGTTGGGTTACGATCGGCCGGACGCTAGGAGCATAGTCGCCCATATGCATTGATCTCAGTCAACGCATCCCCGCGAACGCGGGCGAGATCGCGTTTTTTCCATGGATTTTCGCGGCAACGGGACTGCACTATGAATGCTCCCGCGCGAGACCGCGCAATTCGCGCGGCAGTCGGCGACGACGCGATCGTGCCGGGTTACGGCCTAGCTTAGGCGCCGCTTCAATTCGGCGAACACGTTCTCGAACATTTCCGGTGTCAGCCGTCGCGTGTTGGTGTTGTAGCGCGAGCAGTGATAGCTGTTCGCGAGCAGCAGGCCGCCAGGCAAGTCATGCAGGGCGCCGTGGGCGAACTTGCGGGCGCTTTTCCGGTGGCCGAGCGCGCTTAGGACGGCACCGTGAGCGACGACGCCCAGGGCCAGCACCGCCCGCAACTTGGCCATGCCGCCGATCTCCGATTCCAGGAATTGGCCGCAGGTGCGGATTTCCTGCGTTGTGGGTTTGTTTTGCGGCGGCACGCAACGCACCGCGTTCGTGACCCGGCACCCGACTAGCTCGAGACCGTCATCCGGCCGGCGGTCGAAGGCGCCGCGGGCAAAGCCGAACTTGATCAGGGTCGGGTACAGAAGATCGCCGGCATAGTCGCCGGTAAAAGGGCGGCCGGTCTGGTTGGCCCCCTTCAGTCCCGGCGCTAAGCCAACCACCAGCAGTGACGCGTCGGCGGCGCCGAAAGACGCCACGCGCGCATTGTGAAAGCCGGGAAACGCGGCCCGGTTAGCGTTCCGGAAATCGGTCAGGCGCGGACACAGCGCGCAATCGGGCGGCGGGCCGGCAGGCACGGCGGCGCGCGGGGTCAAGCCGGCTGCGGTTCGTAGTAGTCCTCGTCCTCGACCTCATCGTCCTCGACCTCATCCCCGATTTCGTCCTCGTCGTCGTCCTCTTGGCCCATATCCATCGGGTCGCGGGCCCGCGAACGCGGGTGATCGGATGGGAGCCCGCGCTCAATCTCGTCGCGCAAGTCGGTCAGATCGACAAAATGGTCGGCTTGGCGGCGGAGTTCGTCGGCGATCATGGAAGGCTGCGTGCGGACCGTGGATACCACCGTCACGCGCACGCCTTTTCGCTGGACGGCCTCGACCATGCGGCGGAAATCGCCGTCGCCGGAAAACAGCACAATGTGATCGAGGTGCTGGGCCATCTCCATGACATCGATGGCAAGCTCGATGTCCATGTTGCCCTTGATTTTTCGCCGGCCCGCCGCGTCCGTGAACTCCTTGGTCGGCTTGGTCACCATGGTGTAGCCGTTGTAGTCCAGCCAATCCACCAGGGGCCGTATCGGGGAGTACTCCTGGTCCTCGATCAGAGCGGTGTAGTAGAAGGCACGTATCAGATTGCATCTTTTGGCAAATATCTCTTGCAACCTCTTGTAATCTATATCGAAATTCAGAGACCGGGCCGTCGCGTAAAGGTTGGAGCCGTCAATGAAGAGCGCAACGCGCTCCTGGGGGTAAAAATTCATGCCTAACCTCAAGAAATATAATGAAAACGCAGACTGCTTGAACACATGCGAAATGGAATTGCCGAATTCCCGCGACTCCTTATTTAAGACCGCGGCCGGGCGACGCAAGGCCGTGAGCCCGGAGAATAATCCATGATCCTCATCGCGTTGGGGTCCAATCTGCCGAGCCAGCGCTTCGGCGAGCCGGTCCGAAACTGCGAGGCGGCGCTCGAGGCCTTGAACGCGGCGGGTGTGGCGCCGGCGCGTGTCTCCCGCTGGTACCGCAGCGCGCCGGTTCCGGCTTCAGATCAGCCTTGGTTCGTCAATGGGGTCGCCGTCGTGAACACGGCCTTGCCGCCCGATCACCTGCTTGCGGTTCTGCATGGCATCGAGCGGGAATTCGGCCGTATCCGCCGGGCCCAGAACGAGGCCCGGGTCCTCGACCTGGACTTGCTGGCTTATGGCGAGTGGGTCAGCGGCCCCGGCGAGGTGCCGGTCTTGCCGCATCCCCGGTTGGCCGAGCGGGCCTTCGTCGTTTGGCCATTGGCGGAACTGGTCCCCGAATGGCGCCACCCGGTCACCGGGCTCAGCGCCAGGGAAATGGCGGATCGCTTGCCCGCCGGCCAGACCCTGGAGCCGCTAGCCTGACCGAGACTTGGTATTAGGCCGCCAATCGCCTTGCTATCCTAAGGTTCGATTCATATATTCCAAGCAATTCCGGCGTCAAACACGCCGAGTTTGTGGGTATTTCAGGAGTATTGGTCTGAATGGCGCGCGTTACAGTAGAAGATTGCATCGTTAAGATCCCAAATCGTTTCGACCTGGTCATGGTGGCCGCTCAGAGGGCCCGGGAGATCGTGGCCGGCGCGCCCTTGACCCTTGAGCGGGACGACGACAAGAACCCGGTGGTGGCTCTGCGCGAGATCGCCGACGAAACGGTCGAGCTTGGGCAGCTGCAGGAGTCGATCATACAGGGCCTGCAAAAGCACGTCGAAATGGACGAGGCGGAGGACGAGTCGGTCGAGTTCGACCTTTCCGGCATGACGATTGGTGCGGAAGGCCTTGAGGCTGGCATGTCGAGCGAAGCGCTGGCAGTCAGCGGTGGCGACGAAGTCAGCGACGAGGCCATCATCGAGGGTCCCGCCGAAGGCGCGAACGCCGAGACCGAGGAAGCCGGAGGAGACGGGAGCGAAGAAGAGACGGCCTGACCGCGTTCCGGCCCGCGCTCCCTTGGGCAGGGGTAGAGCGCCCCTAGGCGCGCGCGGTGGGAATCTACTGAAAAAGGCGATGGCGGCCGTTCGCCGCCACGGCGTAACGCTATGCGGCCGCCACGATACAACCTCATGATGCGGCAAGTCGACTTGGTCGAGCGGGTCAAGGCTTACGACCCGGGCGCCGACGAGGACGCGCTCAACCGAGCCTACGTTTTCGCCATGAAGATGCACGGATCGCAGACCCGCGCGTCTGGCGACCCTTACTTTTCTCATCCTATCGAAGTCGCCGGAATCCTGACCGAGCTTAAGCTCGACCACAGTTCGATTATCACGGCGCTTCTGCACGACCTCGTTGAGGACACGGATACGTCCCTCGGCGACATCGAATCGATGTTCGGCCGCGATATCGCACGCTTGGTCGATGGCGTGACCAAACTAACGCGGCTTGAATTGCAGTCCGAGCAGACCCAGCACGCCGAGAATTTCCGCAAGCTGCTCTTGGCCATGTCGGAAGACATCCGTGTGCTTTTGGTCAAGCTTGCCGACCGCGTGCATAACATGCGGACCCTGAAATTCATCGAATCGGCGGACAAGCGCCGGCGCATCGCGCGCGAGACGATGGACATCTACGCGCCTCTGGCCGAGCGGATCGGCATGCAGGGATTTAAGGATGAATTGCTGGATTTGGCGTTCGCCGAGCTGAACCCGGATGCCCGCGGGTCGATCCTGACCCGTTTGGACTTCCTGCAGGCGCAAGGCGACGATCTGCCGAACCTGATTGTCGACCAACTGAAGCGCGCCGTCGCGAGCGATGGGGTTGAGGCTTGGGTGTCGGGGCGCAGAAAGACGCCCTATTCCATCTGGAATAAAATGCAGCACAAAGACATCACCTTCGAGCAGCTCTCGGACATCATGGCGTTTCGGGTCGTGGTTGGCAGCATTGAGGACTGCTATCACGCACTGGGCAATCTCCACGCTCAGTACTCAGTAGTTCCAGGACGCTTCAAGGACTACATCTCGACACCGAAGCCAAACGGGTACCGCTCCTTGCATACAGGTCTGATCGGACCGGAGCGGCATCGCATCGAAGTTCAGATTCGTACCCGCGACATGCACGACATCGCCGAATTAGGGGTCGCGGCACACTGGAAATATAAGCAATCCGAAATCAAGGTCGACGGGCGGCAGTACCGTTGGTTGCGTGAGCTTCTAGACATTATGGAACATGCCTCGAACCCGGAAGAGTTCCTCGAGCATACCAAGCTCGAAATGTTTCAGGATCAGGTCTTTTGCTTCACCCCCAAGGGCGATCTGATTGCTTTGCCGCGCGGCGCGACACCCGTGGATTTTGCCTACGCGGTCCACTCGGAGGTGGGCGACACCTGCGTCGGTGCGAAGGTCAACGGAAGAATCATTCCTTTGCGCGCCGAGCTTGGGAATGGAGATCAAGTCGAGATCCTGACTTCCAGAACGCAAACGCCGTCGCCCGATTGGGAAAAGTTCGTCGTCTCCGGCAAGGCCAAGGCCCGCATCCGGCGCTTCGTACATATGAAGGAGCGCGATCAGTATTCGGAGCTGGGCCGGCAAATTCTACAGAAATCGTTTCGCGAGGAAGGCTACGAACTTTCGGATAAGGCCATTGGCGCCGTACTCAAGAAGTTCAAGGCCGACGCGCCGGACGATCTTTTCGCGGCGGTCGGTAAAGGGAATACGACGGCGCGTGAGGTGCTGGTCGCCGTCTATCCGGGCGTGCGCGACACCGCGAAGCGCCGGCATCTCTGGCCGTTCCAAGGCCGGGGCCGTGCGAGCGCCAATAAGGCCAAGTCCGCGGCCCTGCCGATCAAAGGCCTGATTCCGGGAATGGCGGTCCATTACGCGCATTGCTGCCATCCCTTGCCCGGTGAGCGCATCGTCGGCATCGTCACCACCGGTAAGGGCGTGACGGTTCACACCATAGACTGCGAGACGCTGGCGTCTTTTCAGGATACGCCCGAGCGCTGGATCGACGTGGCCTGGGATGTGGGCGAAACCGAAGACATGCACACCGGCCGGCTGCATGTCGTGGTGTCCAATGAGCCCGGCAGCCTGGGAAACCTCTCGACCATTATAGGTAAGAGTCAGGGCAATATCAGCAATCTCAAAATCACCAACCGCTCGACCGACTTTTTTGAGATGTTGGTCGATGTCCAAGTGCAAGATATTAAACATCTAACCGATATAATCGCCGCGCTGCGCGCGGCCTCCGTGATTTCCTCGGTGGAAAGGGCCCGGCGCTGAGGCCACGCGGCGACCGCTTTGCGCTGTGCGGGACTGGACGGGCGACAACATTTCAGGTGGGCTTCTAGGTATATGTTTCGGCGCCGCAATCCCTTGCCGCTCCTGCCCCGGTTGCGTGAGTTTCTTTGGCCCCGCAAAGGGTGGCGCCGGGCTTCCAGCTATATCGCGCACAGGGTGCGCCGCCTGCCTGGCACCCCTTACCGGATCGCCGCCGGCTTCGCGAGCGGGGCGGCGATTTCCTTTACGCCCTTCATCGGTTTTCATTTCGTCGGCGGCGCTTTTCTGGCGTTGATCCTTGGGGGCAGCCTGATGGCCTCGGCAATCGGCACTGTCGTCGGCAACCCCTGGACATTCCCCTTCATTTGGGCCTGGATTTACACTCTCGGGTGCTGGTTGCTTGGCGGCGAAGGTGAAGCGGCGCTTCCAGAGCTCTTGAGCTTCAGCTACATTTTCGCGCACCCAATGGATGTCCTATGGCCGATGACCGTGGGTGGGGTGCCAACAGCGGTCGCGGCATGGTTCGCCTTTTTTTGGCCGGTCCGGGGTGCGGTCGCGCGGTATCGGTTTGCCCGGCGCAGGCGTATGCTAAGACGCGCCCGGGTGAAGCGCCGGCGGGCAAAGGCCGCCCTGGCGGCCCAAGAGGCGGCCCATGGCCCGGCCGCTAGAGGTTCGGAGGAGACATGACACAGAGATATTTGCGCCTTGGCGTCAACATCGACCACGTGGCGACGATCCGCAACGCGAGAGGCGGCGGTCATCCCGATCCGGTACGTGCCGCGCGGCAGGCCGCCGCCGCGGGCGCCGACGGTATCACGGCGCATCTGAGGGAAGATCGGCGCCACATCTCGGACGACGATATTCGGCGCCTGATCGAGAGTATCGAGCTGCCGCTGAACTTTGAGATGGCGGCGACCGGGGAGATGTTGAAAATCGCGCTCCAGCACCGGCCGCATGCGGCTTGCATCGTGCCCGAAAAGCGCCAGGAGGTGACCACCGAAGGGGGCCTGGATGCCGCTGGTGGGGCGTCTGCACTGCGGCCCTATTGCGACCAGCTTGCCGACGCGGGGATCCGGGTCAGCCTGTTCATCGACCCGGACCGGATTCAGCTCGAGGCGGCACGTGCGCTGGGCGCCCCGGTCGTGGAACTGCATACCGGCGCTTACTGCGGCGCCTTTATCGAGGACATGAATGGCGCCCGTGCCAAGGCCGAGCTCGCGCGGATCGTGGCGGCGGCGGCCCTGGCCGAGGAGCTGGGCCTGGAGTGTCACGCCGGTCACGGCCTGACCTTCGATTCGGTGAAGCCGGTGGCGGCGATACCCTCGATCCTGGAATTGAATATCGGGCATTTCCTGGTCGGCGAAGCGATCTATGTCGGCCTGGAAGCGGCGATCAAGCGTATGCGCAATATCATGGATCAAGCGCGCAGCGATGGCCTCGGCGCCCGAATCGCATGACCAAAACGGCGATGGCCCCGGCATGATTATGGAACCTCGATGATTCTGGGAATTGGCAACGACCTGATCGATATCCGCCGGGTCGAGAAGACGCTGGAGCGCTTCGGACCGCGTTTCGTCGCCCGTGTCTTCACGGATATCGAGCAAGCCAAGTCGGATCGGCGAATGCAGCGGGCCGCCAGCTACGCCAAGCGATTTGCCGCCAAGGAGGCCTGCGCCAAGGCGTTGGGCACCGGCGTGCCCCGGCGCGGGGTGCACTGGCGCGATCTGGGCGTGGTCAACCTGCCCAGCGGCAAACCCACGATGGCGCTGACCAATGGCGCCGCACTGCGCTTGCGGGAAATAACGCCTGAGGGGATGACGGCCCAGATCGACCTGACCATCACCGACGACTTTCCCCTGGCGCAAGCGATTGTGATCATTTCCGCGCTACCCGCGGGATCATGAAGGCGGTTCGACCCCCTATTTATGGCGCAGGGCATAGCTTTGCCCCTGGCACCTCGCGCCGCATCCCGTCATAGTCGCGCGCACGCACCCAAGAAGGCACAATTCTCGAATGGATACCTTAATGTCGAAAAAGAGGTCGAGCGTCCTCGGCGAGACTTTGCGCACGGTCTTTTATGCCGTCTTGATCGCGCTGGGCATACGGATAATGGCCTACGAGCCCTTTAATATACCCTCCGGCTCGATGATCCCGACGCTGCTGATCGGCGACTATCTGTTCGTTTCCAAGTTTTCCTATGGCTATAGCCGCTACTCGCTGCCCTTGGGTCTGCCGCTGTTCGACGGGCGTATTCTTGGCGATGAGCCGGAGCGCGGCGACGTCGTGGTTTTCAAATTGCCTAAGGACAACAGCACCGACTACATCAAGCGGCTGATTGGCCTGCCCGGCGACAAAATACAGGTGATCGGCGGCATCCTGCAGATCAACGGCGTGGCCGTACAACGCAAGCTCGTCGGTGAAAGCACGGGGACCGCTTACCCGGTCCGGGTGAAGGAATACATTGAGACCTTGCCGAATGGGCGCCAGCACCGGATCTGGGAACGCAGCGATAGCGATGCGCTGGATAACACGCAGGTCTATACCGTCCCGCCGGGCCACTACTTCGCGATGGGCGACAACCGGGATAGCAGCCAGGACAGCCGGGTTCTCTCCGCGGTCGGTTACGTGCCCTTCGAAAACCTGGTTGGACAGGCGCAATTCCTGTTTTTCTCGCACGATGGCAGCGCCGCGATATGGGAGTTCTGGAAATGGCCGGGCGCGATCCGCTTCGGCAGGATCGGCGACGGCATTGAGTGATCGGAAACTAGAAGCCGCCGCCCTGGGCGAGAGCCAAGACCAAGCCTCGAAGAGCCTCTCGGCGCGCCTGGGGTACCGTTTCAAGCAGCCGGAGTTGCTGACCCAAGCTCTGACCCATCCCAGCGCCGCCGGGCGTTCGAGGCAGGGAGGAGCCGGGCCTAATTACGAGCGGTTGGAGTTCTTAGGCGATCGTGTTTTGGGCCTGGTCGTCGCCGATTTGTTGCTGCGCCGCTTCCCCGACGAAGCGGAGGGACCGCTGGCCCAACGCTTCGCCGAACTCGTGCGCCGCGAGACCCTGGCGGCGGTCGCCGAGGACCTCGACCTGGGTGCGGCCCTGCACTTGGCCAAGGGCGAGGACGCGAGCGGTGAGCGGCGCAACCCGGCGATCCTGGCCGATGCCTGCGAGGCCTTGATTGGCGCCTTATTCCTGGATGGCGGTCTGTCCGCGGCGCGCGATTCGGTTGAAGCCTGGCTGACCCCGTTTCTGGAAGGCGCCGTGCGGCCGCCGCAAGATGCCAAGACGGCGCTGCAGGAATGGGCGCAGGGGCGCGGCTTGCCCCTGCCGGAATACCGCGAAACGGCGCGCAGCGGACCGGATCATCAGCCGGTTTTCACCATCGAGGTCACGGTACAGGACCACGGCGGGGAGACCGGGCAGGGGCGCTCCAAACGCCTGGCCGAACAGGTGGCCGCCGAGAGCTTGTTGGCGCGTCTGCGCGTCCCGGGCTGAGAGAATCCGCGCATGAGCGATAAGAGCAAGACGGGGCGGCGTTGCGGTTTTGTCGCCCTGGTCGGCGCGCCCAACGCCGGTAAATCCACGCTCCTCAACCGCATGGTCGGGGCCAAGATTTCCATCGTCACCCACAAGGTCCAGACCACCCGCGCGCGGGTGCGCGGCATCGCGATCGAGGGTCAATCTCAAATCGTCTTCATCGACACGCCGGGCATCTTCACGCCCAAGAAGCGCTTGGAGCGCGCGATGGTGGCCGCCGCCTGGAACGCGATCGACGATGCCGAGGAGGTGGTGGTCCTCTACGACACGACCCGCGGCGGCATCGATGCCGACACCCGCCTGATCCTCGAGGGTCTCAAGCAACGCGGCCGGCAGGCGCTTCTGGCGCTCAACAAGATCGACGCGGTAAAGCGCGAACGCCTGCTCGCGCTCGCGGCCGAATTCGAGGCGGTGGGGGTCTTCTCGCGCATCTTCATGATCTCGGCGCTAAGCGGTGACGGTATCGACGACTTGCGCGGTCATCTGGCGGCGCAGATGCCGCCCGGTCCCTGGCATTTCCCGGAGGATCAGGTCTCCGACATGCCCATGCGTCTCATCGCCGCCGAGGTGACGCGCGAAAAGCTGTTCCTGCGCCTCCATCAAGAGCTGCCCTATTCCCTGACCGTCGAGACCGAGGACTGGCAGGAATTCGACAACGGCAGCGTGCGTATAGCCCAAGTCATTTATGTCGGGCGCGACTCGCACAAGGGCATATGCCTCGGCAAGGGCGGGGCGACCATAAAGGCCGTGCGCGAGGCGGCGCAGAAGGACCTCGAAGTCATGATGGAACGCGCCGTCCACCTCTTCCTGCACGTCAAGGTGCGCGAGAAATGGAGCGAGGATGCCGCGCACTACCGCGCCTGGGGCCTCGACTTCGAGGCGTGAGGCCCCCCTGGTCCTCGCGCGCGGTTCTGCTAAACCAAGGTCATGCATTGGAGCGATGAAGGCATCGTGCTCTCGGCGCGGGCGCATGGCGAGAATGGCGTCATTGTCCAGCTCTTGACGCGCGCGCAGGGGCGTCATGCCGGCCTGGTGCGGGGCGGGCAGGGGCGGCGCGTGCGCGGTGTCTTGCAACCGGGCAACCTGGTCGCCGCGCAATGGAGCGGCCGCCTGCCCGAACATCTGGGCACCTACGTTTGCGAACCCTTGACCGGCTATGCCGCCCGGGTGCTAGACGATCCCGACCGTCTGGCGGCGCTCAGCGCGGCGGCGGCGGTCTGCGAGAGCGCGCTGCCGGAGCGTGAGCCGCACGCGGCCTGCTTCGAGGGCTTATGCGCCTTGATGGAGGTCCTGCCCGGCGAGCATTGGGCCGAGGTCTACGTACACTGGGAACTGGCGCTCTTGGCCGAGCTTGGCTTCGGGCTCGATCTCACCGCCTGCGCGGCCGGGGGCGCGAACGACCAGCTTGCCTTTGTCAGTCCGAAGTCGGGCCGGGCGGTCTCGCTCGCGGCCGGCGAGCCCTACCGGGAGAAGCTCTTGCCGCTCCCCGGGTTCCTGGCCGGACGCGGGGGCGGCGGGCCGGAGGAAGTTGGCCAGGGATTGGCGCTGACCAGTTTTTTCCTCGAGCGTTTCGTCTACGCGCCGCACCACAAGCCGATCCCGGCCGCCCGCCAACGCCTGGGTCACCGCTTTCCCGCGCCCGCGTAAACAACACAAACGCTTCGCTCGTCATTCCGGAAAGTGCCGCTAGTCAGGTGGAACTTAGATTGGTGGCATTAAGTTCTCCCCCGTCATCCCGGACGCGATTTTCCTCCAAATCCATGCCCCCGCGAAAGCGGGGGTCTGATTTGGTAAGGAAAGTCAGCGATCCGGGATCCATCGCGCCGCAATCCGGGCGTTGGACAGGCGGATACATGGATCCCGGATCGTAAGGCTCGCCTCCCGGAAATCGGTTGATTTCCGGGCTCGCCTAACGTCCGGGATGACGGCAATGAATTAGGACGCGAACTTCAGTTCCACCACACTAGGCGCTTATCCGGGATCTTAGGCGCGTGGGCAAGGCGAAGATCCCGGCTCCCGCAGGCGCTCCGCCGGGATGACGATACGGGTGTGGCGCCCGGACGGTTGCGCCGGCTACTCGGCGGGCGGATTGAGGTTGGGGGTTAGGGCGCCCAGCGCCGGCGCCATGGCGCCCAGGCGGCCACGTAGTTTTTCCCAATCAACGGCCTGGGAGTCGCTGAGGATCTCGCCCAGCGGGCGGGCGTCCAAGCGCAGGTCGCTCAGCAATTCTTCGCGGTTTAACTGACCGTCGGTACTGACGTCATAGCTTTCGACCAGGCGGTCCAGACCGATCGTCTCAACCACGATGAGGCCGAGCAGGACGCCGCGCCTTTCGCGGGGCTTAATGCCGTTCTCCGGCCAGGTCAGCCAGTCGCGCAGCTCGATACGAATTGTCTCCAGTTCGGCCGTGCTGATCCGCCCATTGCGGTCCCGGTCGGCGAAGCGCCAGCCGGCGTCCACGCAATTTTGAGCAGCCTGGCGCTGACAGAGGGGACTGGCCAGTGCCAGGAACTTGGCGAAGTCCTGCACCGCGACACTGGGCCGGGCTTGCTGCGCGGCTGAGGGCACGGCCGCGAGGGCCAGGCACAGACTTGCCAGGAATGCGCAGAGCGGCGTTCGCTTCATACAGCCCATCTCCAGAGATCGATTTTGCATCCCAAGGTTCTATCGCTCCTGATCCTCCTGGAACAGGGGCATTTCCGGCCCCGGATTGGCTCCGGCCCTAAAAAGGCCGTGGATCCCGGACCAAGCCCACGGGTGTCCGGTTTAGATTTTGTGGACGTTGTGCATGGCATTGGTTCCGCTCGTGTCCAAGCATTTAGAGATGTTTTGGACACGGAAGCTGCGTCCCCTTGCATGTTCTGTCAGGCGCGAATCGGCGAAGATTTGCGCCGGTCCAGGGCGAGCGATCGCTCGCCCTGGACCGGACCGGCGGGGCCGTAGTCCCCTTGGCTTCGACCCGCGGGTGAGCGTGGTCCGCCGGTCCT
>JAJFGN010000071.1 GCA_021776115.1 Kiloniellaceae bacterium | reverse complement strand
TCGTCGTCGCGCTCATCCCCAGCGTCCTGATGGCGCTCTTCAACACCGGCCACCAGGCTAACCTCAACATGGAGCAGATCGGCGTCAGTTCGGCGCCGGGCTGGCGTGGGGCCGTTCTGGAGGCGCTGGGCATCGGCTATGCCCCCTTCGATGTCTGGGCCGCCATGTGGCACGGCGCGCTTTACTACTTGCCGGTCTTGGCGGTGGCGCTGATCGTCGGGGCGCTGTGGGAGCAACTCTTCGCCAAGCTGCGCAAACGCGAGCGAGCCCCGGGCCTGCTTGTGATCGCCCTGTTGTTCTCGCTCAGCCTGCCGCCCACGGTCCCGCTCTGGCAGGTCGCGCTTGGTATGTCGTTTGGCATCGTCGTCGCCAAGGAAGTGTTTGGAGGCCTCGGCAAGAATTTTCTGAACCCGGCGCTCGCCGGCCTCGCCTTTCTCTACGCCACCTATCCCAAGCAGATGGTTGGCGAAACCGCCTGGACCGTTGTCGAGGGCTTCACCGGCGCGACCACCATGCGGATTGCCGCGGGCGGCGGGATGGAGGCGGTCAACTGGGCGGGCACGAACTGGATGCAGGCCTTCCTCGGCGCGGTGCCGGGCGCTTTCGGCGCAACCTCGACCCTTGCATGTCTGCTCGGCGCCGCGGTGCTGATCGCTACAGGGGTCGCGTCGTTGCGCGTCATGGCAGGCGCCCTGTTCGGCATGATCGCGGCGGCTCTCTTATTTAACCAGTTCGTGGGCCCCGATCTCCCGTTCGGAGATATGTCGTGGCACTGGCATCTGGTCTTGGGGAGTTTCGCCTTCGGCGTGGTCTTTCTGGCCACCGATCCGGTGACGGCGGCCGCGACCGATACCGGCCGTTGGATCTACGGAATTCTGATTGGTGGCCTGGTCATCGTGATCCGGGTCGCGAACGTGACGCATCCCGATGGGGTCATGTTCGCCATCCTAATCGGCAACATCGCCGCGCCGCTGATCGACTATATAGTTATGCACGCGAACATCAGAAGAAGGGCGCGGCGCAGTGCCCAGTAGCACAGGGAACAATTTGAAATCGAGCGGCCGTTCCTGGTTCGGCAGGCTGCTGGGAATGCCCAATGACAGTCCCCTGAAGGCGGTGATCGTCACACTTGCCGTCTGTCTCGTCGCGTCGATTCTGGTGGCCGGATCGGCGGTGCTCCTGAAACCGGCGCAGGAGGCAAATAAGGAGCGCGAACGCCTGGCGCGCATCGGTGAGATCTCGGCCTTGCTCCCGGGCGTCGAAGAGGCGATCCGAATGGGAGACTCGATTCGCCTGGAGGCTCGGGTCGTCGACTTGGCGACCGGGCGCTACCTTCGCTCGATCGACCCGGCCGATTTCGACCAGCGCCGTGCGGCGAAGGACCCCGGGCAGAGCGTGGCAATCCCGCCCAAGCGCGACCTCGCCCAGATCGGTAGACGCGCCGCCTTTGCCGTCGTCTACTTGGTCCGTGACGAGGAACGCCTCCGGGCCGTCATCCTTCCCGTACACGGCCGCGGCTTCGGTTCCATGCTCTATGGTTATCTGGGGCTCTCCGGCGATCTCAGCACGGTTATCGGCCTGAGCTTCTACGAGCATGGCGAAACTCCGGGCCTCGGCGCGCTCATCGATGACCCTCAATGGCGCAGCCTGTGGCAGGGTAAGAAAGTCTGGCTAGGCGCGGGCATCCCCGGGATCGGCGTCGCCGAGGGTCCAGTGGAGCCGGGTTCGCCCGAGGCGGACTACTTGGTGGACGGTCTGACCGGCGCCACCTGGACCAGCCGAGGTGTAACCAATCTGCTGCGCTTCTGGCTCGGCGAGGACGGTTTCGGCGTCTACTTGCGAAACATTCCCAACCAACGAGGCTGACGATGGAAAGTCCGGCTAGGAGAGCCTTTTTAAACCCGCTGGTGAACAACAACCCGATCACGCTTCAAATCCTCGGGCTCTGTTCCGCCCTCGCGGTTACAAAGACCCTGGCCACGGCATTGATCATGTCGCTCGCGGTCACGGCGGTGATCACCCTTTCCAACGCCGTGATCAGCCTGATTCGCCGACACATGCCAAGGAACGTCCGTCTGATCGTCCAGATCACGATCATCGCGTCGCTGGTGATCGTCGTGGACCAGGTGCTGAAGGCATACGCCTACGGGCTCAGCAAGCAGCTTTCGGTGTTCGTCGGGCTTATCGTGACCAACTGCATCATTATGGGGCGGGCGGAAGCCTTCGCGATGCAGAACGGTGTCGGTCTCAGCGTATTGGACGGCTTGGGCAACGCGCTGGGCTACAGCTGGATCCTCATCCTGATCGGTTCGGTGCGGGAGCTGTTCGGCTCGGGGACTCTGCTGGGCACCGAAATACTACCGACGATCTCGGCTGGGGGTTGGTATCATCCCGCGGCGCTCATGTTACTTCCGCCGAGCGCGTTCTTCCTCATTGGGTTCCTGATCTGGGGTCTTCGGACCTGGAAGTCCGAGCAGGTCGAGCGCAGCGAATTCCGGATCTTGCCGGCCGGCGGATCGGAGCGTGCGCCATGACCGGCTATGCGAGCTTGTTCGTCCAGGCAGCCTTCGTCGAGAACCTGGCGCTCTCCTTCTTCCTCGGTATGTGCATGTTCCTCGCCGTTTCGAGACGCGTGGAGACTGCGATCGGACTCGGCCTCGCCGTGCTGGTGGTCCAATCCATCACCGTGCCGCTTAACAACCTGATCTATTCATATCTGCTGAAGGAGGGCGCGCTCGCCTGGGCGGGATTGCCGGAGGTCGATCTCAGCTTCCTTGCGCTGATCACCTTCATCGGCGTGATCGCGGCCATGGTACAGATCCTGGAGATGGTGCTCGATCGATTTTTTCATAGGCTCTTCATCGCGCTCGGCATATTCCTGCCGCTCGTGACGGTCAACTGCGCCATTCTTGGCGGGTCGTTGTTCATGGTCGAACGCGACTACGATTTCGGTGAGAGCCTGGTTTACGGTGTCGGTTCGGGCTTCGGGTGGGCGCTGGCCATCGCCGTCTTGGCGGGGATTCGCGAAAGATTGAAGTACAGCGACGTTCCCGAGGGGCTACAGGGTATGGGTATCACCTTCATCATCGTCGGGCTGGTCTCGCTCGGATTCCTGACCTTTTCCGGCATTCAGATCGGATGAGGCCGCGCGGCCCCACCTGAGGAAGCCAGATGCTTGAGATCGGCCTCGGCGTTGCGCTTTTCACCGGCATTGTGCTGTGCCTGGTGCTCCTCATCCTGGCCGTCCGCTCGAGGCTGGTGGCGAGCGGCAAGGTCGATATCACCGTAAATGACGAGATAACGACCAGCGCCAAGGCCGGCGACAAGTTGCTGGGCGTGCTAGCCGAGGCCGGCATCCATCTGCCTTCGGCCTGCGGTGGGGTCGGCACCTGTGGTCTGTGCCGCGTCGAAGTCGTGAAGGGCGGCGGCGCAATCCTGCCCATTGAATTGGCTCAGATCACCAAACGCGAGGCGAAGGCGGGCGCGCGCCTCGCCTGCCAGGTGACGGTCAGGCAGGACATGGCGGTGCGGGTGCCGGAAGAAATATTCGGCGTCGGTCACTGGGACTGCACCGTTCGCTCCAACGTGAACGTCGCCACCTTGATCAAGGAGCTGGTGTTGGAACTGCCACCGGGGCAGACGGTCGAGTTTCGCGCCGGCAGCTATGTCCAGATTGGCTGTCCTCCCTACCAGGCGAACTTCTCCGACTTCGAGATCGAGCCCGAGTTCCGCGCCGAGTGGGATCGCTTCGATTTATGGCGATTCCAGGCAAAGACCATGGTGCCCGCGATCCGTGCCTATTCCCTGGCCAATTATCCCGACGAGAACGACGTGATCATGCTCGTGGTCAGGATCGCCATCCCGCCGCCAGACGCGCCCGAGTCCGTCCCACCGGGGGTCGTTTCGTCCTACATGTTCAGCCTGAAAGCGGGCGACAAGGTTAAGGTATCGGGTCCTTACGGGCACTTCTTTGCCACCGAGACCGAGTCCGAGATGGTCTTCGTCGGCGGCGGCGCAGGCATGGCCCCGATGCGGTCCCACATCTTCGATCAGCTGGAACATCTGAAGTCGAAGCGTAAGATCACGTTCTGGTATGGCGCGCGAAGCCGCCAAGATCTGTTCTACGTCGGCGACTTCGACCGGCTCCAGGCGGAACACGACAATTTCCAGTGGTTCATAGCGCTGTCGGAGCCGAGGCCCGAGGATCATTGGCGCGGCAAGACCGGGTTTATCCACGAGGTGCTTTACGAGAGTTATCTCAAGGACCATCCGGCGCCCGAAGATTGCGAGTATTACCTTTGCGGTCCGCCGGTGATGATCAAGGCGGTCCGCAACATGCTGGACAATCTGGGCGTCGATCCCGACAATGTTTTCTTCGACGAGTTCGGTGGCTGAGCGATGACTTCGACCCTATCCAGACGCGACATCCTACGGGGCGCAAAGGGCTTTGCACTGGCGACACCCTTCCTGAGCCTCGCCGGCTGCGATGACGATAATTCCTGGCGGCCAATGACCACGATCGCCGGCGCCACCATGGGCACCGACTACAGCGTCAGGATCACGAACCTGCCCTCAAATCTGGACCGCCGCGTCCTCAGGGCGGCCATCGAGCAACGCCTTGAGACCGTCAACCGGCAAATGTCCAACTGGCGCGCTGAGTCTGAGATTTCCCTATTCAATGCCGGCGCTTCCTCGTCATGGACCGGCGTTTCGGCTGACACCTTGGCGGTGATCGAGGAAGCCCTGCGTATCGGCCGCTTGTCCGATGGCGCCTTCGATCCGACCATCGGGCCGCTGGTGGATCTTTGGGGTTTCGGACCCGCATTGGTCAGCCGCCAAGTTCCGCCATACGGCAGGATCCAAGAGGCGCTCGGGAGGATCGGCATTCGACATGTTCGAACCAAGAGGGCGCCGGCCGCCATCGCCAAGCGCCTCTCCGATATCGAGATCGACCTATCGGGCATCGCCAAGGGTTTTGCGGTCGACAGGCTGGCGGCACATCTGGAAGAGCAAGGGGTGGCCCATTACCTCGTCGAGATTGGCGGTGAGCTCAGAGCCCGGGGGCTCAGCCCTCGACGCCGAGCCTGGCGGATTGGCGTGGAAAGGCCCATTGCGGGGCGCAGAGCGGTGCAGCGGATCGTCGCCCTCGATGGTGCGGCGATCGCGACCTCCGGAAACTATCGGATCTTCTTCGATCATGACTCGGCCCGATATTCACATATCATCGATCCGCGCAGCGGCAAGCCGGTTGAGCATGATCTCGCGTCGGTCACGGTCATCAGCCCCTCGACGATGCAAGCCGATGCGCTGTCCACTGCCTTGATGGTGCTAGGGCCCAATGCCGGATACGAGCTGGCGCTGCGTGAGGAGATCGCCGCATTCTTCATCGTCAAGGACGGAAACAGTTTCGCCGAGGTCAGCTCGCCGGCATTCGAACGATTTCTGCTCGGCTAAGGGGGATCGCAATGGAACTTTTCCTGCTTAGTTTCTTGGTCATCACGGTGTCGGTCGCGGGGCTGGCGCTAGGCGTCATCGTGAGAAAGCGGCCGATCAGTGGCGGCTGCGGGAAGTACGCCGGGTCAGAGGTGAAGGACGCCGCTTGCGAGGTCTGCACCGGCGCAGGCAAGTCGGAACGAGGCTCCGACACACGGAAATGGCCGGTCGGGACGGTGGCGCTCAAGTAGACGTCCCGGTGGTAACCACAGAGAATCGGATGCGGTTATGAGCCCCTCGTGCACGGCAAGAGACTATATGTCGGCCAAGCTTATCACTCTTGCCCCTGAGACGGACATCCACCGGGCCATGAAGATCTTGCTTAAGAACCGGATCTCCGGGGCGCCGGTTCTCGATAAACGCGGGCAGCTTGTGGGCATTCTGTCCAAGAAGGACTGTTTGAAGGTCGCGTTCAGAGCGACCTATCACAAGGAATGGGGCGGTCGCGTGTCGGATTATATGAGCCGCGAGGTGGAAACGATTGATGCCGGAACGGACATCGTCGAGGTCGCGCAGATTTTCCTGAAGGGGCCCTATCGGCGATTTCCGGTCGTGTCCGACGATCGTCTGGTCGGACAAATCAGCCGTCATGATGTTCTGAGGGCGCTCGACGACCTTTGGTAAGGCGTTTCGTTGGAAGTTTTTATCGAACTGCTCGTCCTGCTTTTTTTGACCAGGGCTTTGGGAGAAGCCGCCGAGCGCCTGGGTCAACCGGCCTCCTTGGGCGAGATCGTCGCCGGCATCGCCCTTGTCAGTCTGGCCGCATGGTTCGGCGAGAGCATTCCCTTGTTGGATCAGATCGTAACCAGCGAGGTCTTGGAATACGTCGCCCACCTTGGGATCTTCGTCCTGGTGCTCCTGGCGGGAATCGAGATGGAGCCGAAAGAGATTGCGGAGCACTCGGCGGGCTCTCTTGCGGTTGCCGTCGGAGGAATGGTGGTTCCGCTCTTCGCCGGCATTGGTTTGGCTTGGCTTTTCTTGCCCGAAACCAATGCGAAACCAGCGCAGGCCCTGCTTGCGGGTGTAGCGCTGTCGATCTCGGCCATTCCGGCGGCAGTCAAATTACTTCGCGACGCCGACCTCTTGCATACGCGGGTCGGAGAGACAGTGGTTGCCGCAGCGATTATCGATGACGTGCTCGGCCTCTTCCTGCTTGCGGTCCTCCTGGCGGTCATCGAAACCAATCAGATCCCAGATCTAGTGTCGCTTGGGGTGTTATTGGCAAAGGTTCTGGCATTTTTTGCGATCACTGTTGCGCTGGGTGCCCATGTCTACCCACGGGTGAGCCGGAGACTCAAAGCCATGCAAGCGGCCGCGCTGGAGCTCAGCGCGCTGGCGGGCGTAGCGTTGGCATATGGCCTGCTGGCCGAGGTCCTGGGCATGCACTGGATACTTGGCGCCTTCATGGCGGGGCTCTATTTCGAGAAGTCTCGGGTGGGCCTGCGGGCTTACAATGAGATTCGCTTGATCTGCGGCGCCGTCGCCAGCGGATTTCTCGGTCCCCTTTTCTTCGCTTCGATCGGCATGCGCGTGGACCTCTCCGCTGTTACCGCAGTTCCCGTTTTCCTCTTTCTGCTCATCGTCGTGGCGGTCGCCGGTAAGATTGTAGGTGCTGGCCTGCCCGCCCTGTGGATCGGCTTGAAGCGACAAGAGGCCGTCGCCGTGGGGGCCGGCATGAGCGCTCGAGGCGCGATCGAGCTGATCGTGTTGAGCATTGCCTATGAAGCGGGATTGTTCGAGCAGGGTGAGCAAGGGGACCCGATCGTGGCGCACCTCTTTTCTTCGCTGATCATTATGGCGGTGGTGACCACTCTGTTGGCGCCAGTCCTGTTGCGGCGCGCCTTGCCAAGTGGCGAAGGTAAAGGCGGCCCTTCGAGTGGGTCCAACTCTTGAGTCGGAAAGAGGCGGCGACAGCAGGGCCCGCATTGGCTTGATCCACGTCATGGCGGGGGCACCGTAAAATCATTTCAATACTGCCACTATGGCGAGCGACAAGGCCACCTCACAGCGCCAGTCCAAAGAGTCTCTAAGCGCGCACGCCCTGTACCGGGGTAAAATACAGTGTCTGCCGAAATGTCCGATCCGCGGGTTGGAGGATTTCGCGCTGTGGTATACGCCGGGTGTCGCGGCGCCCTGCCTGGCGATCCACGATGATCCCGCGCGTGTCTACGACTACACCAACAAGGGCAATAGCGTTGCGATTGTCTCGAACGGCACCCGGGTTCTGGGTCTTGGCGACATCGGCCCGGAGGCCGGCCTGCCGGTCATGGAGGGCAAGGCCCTTCTCTTCAAGTACCTGGGCGGCATCGATGCCGTAGCGCTTTGCGTGAGAGCGCGCGATCCGGCCGCCATGGTCGAGACGGTCGCCGCTCTGGAGCCATCCTTCGGCGGCATCAATTTGGAGGATATCGCCCAGCCCGGATGCTTCTCGATCTTGGACCGGTTGCGTCCGAAACTGGGTATTCCGGTCTGGCACGACGACCAACAGGGCTCCGCCACGGTGGCGCTGGCCGGCCTGCTCAGTGCGCTCGATGCGGTCGGTAAGCGCCTGACGGATATCAAGCTCGCCATGATCGGGATGGGCGCGGCCAACGTCGCGACCTATCGGCTGTTGAAGGCAAGCGGTATCGCGACTGAAGCCATCGTGGCATGCGATAGTAAGGGAACGCTCCACGCCGGGCGCTCGGATATCGAGGCGGCACGGGCTTTGTACACCGATAAGTGGCGCGTCTGTGAGGAAACGAACCGGGACGGGATCGTCGGCGGTATAGCCGAGGCCTTGCGCGGCGCCGATGCTTGTATTGCTTTTTCTCAACCCGGCCCCGGAACCATTAAACCCGAATGGGTTCAGGCCATGGCGCGGGACGCCATTGTCTTCGCCTGCGCCAATCCCGTGCCGGAAATTTGGCCCCAGGAGGCCAAGGCCGCAGGCGCGCGGATTGCCGCCACGGGAAGAAGCGATTTTCCCAACCAGGTCAATAATTCGCTGGGCTTTCCGGGCATATTCCGCGGTGCCTTGGACGTGCGGGCCAAGACGATCAGCGACGAAATGGCCATCGCGGCGGCGCAGGAATTGGTGGCCAGCGCGCAGGTCAAGTTAGGCGAAGAGTCGATTCTGCCTTCCATGACCGATTGGCAGGTGCCCGCACGCATCGCCGCCGCCGTGGGGATGCAAGCGCAAGAGCAGGGCTTGGCGCGGGTGAAGCTGGATCGCGGGACTCTCCACGATACGGCACTTGCCAAGATCGAGGCGGCGCGCGATGCGACCCACGCGCTGATGCGGAACGGCTTGATTGTGTCGAGCCCGTAGGAAACTGAATCAGGGTGCCCGGAAGCGAGTTTTTCTGCTTAGGGCCGTGAGGGAGAGACCCAGGATGGCCCCGGCTAGGGCGAGCGCGGCGTCCTTCTGTGCGTCGAACACATCGCCTTGGGTCCCGAGGAATGCCAAGGCCGCCTCCGGGTCGATGATCTCGGCCGCGGTCCATTCGACGATTTCGTAGAAATTGCTGCAGGCCAGGATCAGCGCAAGGCTTGCCAGGTAACACCACCGGCCGGAAATGCGGGCGCCGCGCCTGGCGAGCTCATGGAACGGATAGCTGAACAGCAGTCCAAAGAGGAAATGAATGACGCGATCGTAGTGGTTGCGCTCCATGTCGAGGGCCGACTGAAGCCAGAATCCAATAGGCGCTTCGGAGTAGGTATAGTGCGCGCCCACCGCGTGTAAGCCCAAGAAGGCGGCCATCAGAGCGTAGGACAGATTGGAGAAGGCAAAGGCGCGGTAGGTACCGGCAAGCAGGCCAGCGAAGGCGAAAACAAGGACGTTTTCGAGCAGCCAGTCGAAGCGGTCCATCGGCGAGATGGCGGCAATCAGCCAGACGGCCGCATATATTGCCACGATTGCTTGCAGGACGCGGTTGTTTTTAAAGTCCTTGCGTTGTTCCGTCGTTGCCGTCGAGAGCATTCTGCCAGACTCTAACACCAGCGAGTAAACGAACGGACTCGGACGTCACCCTTCGACAGGCTCAGGGTGTGCCTCTCTCGCCTAATGGCTCGATGCGCAGACGGAAATCCGGGTCGACACTGAACACGGTGCCGTCCGGCACCTGCAGCCAACGTTCGTGAGTGATCGGCTCCGACGCGATCTCGACCGCCCGGTAGGCCCGCTCAGGACTGTGATGGACATGCGACTTGCAGCAAATCTCGCAAACATGAATGCCTTCGCGTTCGAGATACCAAAGCGTTCGACCGAGCCGGGATCCGACCATGCGTTCGCCGTCGGTCCAAAGCACGTTGAGCGATACCTTGGCTTGGCTATCAATGTCGTGGCACCAAGCGATCACCTGCTCCAAGCCGCTACGCAAGGTCTCCAGTAAGGGCCGTTCAGGATGTTGCTGCCAAAGGCCCAACAGATAGCGAAATACATGCTCGCTGTCGGTTGATCCGTGGATTTCGCTCCGGTGCAGAGGATCCATGGCATCGATGACCCGGTCGCGGACGCGATCGAAATTCGGCACGGTTCCATTGTGCGCGAAGAGCCATATGCCGTGAACAAAAGGATGCGTATTCTCCAGGCCGGGTGGCCCCACGGTGGCCCGGCGGACATGGGCAATCACCGTTTTCGAGTAGACCCGCGCGGCGGTCTTCTTGAATTGCTCGCCGTGGTATGCCGCCCAAGCCTGTTTCTCAACGAATGGGACTCCGTCCGGGTGCTCCGCCACGCCCCAGCCATGGCCGTGGGTCAGGCCCTCCTGATCCAGACGGCTCTGGGCCATGAGCGCATTTTGAGCGTGAACCAGGCTGCACTCGACCTTGGTTGGCTCATTGGCCCGGAATCCGTAGAGACGGCACATGGCGTTTGCGAACCAGCCTCCGCATAACCTTGACACGGCTTCGGAAAAACCACGCAAGAACAGGTTACAAGGGCAGCTTAGGCAGCGCCGAGGCGCTGGCTATGAGCTATGTCAAACCGCTTGTCCTAAAGGGGGTAGTATTCTACCTCCTGCATTAGGAGTATCGTGGGCCGGGCAACCGCGGTGAGCAAAATCTCCGCTGGAAACCGTGCCCTTAGCCCCTATTTGTTAGAAATAGACCGGCTTCCGGGCCGAGTAAGGGCCGTTTGAGCTTTGCCCTGCGGGCTTTTCTGGATTGTGGTCCGGATCGCTCGGTTGTGGTTTTCACATATGACATACGAGGTGACGGATTGGACGATCCCGAGGATCGGCACCATCGGCGACGTACCTGGCATGAGCGCCGCGAACTTATGGAAGCCCAGCCTTCGGGCAAGCGATGGCGTGGGCACCTGCGCAACCAACTCTATGGGACTGCCTGGCGCGTGCATCATGTATTGCGTCCGACGCGGCCGTTCCGGCGGGGCGCCGAGCGGGCCCTTAAACTTGACCTGACCGAGTTGACACTTTCCTTCGCAGACCTTCCATCGGCGTTCGACGGTTACCGGATTCTTCACCTTACCGACCTTCACCTCGACAACATCGATGATACGGCAGTGGAAACGGCGGCGCGTGTTGCCGGAATCGAATGCGATCTCTGCGTCATCACGGGCGACATCCGAGACAATATCCATGCGCCTTTACACCCCTTGATCGAGCGCCTGGAACACGTTGTGTCCTCAGTGTGCGCGCTCGACGGAGTCTTGGGCGTCCTCGGCAATCACGATGGAGCGGCGATGGTCGCACCGATGGAGCGGATCGGCATACATGTCCTGCTGAACGAAACGCTGACGCTGTCCCGCGATACCGACGATCTGCACGTTACCGGCCTGGATGACGTGCACCGGTTTCACACCGAAGAGGCATACGCGGCGCTCGACGCGGCGCCCGAAGGCTTCTGCATTGCCCTGGTCCATTCACCGGAAGTCGCGGGGCACGCCGCCGAAAGACACCGGTTGTATCTGACCGGCCACACCCACGGCGGGCAGATCTGTTTACCCGGGCAGCGATCTTTCACCTCCGGGCTCAAACGCCATCGCGACCTGGGAAGAGGCATTTGGCGCCAAGGCCGTATGGTCGGCTATACCAGCCGCGGCATCGGCGCCTGCATCATCCCGTTCCGGTCCTATTGCCCGGGCGAGGTCGTCCTGGTGACGCTCCGGCGCGCCACCGATCGTGTATCCGTCAACGGCAGCGACGCCGACCTCGGATAGGCCGCTCGGCGCCGGCGTTCTGCCGCAATCCGGATTTGGCCAATGACAGACCTGCCCATCGTTGCACATTGTGAGGTAACCCTCGACGCAAGAGAACGCGAGCGCCTGCGTCATTTTGCGCGTGACCTGCGCGTGGATGAGCCTGCTCTCTTGGCCACCGCGGCATTTGGCCCGCAGGTATCGCCCGGTCTCGGGCCCTGGCCAAGCCTGGTGATCGAGGATCACAGTTGGATCACTCTATTCGAGGAACGTGGCGACGCTGCCTATACCTACCGGGCCTTGCTCCTAGCGGGAGATGGCGACCTCGTTGTCATCGCGCAGCCGCGTTGCCCCGGGTTCGAGGATTATTGCCGGAGCGTTCTGGGACTCGGTGACGTCGAGATATTAACCCCGGCAGCGACAGCCAAGCCGCTGCCGCTTGCCCAACGCTGCGCAAACGATACAGCTGTTATCGACATCGCAGCGGACCTGGCCAGACGGAGTGGGGGCCTCAATGTCGTGCCCTACATGGGCACTGGGGGCGTTTGGAAGCTGGCGCGGCGCATTGCAAATTCTGCCCGGGTCCCAGTTCGTGTTGCCGCCCCGACTCCCCACCTTACGCGCCGGGTCAACGACAAGACTTGGTTTGCCGCGCTGGCAAAGAGGGTGCTGGGCGCTCAGGCCATCCCGACGTCGAAGGCGGTCTATAATCTGGCGGCACTCGCGGGCCAAGCCGCCGCGCTTACCAAACAATGTCGCTGTGTGGCCATCAAGATTCCCGACAGCGCAAGCTCCGCCGGTAACATCGTCCTACAGTCCCGAGACCTGCGGAATATGACGCTGCGGCAGCTGCGCAACACAGCGGCGTCTTCCTTGTGCCGTGCCGGTTGGCACGGCGCGTATCCCTTAATGGTCACGGCCTGGGAAGAGCCAATTCTGGCCAGTCCGTCGGCGCAAATCTGGGTTCCGGATCGTGGCGATGGATTGCCGGTCTTCGAGGGGTTATTCGATCAGATGGTCGTCGGGCCGGCACGGGAGTTCGGTGGCGCCGTGCCCAGTGCCCTACCGAAGTCATGGCGCCACCGCCTCGCGCAGGAGGCGGTTCGTTTAGCCTATGTTTTTCAGGAGTTGGGGTACTTCGGCCGGTGCAGCTTCGACGCGATCATCGTCGGTGAGGATCTCGCAGCGGCCAGCCTGCATTGGGTCGAATGCAATGGGCGCTGGGGCGGCGTATCGATTCCCATGACCTTGGCGAACCGCCTGATCGGGGATTGGACAAAGCGGCCGCCGGTCGTCATCGATCGCGCGAACATGTCAGGGGCGCCGCGGAGCTTCGACAAGATTCTGGCCGAGCTCGATGCCGATCTCTTCAAGCCGGGCTTGCGCGAGACCGGTGCGGTGATCGTTTCGCCCAGCCGGCTGCAGGACGGCAGCGGCTACGAACTCATGGTCCTAGGCAAGAGCGTTGCGGCGGCCAAGGCCCATGCGGAGGATCTGGCGGCGCGCCTTTCGCGTCCCGGCTCATGACCAGCGCCGATAGCTCATGGCCCGGCGCACGCGCCGCTTTGCCATGGCGACCGCAGCCGCCCGGGGCAGGGCCGCTTGCGCACGGCTTGCCTCGAGCACTGCTTGTGTATTGTCCCGGATCTTCTCCTCGATCGTGTCGAAGGCTTGGCGCTGGGTGCCGCCGTGATACTCCACGGCCGCGCAGATGACGCCGCCAGCGTTGGCGATGAAATCCGGGATCGACAGGATGTTGCGTGCGTGAAGCGCGGCTTCGGCCGCGGCCGTTATCGGAATGTTTGCACCTTGGGCGACTATCTTGGTCTTGAGGCGCGCGACGTTGTCCTCCCGGATCACGTCGGGCCGTGCGGCCGGAATCCAGATATCGCAGTCGACGCCGATGACGGCATCGCGGTTCAGCTTCTCTCCGGCGCCGTGATCCGCGAGGCTCTTGCCGTCGCGCTTGAGTTGCATCAGCGCGTCGATGTCCAGGCCGCCCGGGTCGGCGAGCGTCGCCCGCGAGTCTCCGGCGGCAACCAGGATCGCGCCTTTTTCGGCCAGGAAGCGGGCGGCATGCTGACCGACCGAGCCGAAGCCTTGGACCGCGACGCGCGCGCCCTTGAGTTCAAGGCCGCAGAATTTGCGCGCGACATCGATCGCGACGCTGAGCCCGAAACCGGTCGCGCCGATCTGATCGAGCGGGATGCCGCCGATTTCCGGCGGCAGGCCAACGCTGCGGCCGATCTCGTCGTGAATCCACGCCATGCAGGTCTCGTCGGTGCCCATGTCCGGCCCGGCGATGTAGTCTTCGATGTCCCCAATGGCGCAGGCGAAGGCACGCACGAGGCGTTCCTTCTCCGCCACCGCCATGCGAGGGTCGGCGAAGATCACAGACTTGCCGCCGCCATGGCGCAGGCCCGCGGCCGCGTTCTTCAGGGTCATGGCGCGCGCCAGGCGGAAGCATTCCTCGGTGCTGACATCGGGCGCCATCCGTACGCCCCCGATCGAGGGGCCGCAGGCCACATTGTCCACGACCAGAACGGCCTTCAGGCCGGTGCGCGGCTCATAGATGTGGATGACCTTGGCCGGGCCCAGTTCGTCGCTGAAACGAAAGACGTCTTCCATGGCATCCTTTCCCGCCATGTCGCGCCTCATTCGGATCGTTCGAGGTCGGCGACCACGGCGGCCAGAAAACGCGAGGCCTCGCCGCCCATCACCGCACGATGATCGAAGGTGAGCGAAAGCGGCAGTACGCGACGCACCGCCGCTCGACCTTCATGCGCGACGGCACGTTCGGTGATTCGGCCGGCGCCGAGGATCGCAACCTGCGGCGGCAAGACTACCAGGGCTGCATGGCGGCCGCCAAACATGCCGAAGTTGGACAAGGTGATGGTCTGGCCGCGCAGCTCCTCCGCGGGGATGCTGCGGGCGTGGACGTCGCTCTTCATGCGCTCCAGACCCTGGCGCAAATCGTCTGCATCGCGCCCGCCCACGTCTCGCAGCACCGGCACGAAGAGGCCATCTTCGGTATCCATGGCGAGGCCGAGATCGACCTTGGCATGCAGGCGGCGGCCCTTGTCGCGGCTCAGGTACCAGGCATTGAGCGCCGGTTCCGCTTTGCAGCCGGCGACGATGGCCCGGGTCAGGCGCAGGGTCACGTCGCTGCCGGCGGGCCAATCGTGGATGTCGGCCTCCTCGGTCACGGTGGCGGGGACGACCTCGGCGTGCGCGCGTTCCATGTTGATCGCCATGGCCCGGCGGACCCCGCGCAGCGGCTCCAGCGGCCCCGCCGCGGCGATGGCGGCCGCCGCGCGTTCGACGTCGGCGGCCAAGATCGTACCGTCCGGTCCGCTGGCCGCGACGTGCGAGAGATCGACACCCAAGCGTTGGGCCAGCGCCCGGACCGCGGGTGTGGCCTTGATGCGGGCCCCGCCGGGCGCGGTAACCGGGGGCGGTTTGGCGGCCGGCTTCGGCTTTTCCTCCGTTGCGATGGTGCCCACGACTGTGCCCGTGTCCGGCTGAGCCGTCGTTTCGAACTCCACCAGGGGGCTGCCGATCTTCACGATATCGCCCGGTTCTGCGAAGCAGCGCGCAATGCGGCCGGACTGTGGCGAGGGGATCTCGACCACGGCCTTGTCAGTTTCGACCGAAACAAGCGGTTGATCCGCCACCACGTGGTCGCCGGCCCCAACGTGCCAGGTCACGATCTCCGCGTCCTGCAGGCCTTCGCCGAGGTCGGGCAAGTTGAACGTACTCATGCGTAGGCCAGCACCCGGCGCACCGTGCGCAGGATCCGCTCCTCTGTTGGCATGTAGTAAGTCTCCAGGCGGGGCAGGGGCATCACCGTGTCATAGCCGGTCACACGCTGCACCGGGGCGAGCAGGTTGACCAACCCACGGTCGGCCAGGCCGGCGGCAATTTCCGCACCCACGCCGCCGCTTTGGGGGGCCTCGTGTACGATCGCACAACGCCCAGTCCGCTCTACCGAGGACAGGATTGTCGCCATGTCCAAGGGCTTCAGCGTGGCCACGTCGATCACCTCGGCCTCGACACCCTCGGCGGCCAGGGTTTCGGCCGCCACCAGGGTCTCGACGATCATCGCCCCCCAGGCGACTAGGGTCACATCGCGTCCCTCGCGCACCGTGAAGCATTGGTCGAGGGGCATTGCCGCCCCGTCGTCGGCGACTTCCTCCTTCGGTGCGCGGTAGATCCGCTTCGGCTCCAGGAACACGACCGGGTCGGGATCGCGAATCGCGGCCAGCAGCAGGCCATAGGCGCGCGCCGGGGAGGAGGGGATGACCACCCTGATGCCGGGGACGTGGGCGAACAGGGCCTCCATACTTTCCGAATGATGTTCCGGCGCATGGATGCCGCCACCGTAGGGCGCGCGTATCACCATGGGGCAAGTCAGGCGGCCGCGCGTCCGGTTTCTCAGGCGGCCGGCGTGGTTCACGATCTGGTCGATCGCCGGATAGATGAAGCCCATAAACTGATACTCGACCACGGGCCGGAAGCCTTGCGCCCCAAGGCCGACCGCCAAACCGGCGAACAGCGATTCGGAAAGCGGCGTATCCATCACGCGATCTGCGCCGAAACGCGAAATAAGACCGTCGGTCGCCCGGAACACACCGCCGTCGATGCCAACATCCTCGCCCAGCACCAGGACGGTCTCGTCTTCTGCCATGGCGCGCGCCAGAGCCATGCACACCGCCTCGACAAGTGTGATCTCACTCATGGCTTCACTACCTCTTCAAGCTCCGCGCGCTGTTCGGCAAGCGGAGCGGGAAGTACGGCGTAGAGGTGATCGAACATCGCCGTCGGCGGCATTGCCGGCGTTGCGAGGTACTCGGCCACGGCACCTTCGACCTGCGCCGTGCAGTCGCCGATCAGGGCCTCCTCCTCGGCCTTGGTCCACTGGCCGGTATCGCTCAGATATAGGCGCAGGCGGGCGATCGGTTCCTCCTTCCAACGCGCGCTCACCTCGGCGTCGTCGCGGTAGCGGCTCGCGTCGTCCGCCGTCGTGTGATCGGTCAGGCGGTAGGTCAAGGCCTCCACCAGAGTCGGGCCTTCGCCGGCGCGGGCTTGTTCGATGGCCGATCCGACCACCTGCCGGACGGCGATCACGTCGTTGCCATCAACCTGGGTTCCCGGAATTCCGGCCGCGATGGCCTTTTGCGCCAGCGTCTCGGCCGCCGTTTGGCGTGTGCGTGGCACCGAGATCGCCCATTGATTGTTGTTGGCTACGAAGACCACAGGCAGGCGGTGCACACCGGCGAAGTTCATGGCCTCGTATACATCGCCGCGCGAGGTCGCACCGTCGCCGAAGACGCAGACCGCGACCCGCGCTTGCCCGCGCAATTGGAACGCGCGGGCGACGCCGGCGGCGTGCGGTGCGTGGGTTCCGACCGGGACGCAGATTGGAAAATCCTCGCGCGGGCCGGTGAAATCGCTGCCGCGTTCGTCGCCGCCCCAGTAGAGCAGAATTTCCGCCATCCGCACGCCGCGCAGGATTTGCCCCCCTTGCTCGCGGAACGAGGGCAGGAAAACATCCTCCGCCCGCATAGCGGCGGCGGCTCCGATCGGTACGGCCTCCTGGCCCAGGGACGAGGCGTAAGTACCCATGCGCCCGGTGCGCTGTAGCGAAACCGCCTTGGCGTCGAAGGTGCGAGTCAGGACCATGGCCTTGTAGAGATCGATCACGGCCATGGGGTCTTCCGCGAAGTCGGGCAGAGCCTGTGTTGGCCGACCCTGCGGGTCTAGGAACCGCGTGTGCTCGATTGTGAAGGACGCGGCCTGGGTCATCGCTCAGGCCGTCCTTGCCTTGGCCATGCCAAGTTCCTCGGCCATGCGTTGGCGCATAACATATTTCTGGATTTTTCCGGTTACCGTCATCGGGAACTCCTCGACGAATTTGACATAGCGCGGGATCTTGAAATGCGCGATCTTGCCCTTGCAGAACTCGCGGATTTCTTCCTGCGTTGCCGTTTCGCCAGGGCGCAGCTTGATCCAGGCGCAAACCTCCTCGCCGTACTTGGGGTCGGGAACGCCGATCACCTGCACATCCTCGATCTTCGGGTTGGTGAAGAGGAATTCCTCGATTTCGCGCGGAAAGATGTTCTCGCCGCCGCGGATCAGCATGTCCTTGATCCGGCCGACGATATCGCAATAGCCCTCCGCGTCGAGCGTTGCGATGTCGCCCGAGCAGATCCAGTGGGCTTGGTCGATCGCCTCCGCCGTTTTTTTGGGGTCGTTCCAGTATCCCGGCATGACGCAATAGCCGCGGGTCAGCAGTTCGCCCGGCGTTCCGGCCGGCACGATCCGGCCATCCGGATCGACGATCTTGACCTCGGTATGCGGCAGGACGCGCCCAATGGTGGTTACCCGGCGCTCCAGCGGATCGTGGACCGAGGTTTCGAAGCTGACCGGCCCGGTCTCGGTCATGCCGTAGGCGATGGTGATCTCATTGAGGTGCATCTCGCCGATCAAGCGCTTCATCAGCTCTATGGCGCAGGGCGCGCCCGCGATGATCCCGGTACGCAAGGAGGACAAATCGAAACGCTTGAATTCGGGGTGATCGATCTCGGCGATAAACATGGTTGGCACACCGTGCAAGGCCGTGCAGCGCTCGGCTTCGACGCTGCGCAGGACCTCCAAGGCATCGAAGCCTTCCGAAGGAAACACCATGGTCGCGCCGTGGGCCACGCAAGCCAGCGTTCCCAGCACCATTCCGAAGCAATGATACATCGGCACTGGAATGCACAGGCGGTCCTGCTCGCTCAACTCCATGGTCTCGCCCACGAAGAACGCGTTGTTGACGATGTTGTGGTGGGTCAGTGTTGCCGCCTTGGGCGTCCCCGTCGTACCGCTGGTGAACTGTATGTTGATCGGATCGTCGAACTGCAGCTCGCCGGCAAGCTCGCTCATGCGCCGGCGTTCCGCCTCGCCGCCGCGCTCGAGCACCTCGGCGAAGGTCAACATGGCGGGATCGCTATCTTCGTCCAAACGGATGACGAGACGCAGGTCCGGCACCCGCGCGGCCCGGAGCTCGCCCGGCGCGGCGCGCTTCAGTTCCGGCGCGATCTCGTGGAGCATCGCGACATAGTCGCTGGTCTTGAACCGCGTGGCCGTGATGAGCGCCTTACAGCCGACCTTGTTGAGGGCGTATTCCAGTTCGGGCAAGCGGTAGGCCGGATTGACGTTGACCAGGATCAGGCCCGCCTTGGCAGTAGCAAACTGGGTTACCACCCACTCGGCGGCGTTGGGTGACCAGATCCCGATACGTTCGCCCGGCTTCATGCCAAGACCGATCAGACCAGCGGCAAGAGCATCGACCTGTTGCTGCAACTCGCGCCAGGTCCAGCGGATGTTCTGGTGACGCACGACCAGGGCCTCCCGGTCCGGCCAACGCGCGGCGGTCCGGTCGAAAAGCTGCCCGACGGTCAGGCCGAGAAGCGGGGTGAGGCTGACGCCGTGCACATAACTATGGGCGAGGGCGGACATAGTCGATCTCTTCCAAGCAATCCGACCTTGCTTAGGACGCTATGCGGTCCGAACCCCCGGCACATTGATGTGGCTCAAAGTCTTGTGCGCGGAGGCGCCCGCAAGAGCCATCTGCCCCGCAGCCGACTTACTACATGGCCATTTGGCCCTCGTGCGGGGTCTTCTTCTCAGCCTCGGGGATCTCCGTGATTGTCGCCTCGGTCAGCAACAGGACGCTGGCGACCGATACGGCGTTCTCAAGCGCCACGCGTACAACCTTGGTCGGGTCGACGATCCCGGTTTCCACAAGGTCGACATAGGTATTGCGTGCCGCATCGAAGCCAAGGTTGCCTTCGCCCTCCTGCATCTTGGCGACGACGACACCGCCGTCGACCGCCGAATTTTCGGCGATCTGGCGGGCGGGCGCGCTCAGGGCGCGGCGCAGGATCTCAAGACCGGTTTTCTCGTCGCCGGCGGCAAGCTCTTCCTCACCTTCGATGGCGCGCGTGCAGCGCAAGAGAGCCAAGCCGCCTCCGGGCACGATCCCTTCGGCGACCGCGGCTTTCGTCGCGTTGATGGCGTCGTCGAGCGCTTCCTTCTTGCTCTTCATCTCGGCTTCCGAAGGCGCGCCTACTCTGATGACCGCGACCCCTCCGGCCAATTTGGCGAGCCTTTCCTCGAGCTTTTCACGGTCGTAATCGCTGGTTGTCTTTTCGATTTGGGTGCGGATTTGACCGATGCGGCCGTTGATTAGATCCTTAGCGCCGAGCCCGCCGATGATGGTCGTATGCTCTCGGTCGACGACAATACGCCTTGCCCGGCCGAGTTGGTCGAGTTGTACGCTCTCCAGCTTCGCGCCAATCTCTTCGGAAATGACCTGTCCAGCGGTCAGGACTGCGATGTCCTCGAGCATGGCCTTACGTCGATCGCCAAAGCCGGGCGCTTTGACGGCAATGCTTCGCAGCGCGCCGCGTATCTGGTTGACGATCAAGGCAGCCAGGGCCTCACCCTCGACATCCTCGGCGACGAAGAGTATTGGCTTGGCGCTCTTCACCACCTGCTCAAGCAGGGGGAGCAGGTCCTTCAAGGCGGCGATCTTGTGATCGCACAGCAGGATGTAGGCGTCTTCGAGAATCGCCTCCATCTTCTCGGCATCGGTCACGAAATAGGGCGAAATGTAGCCACGGTCGAATTGCATGCCTTCGACCACCTCCAAGACAGTCTCGGTTGTCTTGGACTCTTCGACGGTGATGACCCCGTCGTCGCCAATTTTCTCCATGGCATCGGCGACCATGGCGCCGATCGCCGGGTCGTTATGCGCGGAGATCGTTGCGACCTGAGCCTTCTCCTTATGGGTCTTGACCGGCGCCGATAGACTGCGGAGATGATCGGTGGCGGCCTTGAGCCCGCGATCTAGTCCGCGCTTGACGTCGATGGCGCTGGCCCCCGCCACCACGTTGCGCAGACCGTCGGCAAAGATCGCATGGGCTAGAATCGTTGCCGTACTGGTGCCGTCTCCAACCGCGTCACCGGTTCGCTCCGCCGCCTGACGCAACATCTGGGCCCCCAGGTTCTCCTCCGGATCCTTGAGGTCGACCTCCTTGGCGATGGTGACGCCGTCGTTGCAGACGATCGGCGTTCCCCAACTCTTTTGGATCAGGACCGATTTCGACTTGGGACCGAGCGTCACGCGAATCGCATCGGCAAGAGCGCTGGCGCCGCGGAGTATTTTTTCGCGGGCCGCCGAGTGAAAGAGGATTTGCTTATGAACCATCGTTGCGTGTCTCTTACTTGCGGGGCCGGATCTGCCGACGGAACCGCGGCCCCTGTCGCGGGATGGCCTGCCAGGACACTATCGGCAATTGCCTATTTGACAGTGAGGCAGCTGCAGTCGGTCGCTTGCGCGACCTTGTGCGAGACGCTGCCGAGGAAGAGGCCGGCCAAGTCGCCAAGCCCGCGCCTGCCCATGACGACCAGGTCGGCACCGTTCTTCTTTACGTAGTCCGTGATATGAGTAGCCGGATCGCCGGTTCTCAATAGGACCTCGCAAGTCTTCACACCATTTTCGCGGGCGAGCGTTTCGGCATTTCTGAGAATTTCGTTTCCCGCGTTTACAATGAGATCGTGTTCGGTTATGCGAATATGTTCGAGCTCTGAGAAGGCCTTGAGCTCCTCGGGGACGGCAAGGCTGCCGGAACGGGTGAGAACGTGCATCAACGTCAGCGTGGCGCCGGAGCGCTGAGCTAAATCCGCCGCGGCTAACACTGCGCGTTTGGCATGTTCGGAGCCGTCGACGGGAACGAGGAGATGCGTGAACATGACCCTGGATCCTCTTTCCGTTGTGCTTACAACTACCGGCCAAGCTATCTCTATACGCCTCCCAGCGCGTTTTCATTGACCCAGGTCAAACGACCCTCAGGCGGCGAAGGCGGCCTCCCCGGTTCCTTGCGGAATCTACGGCCGCGTTGTCGGCATAGAGTGCGCGCGGCGTATCATTGTCGTAGTATCTGAGCCATGGCACGCCGCATCCTGATCCTCGCCGCAGCCACCGTGAGCCTACTTGCGGCATCGCCTGCTGCCGCTATCGAGCCGACCACGGTGGCGAGATTGGTCGAGCCGAGCGTGGTCCGCGTCCTTGTCGAAGGGCCGGCCGGGACCGCGAGCGCCAGCGGGTTCGTCGTCAGCACGCAAGGGCACATCGCGACCGCCTATCATGTTGTCCAGCGGCATATCGACGAGGGTTGGAGTCTCTTTGTGGTGGAGAGCGGCGCCGCCTCTGAGGCGCGCCGGGCGGCGACGGTGGTTCAGGCCTACCCCGATGAGGACCTGGCGGTGTTAAAAGTAGAGAATCTGGGCCGGCCGGCGGTGCCTCTCAGCGAATCCGAAACCGGCACCCTTACCAAGGGAACGACGGTGTTCGCCATCGGATACCCCGGTGCGGGAGAGAGGCTCGGCGCCGACAGCGGGACAAGCTTCACCGTCGGGGTAGCCAATCGAATTTTCATGGGCGCCTGGACACAGGACGGTTCTCCGATCCAGATAGTCCAGCATTCGGCCGCCACCAACCCAGGCAACAGCGGTGGGCCGATAGTCAATCCCTGCGGCCAGGTCGTGGGCGTGAATACCGAACGGGAGATGGCGATGTTGATCACGCCGAGCGGTCTGCCGATCGTTTACGATGTGATCCAAGGCGTATTCTTCGCCTCGCACGTCTCGGTGTTGGTGGAGAAGCTCAAGGCCCTGGGTATTCCCTACAAGGGTACGCAAAAGGTGTGCCGGGTCGTTCTCGGCGTGGCCTCGACAAACTTTTATTGGTATGCAGCGGCAGCCGCCATGGCCCTCATCGCGTTATCCGTGCTCCTGATCAAACACTGGCCGCGGCGGGTGACCCACATCGTTGTCGTTGGTGGCGCAGCCACACGCAACGGCGCCCGTGCTCTTGGGCACATGCTTCTCCAGCCGCCGTGGCGGCACAGGAGACATGAGCCTGCTTGGCGGCTGCACTGCGAGGATGCGGAGGGCGGTCCCATTGATATTGTGATCTCGCAAGAAGATCTGCGCCGGGCCCCGAAGGGCCTGATAATCGGCTGCGATCCTAGCTGCGATCGCTGCCTGGCTATCGATGGGATCGCCAGGCAACACGCGCAGGTGACTCCGCTGGGCGATGACCTTGGGGTAACCGACCTGCATTCAGGCACCGGTACGGCCGTGGACGAACGGCCCGTGGATCCGAACGACGGCCCGGCGCCGCTTACCCCCGGCGCGCAGCTCCGGCTCGGCAACATAACGTTCCGCGTCGAGCGGCGTTGAGACCCTCGGTCGCGCGCCGCCGAGGATGTGTGGCCGCGCCGCTGCCCGGACCTCTGGACAGCGCGCCTGGGGGCCGAGCGTTACGCAGGCCATCGTGGAGAAGAAACACCGCGGCCCCGGCGGAACCGCCTTCCGGCGGCGCGACGTATTGACCGGATTGGGCCCTAAGGAAACAAGATCCTGAGGCCCACGGTCAGCAGGACCGTGTCGGTATCCAGTGTCGAGGTCACGTCGCCGACCTGCACTTCGCGGTCCAGGCCGAAGAGGTGCCGCGCCTCCATGCCGATTGCGATATTATCCTCCAGGAAATATTCGATGCCCGCGCCGGCGGAGCCGATCAGTGCCGTTTCGGTGCCTTGAAACAGGGGAAAGTCCGCGACCGACTGCCGGCGGTCGTTGATCTCCATAAAGCCCAAACCGCCGCCCGCGACCACATAGGGGACCAGACGATCCTGCCAAACCGGATAGCGGTAGCGCAGATGGGCGAGGACGGTATAGACGGCGTATTCGGCGATCTCACCCCGCCCCGGTGCGGTCAACCCCGGCTCGAAGTATTCGCCGAGGACTTCGGCGCCCCAATGCCGGCCAAGGTTCACACCCACGCCGGCGCCGAAATCAACCTTGGCTGGGCTATCGATTTCGATTTGGCTGGACTCGTCGGGATTGGTCAAGAATGCGGCGCCCGTGCGAGCGATCACGTAACCGCGCACGCCGCCGCGATCAGCCGCTGGTGGGGCCGGTGGGTCGTTCGGGGATTCGGCGCCCGCCAGTCGATCGAAAAAAAGACGCATGCCCAGCGTCACCATGGTGTTGTCGAAGTTTAAATCCCGGTTCTCACCCATCAAGGAGACATCGGTGTCGAACAGGAAAATCTGCTTGGCCTCGACGCCGAGGGCGATGTTGGGGGACACGAAGTACTCGACCCCCGCGCCTCCGCTTGCAATGAAGGAGGTGTCCTGGCTACCGGACAAATCGGAATCGAAGTCGGCACGGTCGTTGAATTCGCCAATGCCGATGCCGGCGCCGCCAAGGACATAGGGGACCAGCCGGTCACCCAAGAGGGGCAAGCGCAGGCGTGCCTGACCAAGCACACTCCACAACGAATATTCGCCGATGCCCTTACTGCCTCGACTCGAATTCGGGCCGTCTAAGGAGGTCTCTACGTAATTGATCGCAAGCTCGGCGCCCCAATAGCGATTGAAATTGGCGCCTATCGCGGCCTGTGGAAAGGGAAATTGCGAGGGATTGTCGAGGGTCAGGTCCGAATCATTCTCGGGGTCGGCAAAGTAGGCACCGCCGATACCCAGGGATATATAGGGCCGAAACTTGTCCGAGTCGGCGCCCCGCGCCGGGCCCGCCATTGCGATCAACGTCGCGTGGGCGAGAGCGAGGAGGAGCCTGACACCATGTCGGCGGGACCATGATGTGGAGACTGCGTAAATACCTCGCCGTCCGGTAAACCGAAGCAAGGGTTGGATACGTGTGTTCATCGAGGCGGGCTCAATATCATGCCGCCGCATGGAGTGGCGGTTTGCCGATCGCGTTTAATCTAATCAGAATCGCTTTATGCCGTCAGGCCGTCATTGATCTAGCGCATGCAGAACCCCCTTGTTGTCCGGACCATGTCGCGAGCCCGTCTGCTCAGAGCCGGATTTAGAAAGCCATGAGGCTTTGGCTATCGACGATCGGATCATGCTCTACTTTCTCCGCGCGACCTGGGTGCGCGGGGTTTAGCCCGGCGCGCCTAAGGGGTGTGTCCGGTCCGCTGAGATAAATACTCGACAATTCAAAAGGTTAACTGGGCTGGGCGAGTCTCGTTTCGAGGCCCGGTCCTGACGCGATCACCCCTTGAATTGTTCTCTTTTCGTTCCCATATCTGCTTTGGTCCCGAAATCGAGTGCGGTCTGAACGCGCCGGCGAAGGCCGGCGGCGAGGGGTATGGGTATCGTTTGCCCACCAACCGCAAGCTGAGGTCAATATCTCCGGCGATATCCGCCGGTGTATTGCCATACCGGGGCCTACAAGCCGCGACCCACAGGAGGAGGCGAGAATAAGCGTGATTGAATCGACCTTTACCCCCG
>JAJFGN010000008.1 GCA_021776115.1 Kiloniellaceae bacterium | reverse complement strand
TGACAGCGGCAAAAAAGCCAAGGTCGCCCTCACCGCCGTCATGCGAAAGCTCGTCGTCCTCGCCAACACACTGCTCAAAGAAGACCGATTGTGGGTCAGTCTTCGCTCTTGACACGAAACACAGATGCTCACCCTCCCGCTTCGCGGGACCCTCCCTCTCCCGCCGGGAGAGGGCAGGTTCATGAACAGCCGCTGGTGCCGCCGCAGGAGTCGCACTTTAGGCAGGTGCCGTTGCGGACCAGGGTGAAGTTGCCGCATTCGTCGCAGGAGTCGCCTTCGTAGCCTTTCATGCGCGCTTCGCGGATGCGTTCCAGGTGGACGCCGGCGCGTTCGGTAACCACGGATTCGACAGTGACCGATTCGCTCACGAGAACCCCGGCGGCGCCGGCGGTGACGGCCGCGGCTTGGCTCGCGGTGGCGGTCACGCCCAAGCTCGAGGTGCCCCGGCTCGACGCCCCCTTGCCCGGCACCCCCTTGCCCGATGTGCCCGCGCCGGAAACGCCCGCGCCGATCCCGCCGTTCAAAACCACGAACTGATTGCGCATGTAGCCGGTTGAGGCCATGCGCCGGACCGTCTCGACCACGGCGTCGCGCTCGGTCTCGGGCAACTCGCCCTGGGCTTCGCCGCGCCCGATGCTGTCGGGCAGCATGTCGCCCGGCTCCGCGTGCGCGAGGTCGGTCCGCCCCAGGTAGGAGATCGCCAGCTCCCGGAACAGGTAGTCGATGATGGAGGTCGCCATCTTGATGGTGTCGTTGCCCTCGACCATGCCCGAAGGCTCGAAGCGCGTGAAGGTGAAGGCCTCGACGTATTCCTCCAGCGGCACGCCGTATTGCAGGCCGATCGAAATCGCGATCGCGAAGTTGTTCATCAAGCTGCGGAAGGCGGCGCCCTCCTTGTGCATGTCGATGAAGATCTCGCCGATCGCGCCGTCTTCGTACTCGCCGGTGCGCAGGTAAACCTTGTGCCCGCCGACCACCGCCTTCTGGGTATAGCCCTTGCGCCGCAGCGGCAGGCGCTTGCGCTGCACCTGGCGTTCGACGATGCGTTCGATCACGCGCTCGGCGACGATTCCCGCGCGCGCTTGCGCCGGGGCCGCGGCCACGCGCTCGCTGAAGGTCTCTTCCGCATCTTCGTCGTCGTCCTCGATCCCGTCGAGCAGGCTGGAGGCGAGCGGCTGCGACAGCTTGGAGCCGTCGCGATAGAGCGCGTTCGCCTTGAGCCCCAAGCGCCAGGACAGCATGTAGGCGTCCTTGCAGTCCTCGACCGAGGCGTCGCCCGGCATATTGACGGTCTTGGAGATGGCGCCGGAGATGAAGGGCTGCGCCGCCGCCATCATGCGGATGTGACTTTCCGCACTTAGCGAGCGGGTGCCTTTGCGCCCGCAGGGCGTCGCGCAATCGAAAACCGGTAAATGCCGCTCCATCAGGTGCGGTGCGCCCTCCAGGGTCATGGCGCCGCAGCAATAGGTGTTGGCGGCTTCGATCTCCCTGTGCGTGAAGCCGAGCGCGGCCAGCATGTCGAAGGAGACGTCGTTAAGCTGCGCCGCGTTCAGGCCCAGCGCCTTGGTGCAGAAGTCCTCGCCCAGCGACCACTTGGAGAGCGCGAACTTGATATCGAAGGCGCTGGCCAGGCCGGCCTCCAGCAGTTGCAGGGCGGTGTCGGTGAAGCCCTTCTCGCGTAGGCGCTCGTGGTTGACTCCGGGCGCGTCCTCCAGCGTGCCATGCCCGACGGCGTAGCGGACGATCTCGCCGATCTGAGTTTCTTCGTAGCCGAGCGTGCGCAAGGCCTCCGGCACCGTGCGGTTGATGATCTTGAAGTAACCGCCACCGGCCAGTTTCTTGAACTTGACCAGGGCGAAATCGGGCTCGATCCCGGTGGTGTCGCAGTCCATGACCAGGCCGATGGTGCCGGTGGGCGCGATCACGCTGGCCTGGGCGTTGCGGAAGCCATGCGCTTCGCCCAAGGCCAGGGCGCGGTCCCAAGCCCGCTTCGCCGCGGGCGCCAGCTCCGGGTCCGGGCAGGCGGCGCGGTCCAAGGGCACCGGGCGAACGGAGAGAGACTCATAGCCTTCGGACTCGCCGCGTGCCGCGCGGCGGTGGTTGCGCACCACACGCAGCATGGCCTCGCGGTTGGGCCCGTGGCCGGCGAAGGCGCCAAGCTCGGCCGCCATCTCGGCCGAGGTGGCGTAGGCGACACCGGTCAGGATGGCGCTGATCGCGGCGCAGACCGCGCGGCCCTGGTCGGAATCGTAAGGTAGGCCGGCGGCCATCAGCAGGCCGCCGATGTTGGCGTAGCCGAGGCCGAGCGTGCGGTACTCGTAAGACAACCGCGCGATCTCCTTGGACGGGAACTGGGCCATCAGCACCGAGATTTCCAGCACCACGGTCCACAGGCGCGCGGCATGCTCCAAAGCCTCGATGTCTACGACCCCGTCTTCCTTGCGCAAGGCCATGAGGTTGAGCGAGGCCAGGTTGCAGGCGGTATCGTCCAGGAACATATACTCGGAACAGGGGTTCGAGGCGTTGATGCGGCCGCTTTCCGGGCAGGTATGCCAATCGTTGATGGTGCTGTCGTACTGGACACCCGGATCGGCGCAGGCCCAGGCCGCATAGCCGATCTGATCCCAGAGCTCGCGTGCCTTCAGGGTCTTCTGCGGCTTGCCGTCGGTGCGCCGGATCAGCGTCCAATCGCCGTCTTTTTGCACGGCTTCAACAAAGTCGTTGGTCACCCGCACCGAGTTGTTGGAGTTCTGCCCGGAGACCGTCAGATAGGCATCGGAATCCCAATCGGTGTCGTAGGTGCGAAAGTCGATCTTCTCGAAACCCTGGCGTGCGAAGTGAACGACGCGCTGGACGTAATTTTCCGAAACCTCTGCCTTGCGGGCGGCCCGGATCGCCAGCTTCAAGGCCCGGTTGAGCTTGGGGTCGAAGGCGGCTTCGCCGGGACCGGCGCCCTGCGCGTGGCAGGCCTGCATGATCGCGTTCAGATGGCGCTGACACAGTTTGGAGCCGGTCACCATGGCGGCGACCTTCTGCTCCTCGACGACCTTCCAGTTGATATAGTCCTCGATGTCCGGGTGGTCGATATCGACCGACACCATCTTGGCCGCGCGCCGCGTGGTGCCGCCGGACTTGATCGCCCCGGCCGCGCGGTCGCCGATTTTGAGGAAGCTCATCAGGCCGGAGGATTTGCCGCCGCCCGACAGCGACTCGCTCTCCCCGCGCAGGCGCGAGAAGTTGGTGCCCGTGCCGGACCCGTACTTGAACAGGCGCGCCTCGCGCACCCAAAGATCCATGATGCCGTTTTCATTCACCAGGTCGTCGTTGACCGACTGAATGAAGCAGGCGTGCGGCTGCGGCCGCTCGTAGGCGGAGGTCGAGCGCACGACATCGCCGGTGGCGTGGTCGACGAAGAAGTGACCCTGGCTCGGCCCGTCGATGCCGTAGGCCCAGTGCAAGCCGGTGTTGAACCATTGCGGCGAGTTAGGCGCCGCCATCTGGCGCGCCAGCATGTAGCGCAGCTCGTCGAGATAGGCTTGGGCGTCCTCCTCGGCGTCAAAATAGCCGCCCTTCCAGCCCCAGTAGGTCCAGGCCCCGGCCAGGCGATCGAAGACCTGGCGCGCGTCGCGCTCACCCTCATAGCGCTCGTCCTCCGGCAACTCGGCCAGGGCGTCCTGGTCGGGCACGGAGCGCCACAGCCATGACGGAACGGTGTTCTCCTCGAGTCGTTTACAAACCTTGGGAACGCCGCGCTTGCGGAAATACTTCTGCGCCAGGATGTCGCAAGCGACTTGGCTCCAGGATGCCGGGACCATGATGTCGCTGGCCTGGAACACGACCGATCCGTCCGGATTCTTGATTTCGCTGGTGGTCCGGCGAAACTCGATTCCCGCGTAAACGTCTTGCCCGGCTTCGGTGAAACGGCGCTCGATCCGCATGCTTCTAGGTGCCCCTCGGTTAGGATTTGTGGATACCGCCCCCGCGCCAATACCCGTTCGGAATCCGCCGGTTCGTTCCCGAACCGGCCCCGTGGGGCCACTGGCCGACCGCCCCCTGGCCACTGCTCCCCAAAGCTAGAAGCGCAAGTGTTGTGGTCGGCGCAGATTAAAACACAAGATGCTGTAGCCTGCCAGAAGAAGATTCAAAAATCCGGTGGATGAGGGCCAGACCGTGAGTTTTCCGCTGGTACCTGGGTTTGGTGTCCTAGGCGCGCTCGGCGAGGGGCAGGTTGACCAGCAGGTTCTGCGGCTTCACGCGCAGGGTTCCCTCCGCCGTCATGGCCATGGCGAGGTAGACCGGGCGGCCGGCGATGGCGGCGGGCATGACGCTGGGTTCGGCGAAGTCCAGGCGGAACAGCGACAGCAGGCGGGCCAAGCGCTCTTCACCAACCTCGACTCCGTTATAGAGATCGTTGAGCAGCGCGCTGCCCTCGGCATCGAGACCGATATGCCAGACCCATTTCTCGTCTGCAATTTGCTGGACCGGCTGAATCGAGACCTCGACATCCAGGAAATGGCGGATCCAGGACTCCAGCAGGCGCGCCAGGGCGTCCAACCCAGCGCCCGCGAAGGAAAGGTCGAGCACCGTGTCGTGTGCCTGGTCACGGGTCCAATAAAGCCCGGCGTTGGCCTCGCTCAGCACGTCCAGTTCAACCGTGCGCAGCGGTGTCTGGGCCTCCGCGATCAGGCGGCCTAGGGAGCCGAAGCCGCCCGTGGTGGCGTGCATCTCCACCGTCTCCGCGTCGGCAACCATGATCGTGCCGTCGTCGATGGTGACCTTCTGCTCGCGGAACAAAAGCTCTCCGGCGCGGGCGCGCAGACCGTCCTCGCAGCCCTCCAGTACGCTGCGCGCGATGACATGGGCCATCTGGTCGATGAACAGCGGCGGCACGGGGATGCTTCGCTCCGCGCTCGCGTCTTCGCCGGAAAGGAACAGCCGCAGGTAGCATTCCTCGAGCGTACCGGCGGCGACCAAGCGGTCGCGGAAGCCGAGTACCACGCGGTAGTTGTCGCCCGCGTCCGGGTCGGCCAGCTCGCCCAGCCGCGCCTCCGACACCGCCTCGTGCGGGTTTTTCAGCAGCGCCGTATGCAAGGCCCGCTCCGCCTCGCAAGACTCCTCGACCGGATGCACCTCGGGCCGCTGGAAATACGCGCGCAGAAAGTCGTCGCTTACGGCCAGGTGGCCGCGCGGATCGCGGGTCAGCAAGTGGTATCCAGAGTCGCGCCAGAAATCAGGCATGGCCGGTGTCTATAGGGGTGGAGGCGGGAGGGAGCAAGGGTGCCTGGAATTTCGCCTAGGCTGGCGCTTCCGTGCCCTGCACCGCCCGGCGCAGCGCCGCCCGCGCGAGCAGGCGTGTGGAATCGAGCGTCGGCAGCGGAGAATTCGAGTCGTTCACGATCAAGGGGATCTCGGTGCACCCGAGCACGACAGCGTCGCAGCCCTCGTCTTTCATCCGTCCAAAGACCCGCTGAAAGTAAGCGGCCGCCTCAGGCTTGAAGACGCCGCAAACCAACTCGTCCATGATGATGCGATCGATTTCCTCGCGCTCGGCGGCGTTCGGGCGCAGATACTTCAGCCCGCGCGCTGTAAGCTTTTCCGGATAGACCTCACCATCGACGAGCCAACGAGTTCCGGTCAGGCCGAGGCATCGGAACCCGCGCTCAATGGCCTGTATGGCGACGACTTCGGCGATGTGCAGCCAGGGCAGCGGCGATCGCGATTCAACGTAAGGGTATGCCTGGTGGATGGTGTTGTCCGGACAGATCAAAAAATCGGCACCGATCTTCGCGAGCTTGTTCGCGGAAGCGAGCATCAACTCACCCACGCCGCGCCAGTCGTCTCGCTCGAGGCATTTCACGTACTCGTCGAGCGAGGGCGTATGCATGGAGACTTCGGGATGGGCGTGCGGGCCGAGGAGCTGCGCGCCTTCCGCGCAGATTGTCCGATAACAAAGAGCGGCACCTTCGGCGGAGCAGGCAACAATACCGATGTGCTGGGTCATGCCGGGCGAGTTCCATGTCGATGCGGTGCGGGAGAACCGTCTCCCGCCCTATCTCCGCCCACGATATTGAAGTCGTGCGCGCCGACGCCTTGAACGATGGTGAAGCGGCAGGGTTTTCCCTCCAGGCCGGTGACCTCGTGCGCGGTCATGGCCGGGACGGTGCAGTGCTCGCCGGGGCCTAGAAGGTGGCGGGCGCGCGGGGCGCGGGTCTCGACCACCGTCGTGCCTTCCAGGCCGACGAAGATATCCGCGACCTCGCTGTGATAGTGCCAGGGCACGCACTCGCCCGCCGCCAGGGTGAGGATCTGCACGCGCAAGCCGTCGGCCTCGGCGACAAACTCCCGGTCCGCGATGGTGTAGGGCAGGTCCTTGGGCGCGGTCATGGTCGAAACCCCCTGTTCTTAGCGCGGCTCACAGTTGTGCCGCGCTCGCCCCAGAATATCCCCGCTTCGAGCCCCACCGCCAGGGCGGTGCTGAGGTCACGGACCTGGTTGACGAAATCCTCCTGCCATTCCCGGCGCAGAACGAGCGCGTCCGCCACCATAATCTCCCACGGCTCCGGTCCGGTCCTGGTTAGCCGTGTATGAAGTGCTCGAGCTGCTCGATGGTGAAGAGTTGATCGGCGATGATGCTTTTCACCAGGTCACCGATCGATATGACGCCGATCACCTCTTCGCCGCGCATGACCGGAAGGTGTCGGACGCGTTTTTCGGTCATGAGCGCCATGCACTCCTCGACGGTTCGCTCGGGTCCGACGCTGACGACCCCGGTCGCCATGACCTCGCGGATCGGCGTGTTGGGCGACGATCTGCCTTTCAGGAATACCTTCCGGGAGTAATGGCGTTCGGTGAACACGCCCAAAAGTCGATCGTCGTCCATGACCAGCACCGAGCCGACATCGCGATCCGCCATTGTCTTGAGGGCATCGAGCACGGTGTCATCGGGATGACAGCGGCAGACGTCACGGCTCTTCATATTGAGCAGTTGCTGCAAGGTTGTCATTTTGAACCTCCATCGGCTATGGCCAGTATACCCGGCACCCGGTCTCGCGGCCGCCGAATCACCGGCAGCGGAGACCAGCAGCCGGTATTTTCCTGGTAGGAGGCGTCTCGATTTGAGAATAGGGCACAAATTCACTAGGACCGCATTGATTCGGCTCAACTCCGCACCCGTTTCCCGGGGCCAGTCCAGCCTCCTTCCTCCCCACTCGGTCCCCAGCCTCTGGACGCGGGCGGCGCGAGGTGCAATAGTCGCGCCGCCGAATCTGGCTGATTCGGCGCGGGGTTCCTTACAGCCGATTGGGCGGCCGCCGAAACAATGTCCAGTGCGAATATCGGAACGCGGCTTTATACTTGGCTTCGCGGCAAGGAGGTCGGGCGCGACCAATTCGGCAATATCTATTACCGCGAAAAGGGCGGCGGGCACGTGCACCGCGATTCGCTGCGCAAGGAGCGGCGCTGGGTGATTTATAACGGCGAAGTCGAGGCCAGCCGCGTGCCCCCGGATTGGCATGCCTGGCTGCACCACACCGTTGAGGCCGCGCCTCCCGCCGGCGGCGCGCCCCGGAAGCCCTGGCAGAAGGAGCACAAGCCGAACGCGACCGGGACGGCCGAGGCCTACCGTCCGCCCGGCCACACGCTGGCGGCTGGCACCCGCGCCAAGGGCACCGGCGATTACAAGGCTTGGCGCCCCGAATAACAGGTGAACTGGCGCCGCGCGGGTTTGCCGCGGAGGTTGGATCGGTGAATGCAGGACCGCAGTAAGGAAACGACTCCATGAATCGTAGTGTGATCGAAACCTTGATTGGCGGCGTGGTCCTGCTGGTCGCTGCCGGCTTCGTCTTCCTGGCATTTCAAAGCGGTACAGTCCAGAGCGGCAGTGGCTATCCTTTGACCGCCGAGTTCGACAACGCCTCGGGGCTCGCGCCGGGCGCGGAGGTGCGTATGTCGGGCGTTAAGATCGGGATTGTTAAGACACAGACGCTGGACCCCAAAACTTTCTTCGCGGTCGTCACCATGAGCATCGACGATACGATCCTGTTGCCGCGCGATACCTCGGCGCGCATCCTGGCCGACGGACTGCTGGGATCCAACTTCGTGTCGTTGGAGCCGGGCGGCGATACGGAAAATCTAAAGGCCGGCGAGCAGATAACCTTTACCCAGGGCTCCATCAACGTCGTCGACTTGCTGGGCCGCTTTATCTTCAGCGCCGCCGAGACCGCCACAAAGTCGGACCAGTAGCCACCCCAAGGGCCCGGCCGATAGGCACCGGCCGGCCTCTGGCTAACTTGGCGTGGGCGCCTTTAAGTCATCCATTACGAATTCCTGCTATCGGCTATAAATGGATGGGAGACGAATTGGCTTGGGTGAGGGGCGCTTGACCGTGAAGCCGTGTCTAGCGGCGCGTGGCGTCGCGGGGGTTTTTGCCGCGCTTGCCGTCGTGGCCCTGGCTGCCGTCCCGCTTGGCGAGGCGTTTGCCCAGGCCGGGACGCCGCCCCAACTTCAGCCTCCCGCACAAGCAGGCCCGCCGACGTTGGAGACGATCCTCGATCAGATTCCCGACCAAGACCTGGAGACTGAGCAGGTTCCCGCTGGGCCCCGTCCGGCCGCCATACTCCAGGGCTTGAACAAGACCACGGCGCGGGTCTCCACGGTCGAGGCCCCCATCGGCGCCGTGGCCAGGTTCGGCACCCTGGAGATTACAGCGCGCGCTTGTGAAAAGAAGCCGCCAACCGAACCGCCTGAAAGTACGGCCTTTCTCGAGATCGTCGATGTCCGGCCGGATTCGCCCTCGGTCGCGATATTCTCCGGCTGGATGTTCGCCTCCTCGCCCGCGATCTCGGCGCTGGAGCATCCGGTCTACGATGTCTGGGTCATCGACTGCATCCAGGGCAGGGGTACTTCCGCGATGGAGGCGGGCGAGCTGGGTGGCGACACGGCGGAGCTGCCCGTAAGCCAGGAGGGGGAAGCGCCGGCGGACCAGGAATCGCCTGCTTCCCAGTAAACCGCACTCAGTAAGCCGCGCCCGGCGGCGCCGGCTCCGGCCCCGCGCATACCTGCGCATTCCGCGTAACATATTCGCCGTAGACAACTTATGCGTGCATCATTTATTGCTACTATTACCGAAAATTAGGGTTTTCAGGCTCTATTGGTGTTGGCGGATCGGAAACCCACAATGACAGCGCGGGTACCGCCTGGCCCCATGCCAGTGTCGTTTGGACACCGGGCGGGCGATTCAAGCCTCGATTTGCCGAAGTACGGGGACGGTTGATTTTGAGCGATCAAGCTGAAGCAAAGCAAGAAGCGGAGGAGGGGGCCGCGCAAGCGGCTGCGCCTAGCCATTCGCGCACCTTGGCGCGCTTGGTGCGCGGCAAGAACATCAACGAAACCAGTCTTCTGGCCACCGACTACCTAAATCATTTCAACGAAATCATCATGATACTCGAGATGATTCCAGGTATGCCGGATTGCTTGGAGGATGCCCAAGCCTGGCGGCCCAAAAGTTACGCGGATCACTTTCAAGATAGCGCCTTCTCGGACCGCGATTTGGCGATTCTGGCCTATGAGAACGCGCCGGCCCGTTTCCGCGAACCCTTCGATAGCGCCGTCGAGACCATGAATGCGCTGGTCGCCCGGGGCTTAGAAAAGATCGTGGCGGCCTTGGAGACCGGAAACGAGGACTTGATCGCCGATACCGCCGCGATTTCGACCAGCAATTTGCGCAAATTCGTCGATGTGGCCAGTGCGATTATCCATGGCGACGAAGTGACCGTGGATCAGTCGGAAATCGACGACATTCTCAACGCCTAAGAAGGCGCCGCGGCGCCTATGGGCGGGTGTAAACGCCGGCCGACTCCATTACAGTGTCGATGCGACGAATACCAAGTCTCGGCACAGGTTCATGATCCGTCACGCTCCAAGCTTTTCGCCCGAGCGCCCATGAAGGCGCTACTTGCCGTGGCGGGCGGTGGCGCCCTGGGTGCGACTGCGCGATACCTCGTCTTCATTGCGGCGGGTCATTTCCTGGGCGCCGCCTTTCCCTACGGCACCTTGATCGTAAACATTGCCGGATCTTTCGCGATGGGGGCGCTGACGGAGATCATGGCACTGGTCTGGTCGGCCTCGACCCAGACCCGGTTGTTCCTGGTGGTCGGCTTCCTGGGCGCCTTCACCACATTCTCTACGTTTTCTCTGGATTTCGTTGTTTTGTATGAGCGCGGCCGGTTGCTTCTCTGCGCGCTTTACGTCGGCGCCTCCGTCGTGTGTTCGATCGGGGCTTTGTTCTTTGGCATGTGGGTCTTCAGACGCATTCTCACGCCGGCAATCTAGGCCAACTTTCTGGAATTCATCGTCTTCGGGCCGTTATGCCGCGCCGCCGTTTAGAAATTCCTCGATATCCTTTTGGCTGACCTTCGGCGGGAAATGCGCCGCAGTGGTAATCGCCTTGGCCAGAAGGGTCCGGTATTGCTCCCTGGGAATCTCCGTGGCCCCGAAGCGGGGAAGATGTTCGGTGACGAACTGCGTGTCGAGGAGTTGGTAGCCACCCATACGCAGCCGCAGCGCGAGATGGACCAGCGCTACCTTACTGGCATCGGTCGCGCGGCTGAACATGCTCTCGCCGAAAAAAGCGGCGCCCAAGGATACGCCGTACAGGCCGCCGACCAGCTCGCCATCCTGCCAACATTCGACCGTGTGGGCGAAGCCGGCCCTGAAGAGATCGCCGTACAGTGTCTCGATCGCCGGATTTATCCAGGTATCGCGCCGGCTTTCACTGGGCTCGGCACAGGCGCGTATGACCTTGTCGAAGGCGCTATCGCATCGGACCTCAAAGTCGCCACGGCGCACCTTGCGGCGCAGCTTGCGCGATACATGAAAATCGTCGAGAGGGAGAACGCCGCGCTGTTCGGGGTCGATCCAATGCAGATCGGTATGCGCACGGCCCTCGGCCATGGGAAAGACGCCGATCGCATAAGCTCTTAGCAGGACATCTGGGGTGAGTTGCATGCCGTCCGTTTAGCTCAAACTATTTGGTCTCCCCGCCCGTCGTCTCGACGAAGCGTTCCAGCCAATGGATATCATATTCGCCGTTAATGAAATCGCTCGCTTGAATCAATCTTTGGTGGAGCGGAATGGTTGTCGAGACGCCTTCGATGACGAATTCCTCCAGGGCCCGGCGCAGCCGCATGAGGCATTCGTTGCGGGTTTGGCCATGCACGATCAGCTTCGCGATCAGGCTGTCGTAGTGCGAGGGCACCCGGTAGCCGCTGTATAGGCCGGAATCGACGCGCACGCCCAACCCGCCGGGCGCGTGGTAGTCGGTCACCAAGCCGGGCGACGGCATGAAGGTGTCGGGATTCTCCGCATTGACGCGGCATTCGATGGCATGACCGGAAAAGGTGACGTCGGATTGTTGAAGGCTGAGCGGAGTTCCGGCCGCGATCCGGATTTGCTCGCGCACTAGGTCGATGCCGGTGATCGCCTCAGAGATCGGGTGTTCGACCTGTAGGCGCGTATTCATCTCGATGAAGAAGAACTCGCCGTTCTCGTACAGGAATTCGATCGTCCCGGCGCTGCGGTAGCCGAGCTTTTTCATGGCCGCGGTGACGCGTTCGCCGATGGCCGCGCGCCCGCTTGCGTTGAGAGCCGGGGAGGGGGCTTCCTCCAGCAGCTTCTGATGCCGGCGCTGGAGCGAGCAGTCGCGCTCGCCCAGATGAATCACGTTACCCTGACCGTCGGCGAGTAACTGCACCTCGATATGGCGGGGCCGGCTCAGATAACGCTCCATGTAGACCACATCGTATCCGAAGGCCGCTTTGGCTTCGGCTTTAGCCATACGCAACGCCGGCAACAACTCTTCCTCACCATGGGCGACCTTCATGCCGCGCCCGCCGCCGCCGGCCGCGGCCTTGATAAGAATTGGATAACCGACCTTCTTGGCGACTTCCATCGCCTCTTCATCGGTGGTGACAGCGCCGTCTGAGCCGGGAACCAGGGGGATACCCAAACGGCCGGCCGCCTGTTTAGCGGCGACCTTGTCGCCCATCAGGCTTATATGCTCGGGCTCAGGGCCGATAAAAACGAAGCCGTGCTCTTCTACCATGGCAGCGAAGTCGGCATTCTCGGAGAGGAACCCAACGCCGGGATGGATGGCGTCCGCGCCGGTGATCGTGGCGGCGGACAAAATCGCGGACATATTAAGGTAACTGTCTTTGCTGGCCGGCGGTCCGATGCAGACGCTTTCGTCCGCCAGGCGCACGTGCATGGCGTCGGCGTCGGCGGTCGAATGGACCGCGACCGTCTCGATCCCCATCTCGCGGCATGCGCGATGAATGCGGAGCGCGATCTCGCCCCGGTTCGCGATAAGAACTTTTTCGAACATGGGCCCTTGCGCCGCCGTTTAGCCGCTACTCGACGATGATCAGGGGTTCGCCAAATTCAACCGGCTGACCGTCGCTGGCGAATATTCGCGTGACCTTACCGGCCCGTGGGCTGGTCAGGGGGTTCATGACTTTCATGGCCTCGATGATCAGCAGGGTCTGACCCTCTTTGACCTCATCGCCAACCTTGACGAAGGGAGGTTCACCCGGCTCGGCGGCGACATAGACGGTGCCGACCATGGGCGAAACAATGGCGCCTTGAGGAACCGTGTCCGCCGCGACAGGGCCGGCCGGCGCCCCTGTTAGGGCCGGGGCGGGCGCAGAGAGAACATGTGCGGCGGCGCGGCCGACACGGATGCGCTGGCCCTCTGCCTCGTATTCGATCTCGCTCAAGCCGGTCTCATCGAGCAGGGCGGCAAGCTTGCGTATCAGCTTGTCATCCGGTTCTAGTTTGGCCATCACACTTTCTTTCCGGTGTCGATCAACTGGGCGAGTCCGTCGAGCGCCATAAGATATCCTTCAGCGCCGAAGCCGCAAATTACGCCGTGCGCCGCCTGGGAAACGTAAGAGTGGTGGCGGAACGCCTCGCGCCTGTGAATATTCGAAAGGTGGACTTCGACGACCGGCGCGTCGACGGCGAGCAAGGCGTCTAAGATGGCGACCGAGGTGTGCGAGTAGGCGCCTGGGTTGATCACGATTCCCGCGCACTTACCGCGCACGGCTTGAACCCAGCCGACGATCTCGCCTTCGCTGTTCGATTGCCGGCAGTCCAGCGCGAGCCCCAGTTCCTTCGCCCGCGCTTGGCACATGGCCTCGACATCGGCCAGGGTCGCGCGCCCATACACCTCGGGCTGCCTCGTCCCCAGCATATTGAGGTTAGGGCCGTTCAAAAGCAGTATTTCCGGCGTCTTCGCCAAGTCGCGACTCCGTCAACTTGAGGCTGGGCAAGCGTTAACATACCGTCCGGCGAGGGTGCAACGCCAAGCGCCCAGGCGTAGCCCGCCCCCAAACTGCAACCGGCGACCGGCAAAATGCCCGCGAGTCCGCCGCGCCAACGCGGTCAGCTTGCCTTATCGCGGGCCTCTGCGACGAGCAATTGCATAGTCTCGGCATCGATCGCGCCGGGCACCAAGGTATTGCCGAACACGAAAGCCGGCGTCCCTTTTATGCCCAGTTTTTGGGCCAAGTCGTGATTCCGTCGGATCATCGCTTCGATTTCTTCGGACTCCATGTCGACCTTCAATCGCTCGACATCCAAGCCCACTTCGCGTGCGACCTGCATGAGGTGGGGATCGCTCATGTCGCCCGGTTGGATCATGAGGGCGAAGTGGTAGACCTCGTACTTGCCCTGCTTGGCCGCCGCGAGCGCCGCCTGGGCGGCCCGCATGGAGGCTGGCCCCAGGATCGGAAACTCCTTCATGACCAGGCGTATGTTGCCGTCTTCCTCGACGAGGTTTTTCAGATCCTTGACCACGCGCCGGCAATAGCCGCAGCGATAATCGAAGAACTCGACAATGACGACGTCCCCATCTTCGTTTCCGATCACGGGGCTGTCGGCGTCGTCCTTCAGGGCGGCGATGTGCGCTTGGACAGCCTGCTGCTGCTGCTTCTCCTGTGCCAAACGCTGGCGCTGCCGGATGGTGTTCAGCGCATCGACCACCACCTCGGGATTTTCCAGCAGGTACTGCCGGATAATGTGCTCCATCCCCTGTACCTGTTCGGGCGTGAATTCTCCCGGCACGCTTTGTTGGGCCTGGGAGGGGGGGCTGAGGGTGAGAAACCCGGCTAAGAGCAAGGCGAGGGCGCCCGCCACGACCGGCCCCGATCCGAATGCGCCCCGCCGGATCGCGTGGCGTCCTCCATTTCGCGGTAGGCTAATCATTGTTACACCCTCCTTGGTTGCGCCGTTCGACCGCGGGGAAGGTGCGGTCAGCGCAGGTGAATTCTTAGAAAACCGCATGAAAGTACTTGGATTACCTTAGCGTTTTCCTGCTGGCTCGGCAATTCGAGGTCAGTTTGAGTTTCTGGCCGCCTTGTCGACCCTTCTTTGCGACAATTGCTCCAGATCGCGTGCGCGTAGCCAGGCGGGGCTACCCTCTGAAAGAATACGTTGCGCGCGCTTCGATTGATCCAGAGCCTCCTTGGCATTGCCCCTTGCTATGGCGCTTTCGGCCAGAGACAAGGCGGTCATGCCGACATCGCCCAGGCGGCCATGAGCGATTGCGTTCAAACGCCAAGCGAAGGAATTGCCCGGTTCGTCTTGCAGCGTTTTAGTCAGATGATCCAGGGCCGCCGCGTTCTGATCCGGGTCATTCAGTTCTAAGCGGGCCTGGGCCGCCGCCAGATGAATCTGCGCTGATCCGGGCAGGAGACGGGAGGCGGCCTCGTACTCGGGCAAAGCCTCCGCGACCCGGCCGTTGTCGAATAGGATTTGGCCTTTCAGTTCCCGGAAATAGGGATCGTCCGGATAATCGGCGATCAAGGCGTTCATCAGGGTTAGCGATTTCTCGACCCGCCCCGCCTGGTAGTGGGCCGTTGCGCGCGCATAACGGGCCGCCAGGCTGGTATCGCTCTCCGGATAACGGCGCAGAACTTGCTCCGGCGCTTCAAGGAAGCCGAATAACTTCGCGCGCATACGGGCGTGCATCTCGATCAGGTTAGGCGGGGCCGGTTTCTGCCCGTAGGGCGAACGCCTGACCTGGTTTTCCATGAAGGTGATCCGCTCAGCCGTTACCGGATGCGTGCGCAGATACGGATCTTGTCTGTCGCTAAACAGGGTTTCCTGTCCTCCCACGAGACGCAAGAAATCGAGCAAACCGCGAGGGGATTGTTCGGTACCGTTCAGTACCTTGACCGCGAATTGATCAGCGGCGGATTCCTGACTGCGGCTATAACGGAGCAGGCCCTTGATCGCGATGTCCTGGCCGCCGGCAATGGCGGCATTCGCAATCTCGCCTCGCCCGGTCGCCAAGGCCGCCGCCAGACCCAGAACATAGGATGCGATCACCGCGGTGGTGGCGGTGCGCGCCGCATCGGGACGCGTGACCGTGTGACCAGCGGCCAAGTGCCCGGTTTCATGGGCGATCACGCCGATAACCTCCAGCGGATCCTCAGCCTTCATCAACAAGCCGGTATGAAGAAACATTCTTAGGCCCGAGGTCGCGAAGGCGTTCAAGGATGAGTCCCGGACTAGAAAGACATCGATTGCCTGGGGGCTGAAGCCGGACGCCTGGAACAGTGGCGTCGCGTAAGTTCGGATGATATTTTCGATTTCCGCGTCGCGAATAAGCGGCAAATTCTGGGCTTGGGCGCGCACGGGGACAGTCGCTATAAGAAGCGCCAGTGGAATCGCGGCCAAGCGGGCCATGGGGGAAGTTAGATGAATTCGCCGCACTTGTTCTCTATCCCAGTTCACTTACAGGTAACAACCGTACCGTGACGTTTCAACGCATTTGGATTGGTCCGGCCCTGCCGCGCGTCTTGCCGGCCTTGGGTTTGGCCTCGACACTCCTTCTTGGCGCTTGCGCCGAGGATGGCGCCTCGGGGAAAATTGGCCTGGTCGAAGGCTTTGCCGGGGTCGTGGCGGCCGACGAGCCACGCGCCACCGTTGTCGGCCGCGAGATCCTGGGCAACGGGGGCACCGCGATCGACGCGGCCGTGGCCATGTATTTCACCATGGCGGTCACTTTACCCTCGCGCGTGGGCCTTGGGGGCGGCGGGGTTTGTGTCATGTGGGGCGGTAAGAAAAAGCGGGGCGAGGCGATCGAGTTCCTGCCCCGATCCGCACCGTCCGGCGGTATGGTTCCCTCCAATATGCGTGCCATGGCGGCCATGCACGCCCGTAACGGCACCATGCGCTGGGAGCAACTTCTGGCGCCGGCCGAAAGCATGGCCCGCTTCGGTCATCCAGTCAGCCGGGCTTTCGCACAGGATTTGGCCGCCGCCGCCGAATTTATCGCGGCCAGCCCGGATCTCAGCCGCCTGTTCGCGGCCCGCGACGGGCGCTTGGCGAAAACGGGCGACAAGATCGTACAACCGGAACTTTCCGGGGTTCTCGGCGGCATTCGGCGCCAAGGCGCCCCCTACCTGCATGGTGGCCCCTTCGCGGCGCGCCTAGCCGAAGCCTCGAGCGCCGCCGGCTTGCCGCTGACCGCCGAGGATGTGCGGCGCAACGTGCCACGCCTCGCCGAGGCGATAGCCATCCCCGCGAACCAGCGCGACGTCGCCTATTTCGCCCCGCCGCGCGCCGCCGCGGGCGTGGTCGGCACCCAAATCTGGGGCCAGCTGACCGGGGCGCGTGACTATGCCGGGGCGGGAGAGGATGAGCGGGATCACCTCTTTGTGGAAGCAGCGCTGCGGGCCTATGCGGAGCGATCCAAGTGGATGCAACCCGACGGTTCCAGCGCCGAGCCCCTTGAGGCCCTGGCAGATGCCGGCCGCCTGGATCGGATGATGGCGGATTACGACGCGGAAAGGCACACACCGGCCGCCGGGTTTACGCCGCCGCCCGAGGAAATATCGACCCAGGCCTATTCGGCCGGGTTCGTGGTCGGCGACCAGTATAGCAATGCGGTCGCCTGCAACTTCACCATGAACCGGCTATTTGGGGCCGGTCGGGTCGCGGTTGGGACTGGGATCATCCTGGCCGCGCCGCCCCAATCGAAGAACGACGGCTCGACCTCGTTGGCGGCCGTGATCGTTGGCAATACGGCTACGGGCGACGTGCGCTTCGCCGGGATTGGCGGCGGTGGGCCGGTCGGAACAACGGCGCTGACCCGGGTCATGCTGGACACCGTCGCGGGCGAGGAGTCCCTGAACCAAGTCATGTTGAAGCCGCGCGTGCACACCGACGGGGCGCCGGACGCGGTGTTCCACGAGGTCACCATGGCGAAACCGGCGCGCGATGCTTTGACCCGCCGGGGCCATACCCTGCGTGTGGTTTCAGCCCTCGGACACGTAAACGCCTTTTATTGCGCGCTGGGCCTCAAGGACCGCGGCGAGACATGCGAGGTGTCTAGCGACCCGCGCGGTTACGGCCTGGCGCAGATGGCGCGGTAAGCCCAGTCATGGCATTGAAAGTCTCGTCTCGGGGGGGCGTGCCCCCTTTTATTGTCATGGATGTATTGCGCGCCGCGAACCAGCGCGCCGCCCGCGGCGAAGACGTCCTGCATTTGGAAGTCGGGCAGCCCGGCACCTCGGCGCCGCGCCCGGTTCTCGATGCCGCGCGGGCGGCCCTCGAGGGTGACCGGATCGGTTACACCGACGCGGCCGGTCTGCCATCCTTGCGCGCCCGGATCGCACGTCACTATAGCGAGACCGTGGGGGTGGAAATCGATCCCGCGCGGATCGCGGTCACGACCGGATCCTCCGGTGGCTTTCTGCTGAGCTTTCTGTCGTGCTTCGATCCCGGGGACAGGGTTGCCCTGGCGGCGCCCGGCTATCCCGCTTACCGCAATATCCTCACGGCCTTGAGTGTTGAGCCGGTGCTGCTTGAGACCGAAATGGCCCATCGCTTTCAGCCGACCCCCGAATTGTTGGATGCTGTGACCGGGCGGCTCGATGGATTGATCGTCGCCAGTCCTTCCAATCCGACCGGGACCATGTTGGGCCACGCGGAGCTTTCCGAATTGGTCGCCTATTGCGGGGATCGCGGTATCCGGCTGATCTCCGATGAGATCTATCACGGCATTACCTACGGCGCGCCTGCGGTCTCCGCCCTGGAACTGACCGGCGACGCGATCGTGATCAACAGCTTTTCAAAGTACTTTTCGATGACCGGATGGCGCCTCGGTTGGATGGTCGTGCCTGAAGCGCTCACGCGATCGGTGGAGTGTCTGACCCAGAACCTCTTTATCTCGGCGCCTACATTGTCTCAGGTGGCGGGAGAGGCGGCCTTCGATTGCCGGGAAGACCTGGACAAATACGTGGCCGCCTATGGGCGCAATCGCGCGTTATTGCTTAAGGAGCTTCCCGACGCCGGGTTCGACCGCTTGGCGCCGGCAGACGGGGCCTTTTACATCTATGCCGACGTCACGCGGCGGACCAACGACAGCGAGGCGTTTTGCAAGCGCATGCTGGCGGAAACCGGTGTCGCCGCGGCGCCGGGCACTGACTTCGATCCCCGACGCGGGGGCCGCTTCGTCAGATTTTCCTTCGCCGGCCCCGAGGCCGACATTGTCCAGGCCTTGAGCCGCCTTCGCGACTGGCACTGAGCCGCTACCGCGGCGGCATGCCGTTAGCTAGGTCCAGCGGTTCCACCAGCCACGGCGCTTCGGCCCCGCCTCGACAACCGCGTCCCCTTCCCCGCCGTCCGGGCCCGGGCCAGCGCTATCCGCGATTAGGTCCGCCGGTAGGTCCGCCGCCGCGATGTCAGCCTGGGGCTGTTCCAAGGCGGTAGTGCTTCCAGTCTCGCGCGGCTTTCGGCTTCTTCTGCGTGGTTTTGGCTCCGGAGCATCCGTTTGCTCATCGCTTCCGACCTGCTCTTCGCCCCCGGCGCGGTCTTCGGCCGCGACGGCGCGCGCCTCGGCTTCCGCCAACGCGGGCGCGCGGTTGCCACGGGGGCTGCGCCGGCGCCGGCTGCGCGGGCGCTTGGCGGCGCCGTTTGTCTCTGCGCCTTCCTCGCCCTCTGCCCGGCCTTCCGAAGCTGACGGCGATTCGGAGACCGCTGCGGCGTCCACCTCAACCGCGGCCTCCTCGCCGGTCTGTTCGGCCCCGGCGTGCTCGTCCTGTGGAGCGTCGCCATTCGCCGGCTCGCCGGAATCGTCCGCAGGGGCGGTGCCGCCGTCCTCCGCGCCGCGGCGGGTGCGGCGGCGGCCGCCCCGCTTTCCACGGCGGCGGCGGCGGGGTTTTTCGTCTCCCGACTCTTCGGTGGTTTCCTCGGCGCTGGCGTTGGCGACAGCGCCACTTTCGTCCGGCTCGCGCTCCGCCACGGCTTCGATCGCGTCTTCAGACGGTGTGTCGGCGCTTCTCTTGCGATTACGCCGGCCTCTACCGCGCTTGCGGTCGGGGCGATCTTCTTCTTCGCTCGCCGCCTCAATACGGGGCCGTTCCGGCGCCACCGAGGTTTCCGCGGTGGTGGAGCTACTCCGCTGCAACGAGTAGTTGGGCGGGATTAAAGCGTCGTCCGAAATAATCTGGATGCTTAGGCCATAGCGCTGCTCTATTCCGACCAGGCGATCGCGCATCTGATTTAGCAGGTGGAGAGCGGCGTCGCGCGGGGCCGTTGCAACGATTTCGCCGCCGCCCCGTCGAATGCCTTCTTCCTCCAGCCCGCGCAGGACATGCAGCGCGACCGACTGAATTGTTCTGACGTAACCGCTGGCGTCACAATAATGGCAAGGCTCGGTGGAGCTCTCGAGGAGGCTGGGCCGAAGCCGTTGGCGTGACAATTCCAGAAGGCCAAAGGGGCTGATGCGGCCGAGCTGGATACGCGCCCGGTCTTGCCGCATGGCCTCCTTGAGCTTGCGTTCAACGCTGCGATTATGGCGGGATTCGTCCATGTCGATAAAATCGATGACGACCAGACCCGCCATGTCGCGCAGCCGCAATTGACGCGCGACTTCTTCCGCCGCTTCCAGGTTGGTCTTGTAGGCGGTTTCCTCAATGTGGCGTTCACGCGTGGCCTTGCCCGAGTTCACGTCGATCGCAACCAGCGCCTCGGTCATGTGTAAGACGATGTAGCCGCCCGAGCGCAGTTGCACCACGGGATTGTGCATGGCGTCGATCTGACTTTCGACCTGGTGACGGTAAAACAGCGGAATCGCCGGATCCTTGTACTGTTTGACCTTGCGCGCATGACTGGGGGTCAAGGACTTCATGAAAGCCTTGGCCGCCTTGTAGCCCTCATCGCCCTCGACCAGGATCTCGTCGGAATCGCTTTGATAGACGTCGCGAATCGCGCGTTTAATCAGGTTGGCTTCTTCGTAGATCAGCGCCGGCGCGGTGGATTCCAATGTCGTCGACCGGATTTCGTCCCAAAGACGCAGTAGGAACTCATAGTCCCGGCGGATTTCCGCCTTGGTCCGCTCGCTGCCCGCGGTTCGCACGATCACCGCGATACCTTCCGGGATGCTCAATTCTTCCAGAATGCCTTTTAGACGCCGCCGGTCTTGGGCGCTGGCGATCTTGCGGCTGATGCCGCCGCCCTTGGCGGTGTTGGGCATGAGGACGCAGTAACGGCCCGCCAGGGATAGGTAGGTCGTGAGCGCGGCGCCCTTATTGCCGCGCTCCTCCTTGGTCACCTGAATCAGGATGACTTGGCGGCGTTTGATGACCTCTTGGATCTTGTACCGACGCATCAAATTGGCGCGCCGGCGGGCCGCGTCTTCGTCGTCGTCGCCGCCTAGGGTGTCGACGCTGGGTTCGACCGGAATCTCCTCGACCGCGCCGTTCACGGCGTCGAGCGTTTCTTCGACGTCCGGACCCTCGGCGCCTGCAAGCTCAGCGGCCGGGGATTCGGTTTCGTCGCCTTCCGGCGAGTCTCCCCCGGTCGGTTCCTCGCTATCGGCCTCGGGCTCCGCCGTGGAGTCCGAGTCGTCCGGGGCTTCGGCCGGCTCATCCGGGACTTCGACCGACTCGATCTCGACTTCCGCCTCAGCCGCGAGCAGGGCTTCGCGGTCGGCGATCGGGATGCGGTAGTAGTCGGGGTGGATCTCGCTGAACGGCAGGAAGCCGTGACGGTTGCCGCCATACTCAACGAAGGCGGCCTGAAGCGACGGCTCGACCCTCGTTACTTTAGCGAGATATATGTTACCTTTGAGCTGCTTTCTTGACGTACTTTCGTAATCAAAATCTTCGAGACGATTGCCACTGATCACCACGACCCGTGTCTCTTCCGGGTGCGAGGCGTCGATCAACATTCTTTTTGTCATTCAAAGGGGACTCCAGAACGCGTCCGGCAACACCGGCCATCAGGGCGGTGCGCGGCGCGATATTCTCAGAAAAACGTTCGATCTTGCGTCGAGCGTCCATGATTTCAAGCATCCGTTGTGCGCCGTTCGCTGCCAAAACGCTGGCAGCGCCGCGCACATTGCGGGACCGATCGGCGCCCAAAGCGCCAACCGGCGGTGAATTGCGTGGTCCGGCCCACCCTAGTCCGGGCGCGGCCGAGCGACGCGACGCCGACCGATAATTTATCCAGTCGGCGCCTGGAAACCGTTGCCTGTCCCTTTCGGAAGAAACCGGCAAGACCGCCCAGCCCGATATTTAGACCCCCCGATACCCAAGGCCGTTACAGCCCAGGTCCGGTCGCCGAGCGATTCGCCTTGCAATATTACCAGCTTGGCGTGGCCGGTTCTACACTCGATTATCGGCATTGACAATGCGCGTCAGGCTTGGGTTATGGCTCTTTATATTTTGGCAAGATTCCGCGAAAAGAATATCCCAGCTTGCGTTGTAAAGGCCGTGTATTTATGTGGAGGCTATTCCTAGCCACACAAGATGTGGGAGTGCTTTTTTCCTTGTTTCGTCTCGCTCTGACTTGCTGTCTTTGCCTTTTCACACTGTCCTTGGCCTGGGCGCAGGCGTCGGTGACCGGTGTACGGGTGGGCGAGCACCCAGATAAGGTCCGCTTTGTCATGGAGCTGACCGAGGCGCCCCGCTACCGGGTGTTCACGCTGCCCGATCCGTTCCGTGTGGTCATCGACCTGCCGGAACTGGAGTGGCGGCCCGGCAAGGATTTGCCCGGTGGCCGCGACGACGCCCTGATCACCGCCATGAGATTTGGGCTGTTCGCGCCCGGTACTAGCCGCGTGGTTCTGGACATGCGGGGCCCGGTCCGCATCAAGAAGCTTTTTGTTATTCCACCGAACGGCAATTATCCGCACCGCTTGGTTATCGATATCGCGCCGATCGGCAGGGAGGCATTTTTCGCCGGGGGGCGCTCGGCGCCGCTTTTGTCGTCGCCGCCCTTGGCGCCGCCGCGCGCCGCCGCGCTTGTGGTCCCTAAGCCCAGGACCGACGACCGGCCGGTCATTGTGATCGATCCTGGCCATGGCGGTGTCGATCCCGGCGCGACCAGCATAACCGGCGCCGACGAAAAGGATATCGCACTGGCGTATGCCCTTGAGTTGCGGCGGCGTTTGACCGCGACCGGGCGCTATCGGGTGGTCATGACCCGCGACAAGGATATCTTCATCAGCCTTAGCAACCGAAGGGAAATCGCGCAACAAAACGGGGCCGCTTTGTTCCTCTCTGTCCACGCCAACAACCATAAATCCAAGAAGATTCGAGGCGCCTCGGTCTACACCCTTTCGGAAAGCGCCTCGGACGCGGAGGCAAAATCCGTCGCGGCGAAGGAAAACAAAGCGGACATCGTGGCCGGCATCGATCTGGCCGGTCAGTCCGAAGTCGTCGGCGACATCTTGCGGGATCTGGTCCAGCGCGAAACCATGAATCTGTCCAAGCGCTTCGCTAATACGCTGGTTACGGACTTAGGCCGAGTTACGAAACTGCTGCGCAACACCCACCGATTCGCCGGTTTTGCGGTGCTGAAATCACCGGTTGTGCCGTCGGTCCTGGTTGAGGTCGGCTATCTGTCCAATCGGGCCGAAGAACGCCTGCTGCGCTCGGCCAAACACAGGCAGTCCGTCGTAGGGGCCACCCTGCGGGCAATCGACGGATATTTCAGTTGGCAAAAGGCCCTGAATAAGACATGACCTCGCCATATTGGTGCGATACACACAAGAACGGTTAAGGTTTTGGGATTTGCGGTCAGGCGTTGCTTGCCGGGGCCGCTGAATATGGCGGGTTTTATCTGTATGGTTACCGAAAGGTAACGGCTTTCCGAGTAGCCTGCCGGCGCAAATGCGCCCGTATCCGGTCTTGGGCGCTTTAGAGCGCCGAGCATAGCCCCATCGGAGGATGCCCTGAGACTTTTGGCCTCCATTTTCGGCCTAATCCTGATCGTCGCTGTCTTGGGCGGCGCAGGTGTGCTGTACGTCTTCAGCTACTATGGCCGCGACCTTCCCGATTATACGCAACTGGCCAACTACGATCCGCCAACGGTCACGCGCGTGCATGCCGGGGATGGCCGCCTTCTGGCCGAATATGCGACGGAAAAGCGCGTCTATGTGCCAATCCAGGCGATCCCGCTTCGAATCCTTCACGCCTTCCTCTCGGCCGAGGACAAGAATTTCTACCAGCACGCGGGTATCGATCCGCTCTCCGTCGCGCGGGCGATGGTGACCAACTTGGCCAATCTGGGCAAATCGCGCCGGCCGGTCGGCGCTTCGACCATTACCCAGCAGGTCGCGAAGAACTTCCTTCTGACCAACGAAGTCTCGATCGAGCGCAAGATCAAGGAAGCGATCCTGGCTCTGCGCATAGAGCATGCCTTCACCAAAGAGCGGATTCTCGATCTATATTTGAACGAAATTTATTTGGGCTTCGGGTCTTATGGCGTGGCCGCGGCGGCGCTGAATTATTTCAATAAGTCGCTCGACGAACTGACCATAGCCGAGGCCGCGTACCTGGCCGCCTTGCCCAAGGCGCCGAATAACTATCATCCGATCCGGCGGTCCGAAGCGGCGATTGCGCGGCGCAACTGGGTCATCGGCCGGATGTTGGAGGACGGCCGAATCTCGGCGGAAGACGCGGAGGCCGCCTGGGCGACCCCCCTCGAGGTCCACCAGAGCGACCCGACCGAGATTGTGCAAGCCGACTATTTTGTCGAGGAGGTGCGCCGCGAACTGGCGCAGGTCTACGGCGATGCCGCCTTGTATCAAGGCGGGCTGTCGGTGCGCACGACCCTGGACCCCCGCCTGCAAAAGATCGCGGAACGCACTTTGCGCGACGGACTGGTCGCGTATGACCGGCGCCATGGCTGGCGTGGCCCGGTCACCACCCTGGACATGTCCGATCCTGAAGGCGAGCCGGGGTTTTGGCGCGAGGCCTTGGCGGGGGTAGAGCCGCCGGGCGGGATGTCGCCCTGGTCGCTGGCAGTTGTGCTTTCGCTCGATGAGGCCCAGGCCGCGATCGGTCTCGCAGATGGCCGCGAGGCCCATATTCCGATGGCCGAGTTAGCCTGGGCGCGGCCGTGGCTGAAAGGCCAGAAGGTCGGCGAGAAACCGAAGCAACCGGGCGATGTCCTGGCGCCGGGCGATGTGGTGATGGTCGAGCCGGTTATCAGCGCGGACAAAGAGAAACCCTATGAGCCAGACGCTTATGGCCTTCGCCAGATACCCGACATTAACGGCGCCTTAGTTGCGCTCGACCCGCACACCGGCCGGATTCTGGCGATGAGCGGCGGATTTTCTTTCGAACAAAGCCAATTTAACCGGGCGACTCAGGCCTACCGGCAACCGGGCTCCGCGTTCAAACCTTTCGTCTATCTGGCCGGGCTGGACAGTGGTTTCACGCCCGCCACCATCATTCTCGACGCGCCCTTCGTGGTCGATCAGGGCGCGGGATTGGGCAAGTGGAAGCCGGCCAACTATACCAAGAAATTTTATGGCCCGACGCCCATGCGGATCGGCATCGAGCGCTCGCGCAACCTGATGACGGTGCGCCTGGCGCAGACCATCGGGATGGAGAAGGTCGTTGACTATGCCCAGCGCTTCGGCGTTATCGACGACATGCCGCCGCTGCTCTCCATGGCCCTGGGCGCGGGCGAAACGACGCTGCTAAGGCTGACGACCGCCTATGCGATGCTGGTTAACGGCGGCCGGCGAATCCAGCCGACCATGATCGACCGGATTCAAGATCGCCTGGGAGCGACGGTGTACCGCCACGACAAGCGGGCATGCCCCGACTGCCTGCCGACCTTCTGGGCCGGTCAGGCCACGCCGGAGTTGCCCGACGAGCGCGAACAGGTGGCCGATCCGGGCAGCACCTACCAAGTTGTCTCCATGCTGCAGGGCGTCGTCGAGCGCGGTACCGGGCGCCGCATCCGCTCCGTCGGTAAGCCGCTGGCCGGCAAAACCGGGACCACCAATAACAGTACCGATACCTGGTTCATGGGTTTCTCGCCCGATTTGGCGGTTGGGGTTTTCATCGGCTTCGACGATCCGATCAGCCTGGGCCGCAAGGAAACCGGCTCTTCGGTATCCGCGCCGGTGTTCCGCGACTTCATGGCCGGCGCGCTGGAGAATCACCCGGCCGTGCCGTTCCGCATTCCCGAGGGCCTGCGTTTGGTGCGCCTCAATGTGGATACCGGGCGCCTCGCGCGGCCCGGCGACAAGAAGGTGATCCTGGAGGCCTTCAAGCCCGGCACGGTGCCAAGCGGCGAGCAACTCGTCATCGACGGCGGCTACAACCCCCTGACCGGCGAAGCGCCCAGCGGCACCAGCGGCCTGTATTAAGCGTGCCCGCAACCGGTTACGACGCCGACCGGCCGGCCGTCTCTCAGTCAGGTTTCTTAGTTCGTAAAATCGGCCGGGAGCCGTCGTTCGAACGCTGGGCTCAATGGGTCCACTCTGCGCCGAATTGACCGAACAGGAACCCGTTTGAAAAACGTCTTTCCGGCGCCAGTGCGGCAAGCCCGGCAATCGCCTCGTCCGGGCCGATCCGGGAATCGGCTGCCGACCGGAACAGGCGCGCTACTTCGGTCATGTCACCGGTATGGGGTGAGAGGCGCAGCGAGCCGACCCCCACCTCGGCCAGCCGCGTCAGGTCGCCCACGAGGTTAGCCCAGCATTCCGAGACCGTCTGGACCCCGTTGACCGCGAGAAAGGGCTGGCCGTCCAAGGTTTCGACGGCGAGCCCGTCCGGGTCCGCATCGCAGACGAACTGGCAAGAGTCCTTGGTTAGACCCGCAAGGCGAGCGTGATAACAGCGCCCAGAAATCGCCAGCGGCAGGCGCCCGAATGCCCAGATCTCGATCTCGGCGCCAAGCCGCAGCCCCTCGGCAGTCAGTGCCGCAACGGATGCAAAGCCCAGTTCGGGCGGCAGGCAGACCGTTGTTGCTCCACGGCCTGCTAGCAAGCCCAGCGTTCCTTCGTTATAGACATTGACCAGCGGGCCGACCGTGAATCGCGTGCCTGGCTTCAAGTGACGCAGCATCGTCAGATCGTTCACCTCGACCGGCAATCCGGACTCGGCTAGATCGGACAGCATCTTGCGTTCACGTGGCAGGGTGACTAAGCCCAGCGAGGCGAGCACAACCTCCTTCCCACCGCGCTGGAGCCGTTCGACCGCTTTCGGGATGTGGTCTTGGTAGAAGGGCAGACGTTTCGAACAAACGACCTCGCCAATCACCACGCGGTCCACCGGGGCCTCGTCGGCGATCCCGGCATAAAAGTCGGACCATTGATCCGCAGGCCAATTATAGAACACCGGGCCTAGTGTCAGGCGCAACGTCCCACTCCCTTGCTCGCGGCGCTTGGTTAGCGCCAGTTCTTTCGATAAGCGCCGAGCGTGCTCGACTGCCCCTCGGTCAGATGTGCCAGCTCGCTGACCGGCACCGGGCGCCCGGCGGCAATCGCGTCGGTGGCCCGGCGGAAGCTTTTCACCACGGCCGAGACATAAGCACGGCTGCGCTGGCGCCCCTCGATCTTCAGTGCCGTTACCCCGGCCTCGGCCAGCCTCGGGATCAGCTCGGCGGCGTCGAGGCTCATCGGGTCCTCGAACACGTGGCCAGTCTGTCCGCCGGCCGAGAAACAACCCTTGCATAGCGTCGGATAGGGCGCCGGCGCATCCCTTGGCACCTTGTGGATGGTGAAGTTACCCAGGCGCGAGACCAGTTCACCCTGTTCCTCGGTATAGACCACATGGCTGGCGGGTGAGCAGGCGCCGCTCATGTTAGGCGAACGCCCGGTGGCATAGGAGGAAAGCGAACAGCGCCCCTCGGCCATCACGCAGAGCCCGCCAAAGACGAAGACCTCGGTCTCGACGTCGATATCGCGGTTGATGGCCGTGATCTCCTCGACACTCAATACCCGGGGCAGCACCACCCGCTTCACGCCGAAGGTCTCGGCATAGAACGTGATCGCATCGGCATTCGCCGCCGCCGCTTGCACCGAGAGGTGGCGCCTGAGGCCAGGCCGGTGCTCGGCCGCATAAGCCAACAGCCCCAGATCGGCCAAGATTACCGCATCGGCGCCCGCGGCTTGGGCATCATCCACGGCGCGGTGCCAGATCTCCTCGGCCCCAGCGCGCGGGAAGGTGTTGATAGCAACCAGCAGCTTGGAGCCCGCCCCGTGGGCATAGGCGGCGCCGGCGGCCATCTCGTCGCGTGAAAAGTTCAGCCCGGGGAAATTGCGGGCATTGGTCTCGTCCGCGAAGCCGCAATAGACGGTATGCGCTCCAGCGTCCACGGCCGCCCGCAGGGCCGCTGGCGTTCCCGCTGGACAGACGAGCTCCAGTTCGGGCACGTTCACAGAAGCTCCTCCGCTCGCGTCAGCGCGACCCCGGTGATCCGGCTCGCGGTTCGCGCAAGTGGACGCAACCGCCGGCCCGCCATACGTCCGGGCGCACCGAGGCTTTCCGCCGCCTCTTCGAACAAATCGATCTCGGCGTCGTCGAGCGCGTTGCGCAAGGCGAGGGCCGCCTCGGTGTCGCCTTCGATGACGATGTCACGCGAGAAGAACAGCGCATCCCCGTCATAGGCCCCATGGATCATGCCGATGAGCGCCGCCAGTGGCCCGGCGATCCTGCAGTCCCAAGCGGGAGATGCCGAAGCGCTCAGCGCCTCGATGCGGGGTCGGGCCGCTTGTGGGTGGATCAGAAAGGAAAGCGGCAGATCCGTCGGGTCGATCAGGAAGCGCTTTTCCGCATGCGGGCCCAATCGCGTGAGCAGGCCCGGATGGCGCTCCGCCATACCACGGGCAGCGCGTCCAAGCAGCAACGACAAGGGGCCCGACGGCAGCGGCGCGAGCAACTGCGCACCCGCCCGTGGAAACCGGGGAATGAGGGAGGCGCGAGACGTCATGATCGAGCGATACCCAACGACGGGCCCGGTATCCTTGATTGAGATCAAGTCGGGGTCACGAACGAGGCGCGGCCGACAACCGATGTCGACCACTTGAAGGTGCTTTCCGGGAAATCTCGGTTAACGAAGCGTTGACGGCCCCGGACATAGGCTGGCAGCCTCTATTTATGCGTCCTGGGATGAGATTATGATTTTCCTCTACACGGTGCTCGGCGTTGCCGCCGCCACTGTCTTCTATGTCATCTACGCCTACAACGGTCTGGTGCGTCTGCGCGTCAAGGTCCGCGAGGCCTGGAGCGACATCGAGGTGCAGATGAAGCGGCGCTACAACCTGATCCCCAACTTGGTGGAGACGGTCAAGGGTTACGCCAAGCACGAGGCCGGGACCCTGGAGAAGGTCGTCCAGGCGCGCTCGGAGGCCTTGGCCAACCAAGGAAACCCGCAGGCCCAGGCCCAGAGCGAGAATATTCTGAGCGGCGCGCTCAAGTCCCTTTTCGCGCTCTCCGAAGGTTATCCGGACCTCAAGGCCAACGAAAACTTTCTCAGTCTGCAGAGCGATCTCGCCGAGGTCGAGAACAAGATCCAAGCGGCCCGGCGCTACTACAACGGCTCGGTGCGCGAGAACAACACGACGATCGATCAGTTCCCCGGCAACCTGGTGGCCAACGCCTTCAACTTCGTCAAGGCCGAGTTCTTCGAGATCGAGGAAGCCGAGGCCGCCGCCCGCCAGCCGGTCGAAGTGGACTTCGGCTAGGGTGGTGAAGGGCCTCGCCCGCAGCCTTCGGTATGGTCTCGCCGGCTTGCTGTTGGCGCTTCTTTTTGACGCTGGCCCGGCGGTGGCCGAAGAGCGCATCGTCGCCTTCGACAGCGAAATCTGGGTCCGCGCCGACGCCAGCCTGAGGATTGTCGAGACGATAACCGTCGACAGCGCCCGAAAGCAGATCAAGCGCGGTATCTACCGTGATTTCCCGACCGACTACCGCGATCCCTCGGGCCGACGCGTCCGGGTCGGGTTCGAAGTTGACGAGGTTCGCCGCGACGGCCAGCCGGAGCCCTATCGCACCGAGCCCCGGGACAACGGCGTCCGGCTCTACATCGGTCGGAAAGACGTTATCATCCCGGCCGGCCACCATGTCTATGAGATTACCTACCGCACCGATCGCCAGCTCGGCTTCTTCGAGGACCGGGACGAGCTCTATTGGAACGTGACCGGCAACGGCTGGGCTTTCGAGATCCTGCGCGCCCGGGCGCGCGTTCACCTGCCCGAAGGCGCCCGCAGCATCGAGCAAGCCGTCTATACAGGCTATCAGGGCGAACAGAAGAGCGATGCCACATACGTTCTCGGGAACGATGGCGGCATCACCTTCGAGACCACTCGTCCGCTTCTTCCCCGCCAGGGCTTGACCGTCGCCGTCTCCTGGCCGGCGGGCATCGTCACCCGGCCCAGCGAAACCGACAGGATGACCTACGTCCTGCGCGACTACAGGCAGCTAATCGTGGGATCGCTCAGCTTCGCGGTGCTGGCCCTCTACTACCTCATCGTCTGGGTCTTGGCCGGCCGCGACCCTAAGGCCGGCATCGTTGTGCCACGCTACAGCCCACCCAAGGGCTTCTCGCCGGCGGCGGCGCGCTATATCGCCCGCATGGGCTATGACGACAAAGTCTTCGCCGCGGCCACCGTCAGCCTGGCCGTGAAGGGTTATCTCACGATCCAAGAGGACGAGAAGAAAACCTACGCGCTCGATCTGACGGGCCGTAAAGCCGACCTCTCGCCCGGTGAGCGGGCCATCGTCCGCAAACTCTTCTCTGGCGGTCACAAGCGGATCGAACTGAAACAGGACAACCACGAGAGGCTGCAGTCCGCCAAGGTTGCCCTGCAGGAATGGTTGCGCACCGAATTCGAGGCGCTCTACTTCGTCCGCAACGGACGCTACTTCTACCCCGGCTTGGCCCTTTCGGTTATCGCGGTTCTGGTCCTGGCGGCAACTGGCAAACAGCCCTACGACGCGCTTTTCCTTTGCCTTTGGCTCACCGGCTGGACCGTCGCCATCTATTTTCTCGGCCGTCAGGTTTGGCGCGCCTGGCAAGCGGCTCTGACCGGCGGTGGGCGCGGTGTGCTCGCGGCAATCGGTTCGACTCTCTTCGCGATCCCCTTCTTCGTCGGCGAGCTTTTCGGCCTCGATGCCTTTGCCGACGCGGCCTCCACCGAGGGGGCGTTCTTCTTGGTCGCCCTCCAGGGCCTCAACCTTCTTTTCTATCATCTCATGAAGTCGCCAACCTTGCTCGGCCGGCGACTTATGGATCGGATCGCGGGCTTTGCCGACTATCTCTCGGTCGCCGAGAAAGACCGCATGAACTTCCTGAACCCGCCGGAGCGCACACCGGAGCTGTTCGAGCGCTTCCTGCCCTACGCCCTGGCCCTCGGCGTCGAACAAGCCTGGAGCGAGCAGTTTGCGGGCGTGCTCGTCCGCGCCGGTGCGGCGGGAGGCCGCTCAGGGCACGACTACAGCCCGAGTTGGTACTCCGGCAATAGTTGGCAGGGCGGCTTCGGCGAATTCAGCTCCAGCCTGGGCGGCCTCTCGGGCGCCGTGACATCGGCCTCGACGGCGCCCGGTTCCGGCGGCGGCTCGGGCTCCGGTGGCGGCGGCTCGTCCGGCGGCGGTGGCGGTGGCGGCGGTGGTGGCGGTTGGTAGGGCGCAGCGATTCCTAGCAACCGCTCACGCAGCTAGATCTTGGTCTTTATCCAGTTCCCGCTGCAGCCGCGTGACATCCGCGGAGAGTCCCATGAGAAGCGCGGCTAGGTCCTGCTGCATAGCCAACGCGCGCTCGAGCTTTTGCGCGATCTTGGCTGTTTCTGGGGCTAAGGGGTTCCGATCCGAGTCTTGGGGCGTATCGCCCGTGAGCAGCCAGACCAGCGGCACTTGAAGGACCCCCGCCAGCTTCACGAGTCTATCGGCACGAGGCTCGCTTCGGTCGGTCTCCCAATTCTCCAGTGTCTTGCGCTTGACGCCGATTCGGCGCGCCAACTGCGGAAGATCGAGGCCGAGTTGGTTTCGAGCCACTTCAATTCGCTTGCCTGTGGTGGTTTGACCAGACACTTAATTTCACTCCGTTCGGTTTTTAAAGGGTGGAGGCCCCGCGACTCGCGATTGCAAATTAGGATATCAGAGATACCCTAGATCGACCAGCGCCCGGATCGCTTTCAAGCGTAGCAACTAGCCACCAAATGCGTTGGCGATGATGTAGGCGCCTAAAATCAAGAGAGAGATGAAGAATACCCGTCGGAATAGTTGTTCCGACAAGCTTCGCCGAATCCGCTGACCGAGGACCATGCCGACAATTGCTGGGAGTAATGCGGCGGCGGATAGTTTCCCAAGTTCGATTGTCAGCAGATCGTTTCCCTGCAATGCGACGGCAAGGGCCAATGTGGACACCGTAAACAGCATGCCCATTGCCTGAATGAGCATGTCTCGTGAAAGCCCGATCGCCTGAAGGAACATGACGCCCGGTACGACAAACGACCCCGTCATCCCTGTCAGTATACCGTTCGCCGAGCCAACCAGCGGGCCAACCCACACTTCCTGAGGCAGGGTGATCGTGAAACGAAGACCGGCGAGATTGATCGTTGAGTAGACGACCAGAAGTGCGCCAAGGAGTGCCGACAGCAAGGACAGATCGACACGCGTTAGCGCGGTGGTTCCAAGCCAAACCGTTACCGTGGCCATCAGGAGGAAGGGCCAAATCCGGCGCAAAATGGCTCTGCCACTGCCGCCGGCGACGGCTTGCCAGAGGTTGGTGACGAACGATGGGACCAATAAGAGGGCCATCGCGTGCGGCAAATCGATCGCTACCGTCAGAAGGGCGAGGCTGATTGTTGGAAGACCGAGACCAATAACGCCTTTCACGGTGCCGGCGATCAGGAAGGTTCCAACAATGACGAGGAGGGTGAGGGTATCGAACATTCAGCCACGCTATTGCCAGCGTGTTGCGCTTGCAAGTTTGGCGCGGACCTTGCCACGCTTCCGTTCTTGGCCGAGAGTCGCGGTCTTGCGTTTCCGGCGGAGGGGCCGGGGGAGGGCGCCTAGGGATGACACCACCGCCGACGGGATTTTCCGCTGAGGAGTTTCAGCGCCGGACGGCGCGGGCGCAGCAACTGATGGCGGCAAACGATCTGGACGCCATGCTGCTGACCACGGAGCCCGAGGTGCGGTATTTCAGCGGCTTTCTGACCCGGTTCTGGGAAAGCCCCACGCGGCCTTGGTTTCTGATCGTTCCGGCCGCTGGGAAACCCGCCGCCGCGATCCCGACCATCGGCGCCGATCTGATGTCCAAGACCTGGCTGGAGGATATCCGGACGTGGAGCGCGCCGTGCCCAGAGGACGATGGCGTTACCCTTCTGGCCGATACGCTGCGCGAAGTTGCGGGGTCCAAGGGACGGGTCGGCGTGCCGATGGGGCATGAGACGAGCCTGCGGATGCCGCTGGCGGATTTCGCCCGCGTGCGCGCGGCGGTGGAGCCGCTGGAATTTGTCGATGCCACGGACATCGTGCAAAGCTTAAACCGGGTGAAATCCGAATCCGAGATCGCAAAGATCGCGCATATGTGCGGTATCGCGGGGCGTGTCTTCGACGATATGGCGGCGATTGCGCGAACGGGAACGCCGCTCACAGACGTCTTCCGCGATTTTCAGATCGCCTTGCTTGCGGCTGGCGCGGACTGGGTGCCGTATCTTGCCGGGGGCGCGGGGCCGGGCGGCTATGGCGACGTCATCTCGCTGCCGACGGATCGGCCGTTGCAGGCGGGCGATGTTCTGATGCTGGATACCGGCGCGGTCCATGACGGCTACTTCTGCGACTTCGACCGCAACTACGCGATCGGCCGTGCCGACGACGAGGCGCGGCGCGCCTATCGCACGCTGTATGCGGCGACGGAGGCGGGACTGACCGCCGCTAAGCCAGGCGCGACCTGCGCCGATCTCTATCGGGCGATGCATCGGGTCATCGCCACATTCGGTGGCGCCGACGCTGAAGCCGGCCGTCTCGGTCATGGTCTTGGCATGAGGCTGACCGAATGGCCGTCGTTGATTGCCACCGACGCTACGGTGTTGGAACCGGGCATGGTCCTGACCCTCGAGCCCAGCCTGGAGATCGCACCGGGGCGCATCATGGTGCATGAGGAAAACATCGTCATCCGCGAGAATGGGCCCGAACTTCTGTCGCGCCGGGCGCCGCCCGAGCTGCCGGTCCTGGACTGAGAAGGCATCGTGACCCGCCTGAAATTCTCAACGACCGAAGCGATTGGATACCGCGCGACTCTCGGCCTCGTCGTCCTGCAAACCGACGAGACGATCGAACCCGAATTCAAACGCCTGATCCGCGAGCCCGGCGTCGCGCTTTACGCCACCCGCATCCCCAGCGGGAAAACCGTGACCCCCGAAACGCTGTCGGCGATGGAGGTGGCCTTGCCGGCGGCGGTTGGCCTGTTCCCCACGTCGTTGGCTTTCGATGCGATCGGATATGCCTGCACCTCCGGCGCGACCTTCATCGGCTCGGACAACGTGGCGCGGATAGTCCGCTCCGCGGTCGAGGTGGAGAGCGTGACCGACCCGCTCAAGGCCGTGGTCGTCGCCTGCGGCGCGTTGGGGGTCAGGCGGCTCGGCTTTGTCACGCCCTATGTGGCGGAGGTGTCGGCCGCCATGCGCGCGGCGTTGGAAGAACACGGCCTCGAGGTCGCGGCCTTCGGCTCGTTCGAGCAGGTCGAAGACAGCGCCGTGGCGCGCATCGATCCAAGCTCGATTCTCGATGCGGCCGTGCAAGTCGGCGGCACCGCGGCGTGCGATGCGGTCTTCATTTCCTGTACCAACCTGCGCACGCTGGACATCATCGCGCCGGCCGAGGCCCAACTCAAAAAACCGATCATCACCAGCAACCAGGCCCTCGCCTGGCACATGCTGCGCCGTGCCGGCATCGGCGGGCCCGGCGCCGAATTCGGCCGGCTTATGGAAACCTCCCCGTGAGGGCGTAGGTGTACTTGGGCCAATTTGGCGGATGGACAGGGTGCCGGACGAGCCTATATCTATAAGCGCGAGCCGAGACGGGCCCGCGCGCTTGTTCGCATGAAGAATTCGATCGCCCGGGCCGATTATCTAGCCGTATGGCAATAGCACGATAGAGGAAATTGATATGCGAGCCTCGCTGGTTGCATTCGGCTGCGTCGGGATGATTACGGCATTCGTGCCTTTGGCGTACGGCGCCGAAAGCTTCACCGTGGAACCCATCGTGATTGCGGATGAAAAGGCTGTCTTCGCAACCGTTGAAAGCGCGAGAATCGTCCCAGCGCGGGCGCGCATCGGCGGCACCGTGGCGGAACTCGCGGTGAAGGACGGGGACCGGGTTGAACGTGGCCAGGTTTTAGCGACAATTGGCGACGAGAAGCTTGCGTTGCAACTGAGGTCGCTCGATGCGCAGATTGCGGGGCTCAGCGCCCAGGCCGCGCAGGCTCAGACAGATTTCACGCGCGTTGAGGGACTGGTTGAACGTGGCACGCTTCCGCGAACCCGGCTCGAGGCGGCCCGCACCGCCCTCGACGTCGCGCAGAACGCACACCGTTCGCGGGTTGCGGAACGGTCGGTTGTGCAGCAGCAGCTCAAAGAAGGTCAGATTTTAGCCCCCACGGATGGTCTTGTCCTGAAAGTGCCGGTTACGATCGGGACGGTATTGCTCCCCGGCGAGCCCCTTGCCACGATTGCCGAGGGAAATTTCGTCCTGCGCCTGAGAGTCCCTGAACGTCACGCGCGCTTTCTTAAAGTGGGGGATTCGATTCGGCTCGACGGCGAGGAACTCGGTCAATCGGGACCTCGGTTCGGCACGATCCGCCTTGTATATCCCCAGATCGAAGATGGCCGGGTGGTCGCTGATGCGGCCGTCGAGGGCCTGGGGGACTATTTCGTCGGCGAGCGCATTCGGGTCTGGATATCCGGCGGCGAGCGCTTGGCCTTTATCATTCCCGCGAGCTTCGTTACCACCCGCTTCGGCGTCGACTACGTAAGACTTCGCAAAGACGAGCGCACTGTAGTTGACGTTCCCGTCCAGCGCGGCCGCGATCTGCCCCGGCCCGATATGCCGGACGGGCTTGAGATCCTGTCAGGGCTAATAATCGGCGACCAGCTGGAACGACTGTGAACCTCGGACTTTCCGGACGCTTGACGCAGGCGACGATCCGATCGCCGCTCACGCCGTTATTCCTGCTCGCTGCGCTCGCGGTCGGGCTGATCGCACTGCTCGTCATTCCGCGCGAGGAGGAACCCCAGATCAGCGTTCCGATGGTCGACATTATGGTGCGGGCCGATGGGCTCAAGGCGCCGGATGCGGTCCAACTCGTCACCAAGCCGCTTGAGACCATCGTCAAAAGCATTGACGGCGTCGAGCATGTCTACAGCCAGACGCAAGACGACCGTGTCATGGTGACCGCCCGGTTTCTCGTCGGCACGAAGGCGGATGACGCGATTCTGCGCGTCCATGAAAAAATACGGGCGAATTTCGATCGGATTCCCGTCGGTATTCCGGAACCCCTAATTGTTGGACGCGGCATCAACGACGTTGCGATCGTGGTGCTGACACTTTCGCCCAAGCCGGAGGCGGCCGCCCGCTGGACCGATAAGGATCTCTATCAACTCGCCGATGAGTTGCGCGCCGAACTCATCAAGGTCGACAACTTGGGTTTGAGCTACATCTCCGGCGGCAGTCCCCAACAAATCCGCATTGAGCCGGACCCGGAAAAGCTCGCGCTCTATGGGGTCACCCTGCAACAGCTTGTCGCCAAGGTCCGCGACGCCAACCGCTCGTTCCAGGCCGGTCAGGTGCGTGACGCCGGCACCATGCGCACGGTGGCCGCCGGGCAAACGCTCGCTGGCATTCCCGATACCGGCCTGCTCCTCGTTACCACGCGCGACGGCCGCCCGGTCTATGTCCGTGATGTGGCAAGCGTTGCGATTGGACCGAGCCCGCTGGAGCATCGCGTGTGGACCGATGCGCCAGACGGCGGCGGCGCATGGACGCGCACGCCGGCGGTCAGCCTCGCCCTCGCCAAACGCGCCGGCGCCAACGCAGTCGTCGTCGCGGAACAATTGCTCGCCCGCTTTGAGACCCTCAAGGAACGCCTGATCCCCGCGGACGTGACCGCAACGATAACCCGGAACTATGGCGAGACCGCGAACGAGAAGGCAAACGAGTTGCTGTTCCATCTGGGGCTCGCGACGCTGTCGATCGTGTTGCTGATCGCGATCGCCATCGGATGGCGGGAAGCGGTCGTTACTCTCGTCGTCATACCGACTACCATTCTGCTCACGCTTTTCGCCGCAAACCTGATGGGCTACACCATCAACCGGGTCAGCCTGTTCGCGCTCATCTTCTCGATCGGCATTCTAGTCGACGACGCGATCGTTATGGTCGAGAACATCGCCCGGCATTGGGCGATGAAGGACGCTCGCACCCGCCTGCAAGCGGCGATCGAGGCCGTCGCGGAGGTCGGCAATCCGACCGTCGTCGCGACGCTGACGGTTATCGTTGCCTTATTGCCGATGATGTTTGTCTCTGGGCTCATGGGCCCATACATGGCGCCGATCCCGGCCAACGCGTCGGCGGCGATGCTGTTTTCGTTCTTTGTTGCCGTGTCGGTCGCGCCATGGCTCATGCTGCGGCTGGCCCCGCGCGGCCATCGAAATGAGGGCAAGGGGCACAACGCAGACGGGGGAGGACTTGGCAGGCTCTATCGCCGGATCGCCGCACCCGTCATCCGTTCGAAGCGATCGGCTTGGATGTTTCTTATTGCGGTCGGCGTGGTGACGCTTGCGGCCAGTGCCTTATTCGCAACTAAGACCGTCACGGTCAAGCTGCTGCCATTCGACAACAAATCGGAGCTCGCGGTCGTCGTCGATCTGCCCGAAGGAGCAAGCCTTGAGGACACCGAGCGAACGCTGTTCGCAGCCGCGGAGATTGTACGCGGATTGCCGGAGGTGCGCTCGATCCAGACCTACGCTGGCACGCCCGCGCCGTTCAACTTCAACGGGCTCGTTCGCCACTACTATGTTCGGGAGTCGCCTGAGCTCGGCGAACTGCAAGTCAATCTGGCCCCGCGCTCCGAACGCGACCGCACGAGCCACGCGATTGCGCTCGACCTGCGCGAGCGGCTGAAGGCCCTGAAGCCCTCAGACGGTACGGCGATTAAGGTCGTCGAAGTGCCGCCGGGACCGCCGGTGCTCGCGACTCTTTTGGGGGAGATTTATGGTCCCGACCCGGCGACCCGCCGGGCGGTGGTTGCCGAACTGAAGAAAATCTTCGCCTCGGTTCCTTTCATCGTCGATGTCGATGACTCGATTGGCTTGCCGCGGCCACGTCTGCGGGTTTCGATCGACCAGGACCGGCTGGAGTTCTTCGGCGTGGAGCAACGCGACGTCTACGACACCATCCAGGCGTTGCTCGGCGGCGTGGCGGTCGGTTATTCGCACCGCGGAGAAGGGCGCAACCCGATCGAGATCGTCGTACGCCTTCCCAAACGCGATCTGGTTTGGACTGAGGCGCTTGCCTCGACGCCGGTCCCGGCCAACACCTTGCCCGGCAACAAAACAGTGGTCGAACTCGGCGAGGTCGTGCGCATCGCCAAGGAAGCCGGCTCCCCGAACATCTTCCGCCACAACGGGCGCTTCGCCGACATGATCATGGCCGATCTGGCCGGCGCCTACGAAGCGCCGATCTACGGCATGCTTGAAATTGCACGGCGTGTTGACGCCCATGACTGGGGCGCTTTACCAAAGCCCGTCATCCGTCTTCACGGGCAGCCCGAAGACGAGTCGATGCCGACGCTGCTTTGGGATGGCGAGTGGGAGGTCACTTATGTCACGTTCCGCGACATGGGCGCTGCATTTGCAGTCGCCATCCTTGGCATCTACGTACTCGTGGTCGCGCAGTTCGGCAGCTTCCTGCTGCCTCTGGTCATCCTGACGCCGGTCCCGCTCACGCTGATCGGGATCGTGCTTGGGCATTGGTTGCTGGGCGCGCCGTTTACGGCAACGTCCATGATCGGATTTATCGCGCTCGCCGGCATCATCGTGCGCAACTCGATCCTGCTTGTCGATTTCATTCGTCATGGCGCGGGTGCGGGCAAGCCGCTGCGCGAGACCCTGCTGGAAGCAGGCGCCGTTCGCTTTAAGCCGATCCTGTTGACCGCGCTCGCCGCGATGATCGGCGCCGCGACCATCCTGCTCGATCCAATCTTTCAAGGCCTCGCCATTTCGCTGCTGTTCGGGCTGGCGTCTTCCACTTTGCTGACAGTGCTCGTCATACCCGCGATCTACACGGTCTTGCGCGGCGATACGCCGGTGCGATCGGCACCCGAAGCGCCCACCTAGCGGATGGACAGGGCGCGGGGTGGGCGTATATCTATAGGCGCGGGCCGGAGTGGGGCCGCGTTTTTGTTTTTGCCGGAGGGATAGCGCGTGCGGGCCGAGATTGAAGCGATTGTCGAGGAAATAAAGCAGTCCTTGGCGCTGCTAAGGAGGCATCTTTGACTGGGAGCGCGCGCTCCGGCGCCTGGAGGAGTTGAACGTCCGCGCCGAGGACCCGAACCTGTGGAACGACCAGGAGGCGGCCCAGGCGCTGATGCGCGAGCGGACCCTTCTGGATACCTCCATTACCGACTATCGCGGCTTTGAGCAGCGCCTCGACGATGCCGTGACCTTGATCGAGTTGGGCGAGGCGGAGGATGACGCCGCCACCGTCGCCGACGCCGAAAAGGACTTGCGCGCCCTGCGCGACGAGGCCGCCAAGCGGCAACTGGAAAGCCTGCTCTCCGGCGAGGCCGATGCCAACGACTGCTATCTGGAGGTGCACGCCGGCGCCGGCGGCACCGAGGCCCAGGATTGGGCCGAGATCCTTCTGCGCATGTACACCCGCTGGGCCGAAGCCCATGGCAACAAGGTCGAGTGGCTGGAGGAAAGCGCGGGCGACGAGGCGGGCGTCAAGTCGGCGACCCTGCGCATCAAGGGGCACAACGCCTATGGCTGGATGAAGACCGAATCGGGCGTGCACCGGCTGGTGCGCATCTCGCCCTTCGATTCGCAGTCGCGCCGCCATACCAGCTTCGCCTCGGCCTGGGTCTATCCCGTCGTCGACGACACGATCGAGGTCGAGATTCTGGACAAGGACCTGCGGATCGATACCTACCGCGCCTCCGGCGCCGGCGGGCAGCACGTCAACAAGACCGATAGCGCGGTGCGCATGACCCACCTGCCGACCGGTATCGTGGTGCAGTGCCAGAATGATCGCTCACAGCACAAGAACCGGGCCGAGGCGATGAAGATGCTGCGCGCCCGGCTCTACCAGTTCGAGCTGCGCAAGCGCGAGGAAGCCGCCCAGGCCGAGGCCGACGCCAAGACCGATATCGGCTGGGGCCACCAGATCCGCTCCTACGTTCTACAGCCCTATCAGATGGTCAAGGATCTGCGCACCGGCGTCGAGACCGGAAACGTTCAGGCCGTGCTCGACGGCGATATCGACGCCTTCCTCGAAGCCTCCCTCGCCGCCCGCCTGGGGGGTGACGTTGAAGAGGGGGAAGAGGCGGGGGGCTAGCGGGGGTTAGGTCACCGACTCATAAACGGAAAATCGTCATCCCGGACGTTAGGCGAGCCCGGAAATCAATCGATTTCCGGTACGCGAGCCTTGCGATCCGGGATCTTCGGGCGGTCCGAGCCCGGCCCCCACCGAAGATCCCGGATCACTGACTTTCCTGGCCAAGCCAGAGGCTTGGAGGAAAGTCGAGTCCGGGATGACGAGGTAATGGATATATGACTAAAGGCCGAGTTCGGCGCGCCGCGCCTTGGTGAGTTTGCCGGCGACGATGGTGTACGCCTGCTGGATATAGAGCTTGATGTCTTCGTCGCTCATGGCCTCGGGGGTTTCCACCTGCACCCACTTCGCCCGCGCCAGATAGGGCGCGGGGACGATGTCTTTCTGCTCGCACAAGAGGGCATAGGACATATCGCTGCACTTGAAGCCGATTTTCTGTCCGTCGCCCGCGCCCCATTTCGAACAGATGGCAAAGATCTTGCCGCCGACTTTCCAAACCGACGCGTTGCCCCACTGAATCACGTGGGTGACGGCCTTCAGGCCGCCGCAGTAGGCGTTGAACTCATCTCGGGTCATTCGCAACGCTCCTTGGTATTAAGACGTGAGCGAGGGCGGTTCCAGCGGCTCATAAAACCCGGCCTCCATGCCGGCCTGGCGGCGCGCCGGTTCATTGAAGGGCGGTTTGACGACCCCCTTGAAGTGCGTGCGGACTAGCCGGCGCCAGGTTTCGCCCGGGGTTAGCGCACGCTGGGCGCAGACAAAGTCGAACCAGCGCTTGCCGATCGCCACATGGCCGATTTCATCGGCATAGATGCGGCGCAGGATGTCCGCGCTTTGGCTATCTCCCACGGCGCTCAGCCGCTCGATCATGGGTGGCGTCACATCCAGTCCCCGGGCTTCCAGGACCAAGGGCACCACGGCCAAGCGGGCGAGCAGGTCGCCGGCCGTTGCCTCCGCGGCTTCCCACAGGCCGTCGTGCGCGGGGAAGTCTCCGTAGGCCGCGTCCAAGGCCGTCAGCCGCTCACTCAGGAGCAGGAAGTGCTGGGCCTCTTCGGCCGCGACCCGCACCCAGTCGTCCTTAAAGGCGCGCGGCAGGGGATCGTGGGAAAAACGGGCCAGGATATCCCAGGCCAGATCGATGGCGTTCAGCTCGATATGGGCCAGGGCGTGCAGCAAGGCGACCCGGCCCCCGGGACTGGGCCCAATCCGGCGCCGGGGCACCTCGCGCGGCGGCCGAAGCGCCGGCGCCTCGGGACGCGCCGGGCGCTCTGGGGGCGGGCTGACAAGCGCCCGCTCATTGAGATGGCCGGCCGCCCAGGCCTGGGCTGTCCGCGCGCTGAGCGCCGCCTTTTCCCAGGGGTCCGGCGTCGCCAGGATCGCGGCGGCGGCCTCGGCCAAGCCAAGGTCTCTCGATCGGTTTATTTGCATGAGGAAAATTCGAGCGCCCTGTTTTGGAACCCGGCGTCAAGATAAAGGTTATGTTTATGCACACAAGAAATATATAAAATTATAACTAAACATGCTATAAGTATAGATATTCGACGATCAAATTAAGGTTAAAGATCATATTTAACGTGTGCTTGATTAATATTTGAGGCTTAGTAATTTATAAATGGCCGCAAATTATATTATTGCTATTCGTGATGGTGTGGGGCCTTGTCTTTGCACGTTCGAGACCCCCGAGGTTACCGCTTTCCGGAGCGGTCGCCTAGCCGCAACACCCCAGGTCTCAGGAGGTCGACTATGGATTTTCAACCGCACCTGTCAGGGGTTCTGGCCGCCGCAACCGTCGTTCTTATGGTCGTGAGCGTGGCAATCCCGGTTTCGGTCCTGGTGGCACAAGCCGCTGGGGAGCACCTCAAGCGGCGAATTCTGTCTCGTAAAGGTGTCTTTCCGGGTGTGGCCATCTTGCTGCGGCGTTTCCGTCTGCTGGGGCGAGCGACGCCCCCGCGGATCGAGCCGAGCCCCGCAAAGCAAAGGCGGCGCGCGCAGAAGCGCCTGCCCACCTGCCTCATGGGATCGCTTCATATTGCGGAGGATACACAGGTCGACAACCTGTGCGACGTAGTCGATTTCTCGGCCGGTGGGGCGCGCGTCCGGCTGGTCGACCCCATGGCCGAAATCTCACGCATTACGCTTGGCTTGCGCCACTTCGGGTTTTTTCCGGCGCGCGTCGTTTGGCGCAATGGCGAGGAACTTGGGCTCAAGTTCGACCTGACGCCGGAGACGGTGGTGAGCCAAATGCGCGGCCTGTTGCCCCAGCCCGCGACTGCCGGAGCGTATTAACGGCGCCGTGGCGCGAATAGCGAAGGAGAGCTTCATGCGAAGTGCGCACGCTTTTCAACCCGAGCCGAGTCCAGCCGATCGCGTCGAGCACGATCGCCGCCCGCCGGCTTCCCTAGAGGACTTGGGTCCACCGTCGCCGCAAGAAGATGCGGTCCTGCGCTGGCCGGCGTCCTGGGCGGCCGCGGTCTATGTCGGTGACAGCGGCGCGCAATGCACGGTGCGGACGTTTTCGGCCACCGGCGCCAAGGTTTCCATGCAAGGCCCACCGCCGGTGGGGGCACTCGTTTCGCTCAAATTCCCCTTCACGGTTTTTTTGAAAGGCCGTGTCGTGTGGAGCCAAGCCGAAGATCTTGGCATCGAGTTCGATGAAGATACCCGGCGTTCCGCCCGCATTGTCGAAACGGTGCTGCTCGACAAGACGAGGATTTGATACGCGGCCGCCGGCTGGTGCACCCGAAGCTCAGGCTTCGGGTTGCGTTGCCGCCATGGAAGGGCGTTGGGAAAAGGTTTCGAACCAGGTCGCCGTTTTCGGGTGCTTCGCGCGCCACGCGAGATGAGATAACCGGAAATCCAGATATCCAAGCGCACACCCATAGGCGATGTGCGCCAGGCTTGGCTGTTGCGCGAGCGAGTCGGCCTCCGCTTCCAAGACATCGAGACCGCGGTCAATGGCCGAGTTCCAGCGCTCGTTCCAAGATGGCGATTGCTGCACCTCGGGACGGCGGCTTTCCACGACCAGGGCGAAGGCCGCGTCCAGAATGCCGTCGCCGAGGGCTTGTTGCCGCAAGACCTGCCAACGGGCCGCGCCATCGCCCGGGATCAATCGGCTGGCAGGATCGAGGCTGTCGAGGTACTCGGCGATGACCGGGCTGTCGTAGAGCGCGGTTCCGTCGTCGAGTTTTAGGCACGGGATCTTGTTGAGGGGGTTGACCGCTTTGAGCTCCGTCGCTCGTGAAGGCACGGCGCGATGCGCGCGGGGCTCTCCTATGCACTACCTGGACGATCCGCCCGAGCACCGCCACCGGGGGGTCAATATTGGTCGCCGATAGGGGGTCAACATTGCGCGCCGATTGACACGCGTGGTTCTCAGCTGCGGCGGCGGAGGAAGCACCGCTATTCAGGCGGACCGTCCTGTTTGAAAACGAGGAAGTTCAAGTCCTGGATTTGCGCTATGAGCCTGGTTCCGTCACACCGCTGCACACGCATGAGTATCCGCACCGTGTGCTCTACATCGAAGCCGGTGGAGTCCTGGAAATTCTGCCCGGTACCAGGTCCGACGACGGCACGCTATCGCTGATCGAGAACGCCGAGCCAAAGCGCATAAAGTTGACGGCGGGACAGACGCTCTGGCTGCCGGCCGCGACCCATCGGCTGCGCAATGTTGGCAAGACCTTCGTTCGGGTCATAGAGGTCGAGGTAAAGATCTCGGACCCGCAAACAAACCCAAAGGTGAAATAGCGGGCGGCGGCAAAGTGCAGACTGAGCGCCGCCACGCTAGGTCACCGGCTCATAAAGAGAAAATTGTCATCCCGGACGTTAGGCGAGCCCGGAAATCAGCCGATTTCCGGGGGGCGAGCCTTACGATCCGGGATCCATGTATCCGCTTGTCCGACGCCCGGATTGCGGCGCGATGGATCCCGGATCACTGACTTTCCTGGCCAAGCCAAAGGCTTGGAGGAAAGTCGAGTCCGGGATGACGGCGCAATGGGTATGAGTAAATCTCTATCGCCATGCGTTTCTTGCGGCCTCCCGATGGTTTGAACCGGGAAGGCCTACGCCCGCGCCACGCCGCCGGGTTGGACCTGCGGTGTGGCGCCGAAAAGATCGATCGTTTCGTTGCGTCCGCGCAAGCTTTGTTGAGGCAGGGCGTGCCAGGACTCCTGTTCCGGATCGACGCCGGCCGCCTCGATCAAGGCGCGCGACACCAGCAGGGGATAGCCGGCGGCCTTGGTTTGCTGCTCGATCCGCGCCGCGACATTGACCGCGTCGCCCAGGACGGTGAACTCCAAGCGCGCCGCGTCGCCGACCGCGCCGCAGAAAACCTCGCCGCAGTGCACGCCGATCCCAACCTCGACCGGCTCTTGGCCCCGCTCCGCCAAACGGGCGTTCCAGGCCGCGAGGTTCTCGAGGATCGCGTGGGCGCAATCCAGCGCGTGGCGGGCATCGCGTCGGCCCGGCTCCGGCACGCCGAAGATCACCATGGCCGAATCGCCGACGAACTTGTCGATCACGCCGTGATGCGCCTCGGCTGCCGCGGTGACGCAGGCGCGGAACTCGCCGACGAAATGGGTCAACTCGCTGGCCCGCATGTCGTGGGCGCGGCCGGTGAAGCCCCGAATGTCGGCGAATAGGATGGCGACCGCTTGGTGCTGGCCGCCTTGGATATCGTCGAGGCCGGTGTCGGACAGCCAAGCCGCGATCTGCGGCGGCAGATAGCGGGTCAGGTTGGCGCGCCGCCGGCTTTCCTCGAACGCGGAGCGTAACAGGGTGCGCGTGCGTACCGCCGCGATGACTAAGACCAGCCCGACAAGCCCCAGCATGGTCAGGCGGATCGCGTTCGGCGGCACGGCGAAAAGATCGGTCAGGTCCTCGGGCGGCTGCTCCGGCGGGAACTCGGAACCGATGCCCGTGGCGATCGTCAAATAGACGATGCCGCCTAGCAGGCTCAGGGTCACGAAAGCCTGCAGATAGGGGCTATAGCGCAGGGCGCCGAAAGCCAGAATCAGCGGTGCCAGCCAAATGGCGACGAAAGCGGGCAGGTAGTCCGCCGGCAGTCCGGTGGTCTGCAGGCTGTGATTCAGGCTGAACAGGATGAAGCCGACATCCAGCCCGGCGAAGACCCAGGACATCCATGCCCGGTATCCGGGGCTGCCGGCCAGACGGTACGAGACCGCGCCGAGGAGGAAGTAAAAAACGATCGACAGGGCCGCGAAAATAATCCGGGCGCGCAGCAACTCGCTCACAACGGCTAGGTTGGGCAGGACTTGGAGCACGAAGACGATGCCCAGAGCCAAGGCAACGAGCATGCGGATCGCGGCGACCAGGCGTTCCGCCTTAACCTCCGCCGCGCCGACCAAGCGTGCGGTCTCAGCGTGCATCGGATACGCCCGCACAGGGAGCGCCGCCGTCCGGAGTTGCCGGAGGGAGCGCCCGCGCCGGTTCCTCGATCATCTCGGAGAAAATCGCGTGGACATTCCGCGCCGTCGACTCCAGGCCCTCGCGCAGGCAAGCGAAGTCCGTCATGCCGGCGGCACGTGCGAGGGAAGTTTGCAAGGCGGGGGTGCCGGTGTCGGCGTCGAAAGCCGGTGCCGCGACCAGGCGCAACATGCCTTGGACCTGACGCATAAGCCGGGTCGCCTCGATCAATACCTTGGCCCGGGCCGGGTCGAGCAGGCCCGCCGCCGCCAGCTTGGCAAAAGCGCCCTGAGTCGATCCGTCTATAATGTCGGGGCGGTCCTGCGCGTGACGCAGGATCAGATACTCCGCCAGAAATTCCAGGTCCATCAAGCCGCCGCGCAGGTACTTCACGCTCCAAAGGCTATCGGCCGGATGCTCCTTTGCGATACGTGCGCGCATTTGCGCGACATCGCGCAGCAGGGCGTCGTAGTCGCGAGGGCTCCGGAGTATGTCTTGAATCGCCGCTTCGATGCGGGCGCGTAAGCTCGGATCGCCGGTCACGACGCGGGCGCGCGTCAGCGCCATGTGCTCCCAGGTCCAAGCGTCCTGGTCGTAGTAGCGCCGCCAACCGGTCAGCGTGGAGGCGACCGGTCCTTTGCTTCCGGAAGGCCGCAGCCGCATATCGATCTCGTAAAGCCGGCCCTCCGGTGTCAGCGCGCTCAGCGCCCCGATGAAGCGCTGCGACAAGCGGCCGTGAAATTGCGTTGGATCGAGCGGCTTGGGGCCGTCCGACCTTGCCGCGTCTTCCGCTGCTTCGTATATAAAAACCAGATCGAGGTCGGAGGCCACGGTCATCTCGCGCGCACCCAGCTTGCCCATCGCGACCACGGCCAAGCCCGGTCCCTCTATTTGGCCATGAAGGCGCGAGAATTCTTGCCGCACAGGGTCGAAGAGACCGCGCAACACCGTGTCCGCGATATCGCTCAGTGCGCGTCCGGATTCGTCGATGTCGCTAATATGGCGCAGGATATGAACGCCGGCTTGAAAGCGCCGGTCATTGGTCCAGCGGCGCGTTAGGTCGAGCACATCCTGGAAGTCCCGCGCTTGACTGAGCGTTACCGAGAAATCGCTCGCCAGCTCCGGGCGCTGCGGGATTGGATCGAAGAAATTGGGCGAGAGAACGGCTTCGAGTAGCGCTGGATTGCGGCTGAGACGCTCGGCCAGCTTCGGCGCTCCACCCATGATTTCCGCCAACATGTCGAGCAGACCGGGGTTGGCGTGGAGCATGGAGAACAGTTGCACGCCGGCAGGCAATCCGGCCAGGAACTCATCGAACTTGATCAGGGCATTGTCGGGCTGCGTGGTGTGAGCCAGCGCTTGCAACAGGGTCGGCATCAACTCGGTTAGCAGTTGCCGGCTGCGGGTTGAGCGTGTTGCCCGGTGCCGCCCGTGATGCCAGGCGCGCACCAGGTTGAAGACCTTGCCGCCATCCTGAAAACCCATGGCCGCGAGGGTGTCCAGGGTGCCCGGCTCCGGCTCGCCCCCGGTGAAGACCAAATTGCCGGTCGGTGATAGGCCGGGAGCTTCCTCGAACAATTCGGCGTAGTGATCCTCGACCGTGCCCAGCGCCGCCAAAAGGTCTTCGCGAAATGCCTGGGTATTTTCACGCCCCATAAAGGCGGCCACCCGCGCCAGGCCCGGTTCGTCCTTCGGCAAGCTTTGGGTCTGCTGGTCCTCGACCATCTGCAATCGGTGTTCCAGCTTGCGCAGATACCGATAGGCGGTCTTCAGGTCCTCCGCGGTTTGCGGTGGGACATGGCCGCTGGCCGCCAGGGCGTCCAGCGCGTCCTCGGTGCGTGCTTTGCGCAAGGACGGGTCGCGCCCGCCCCAGATCAGTTGCTGCGTTTGGGCGTAGAGCTCGATTTCCCGGATACCGCCGCGGCCCAGCTTGATGTTGTGCCCTAGGACCGCGATCTTGGCACCGCCGCGGTGGGCGTGGATCGGGCGCTTGATCGAATGAAGGTCCTGGATGGCCCAGAAATCCAGATTCTTGCGCCAGATGAAGGGCCGCAATTCGGCCAGGAACTCTTGGCCCAGATCCAGATCGCCGGCGACCGGGCGGGCCTTGATCATGGCGGCGCGCTCCCAGTTCTGGCCCAGGCTTTCGTAGTAGGTCATGGCGGCATTGAAGGAGAGCGCGATCGGCATCGCCCCGGGATCGGGCCGCAAACGCAGATCGGTGCGGAAGACGTAGCCCTCGGCCGTTCGATCCTCCAGAATACGGACCAAATCCCGGGTTAGGCGGACAAAGCCTTCCGGCGCGCCCCGTCCCCCTAGGTAGCGCGTCTTGCCGGGGTCGTAGAGGACGATGAGATCGATATCGGAGGAATAGTTGAGCTCTTTGGCGCCCAGTTTGCCCATGCCTAGGACGACGAAGCCGCAGTCGCGCTCTGGGTCGTCCGCCTGCGCCAGTTCGAGGTCGCCGTGCGCCGCCGCCTGGCGCAGCAGATGGGCGAGGGCCGCCGAAACCGCCTGGTCCGCGAAGTCCGATAAGGCGGTTAACTGCCGGGACAGAGGCCAATATCCCGAAAGATCGGCGACCGCGATGGCCAAGGCGGCCTGCTGGCGCGCGCGGCGCAGCCCGGCCATGATCCGATCGCGATCGCCTTCCTTTGCCAGTTCCTGCTTGAGGTGTTTGGCGACTTCGCCTAGGACCTCGCTCGGGCCCAAGGTGAGGAGGCGCACGCTATACTCAAGATCGCTCAGGGCGCAGTGAGTCAGGAATGGGCTGTGGCCGAAAATTGCTTCGAGAAGACGCCGGCCGTCCGGATCGCAGGCCAGAGATTTGGCGGCGGCAGCCAGATCGGGCGCCGGTATCCGGCTCGCTTTCTCGCGCCATTCGCTCAGGCTGCGTTCGGTACGCTGTGGGTCGCCGGCGGCCGGCAGGTTTTCTTTTGAAGCGCGAAAATACAGATCCGTCATCCCGGCTCACTCTATTTCCCGGCACACTGCGAGAGGGCTGCGTTGCGGTCAAGGGCACCGAGGGGCCGGGTCTCACTAGACTGGGCGGCGCGCCATGATCCGTAGAAGCGCCGTCATTGCCACAGAGGTCGTCATCGGGCTGGTGGCCGTCGTGGCCTTGCTGACAGGTTTAGCGGTTTGGCGCCTTACCACCGGGCCCGTCGATCTGGACTTTCTGACCCCGGAGATCGAAAGCGCGTTGTCCGATCCGGGCAAGGGTATCGAGGTACGCGTCGGCCGGACCCAACTGACATGGGGAGAATTGAATCGGACCGTCGACTTGCATGCGCGCCAAGTGCGTGTGTTCGGCAACGATGGCGCGGTCCTGGCCGCTCTGCCGGATATTGTGCTTCGGCTCAGCCTGCGCGCCCTCGTTCAAGGGACCATAGCGCCAACCCTGGTGGAAATCTTCGGCGCGCGGGTGAGCGTCTTGCGGCGCCAAGACGGAAGTTTTCAGTTCGGCCCCTGGGAAGAAACCGGGGGAAGGGAAACCAGCGAGGAGGTGCCGGAAGGGGACTTCTCACGCTTGCTGCCCGAGGCCATCGCGCGGCTGCTGGCGGCGCCGACACCCGACGACCCGCTGAGTTTTCTGCGCGTGCTGCGAATCGCCGGTGGCCGCGTGTCGGTGAACGACCAAAAACTTGGATCTGTCTGGACCGCGCCCTATGCCGATATCGAGTTGCGCCGGGACGAGGACGGCTTGTCCGGTGAGCTTGCCCTGAAAGTCGATCTTGGGGAACGTCAAGCCAACATATTCGCTCTACTCAACTATTCCGAGGCGGCGAAACAAATAGCCCTGACCGCCAGGTTCTCGGATGTGGTGCCGGAAGCGGTTGTCTCCCTGTTGCCCGGCCTTACCGCGGTTGGCGGCCTGACCATGCCCTTGGCGGGATCGGTTTCGGCGTCGCTGAGCGCGGACGGCGTCTTGAGCGCGCTGGATTTCGATATTCGCGGCAGCGCGGGCCAATTCGGTTATGAAGATCTGTTTGCCTCGCCGGTGCCGGTCAAGTCGCTTCGGGCGACGGGCTCGGTGACGGCGTCGGACCGGCGTATGACCTTGGAAAGTGCTGTCATTGAGCTTGGCCGCGACGGCGCGCCTGGCCCGCACGTGACCTTGTCGGGGGATATGACCAGCGCCACCGAAGGATTTCGCGGCGACCTGGAAGTTAACGCCCTGGCCGTGGCCGAAGATATCGCCATGGCGGACTTGGGACGTTACTGGCCGCTCGATGTTGCCGCTAGTCCGCGCGACTGGGTGCTCGAGAATGTCGACCGGGGAACGGCGCGGAAGGCGACATTAAATATCTCCTTCACCGCGCCTGGCGGAGACTTCGAAGCCGCCGACTTGCATAAGCTTGGCGGCACCCTCGACTACGCCGATATCGCCGTTCATTTCCTGCGCCCCATGCCGCCGGTGACCGGTATCTCGGGTAGCGCCGACTTCGACGATGACCGTATTACCTTCCGCCCCAACGGCGGCCGTTTGGGAGAGCTTGAGATCAAAGAAGCATCGATCGAAATCACCGGCTTGAAGCCCGCGAATGAGATCATGACGATAGATATCGCGGCGGTAGGTCCCTTGCAGGATACCTTGAAGCTGCTCGATCACGATCGCCTGAAGCTGATCCGTAAACTCGATATCGAGGCGGACACCATCCAAGGATTGATAGCGGCGCGGGTCGGTTTCAATTTTCCGCTGCTTAAGGATTTGGGCTTCGACGACATTGAAGTCTCGGCCGCGGCGAACTTGGCTCAAGTTACCGCCAAGCGTGTGCTGTTTGGTCAAGACGTGGTCGACGGTCAGTTGAAGTTGGCGCTCGATAAGGCCGGCATGCATCTAAGCGGCCCGGTTATCTTCGCCGGCATCGGCATGGATGTGAACTGGTCGGAGGCTTTCACAGAGGAAGCGGCGGAGCAGACGCGGATCGAGGTTTTGGCGGAGCGAGTCGATGGGAAGGGCCGCGCCGCCTTGGGAATAGAACTGGACCCCTACTTGACGGGTCCTTTGTCCGCGCATGTCATCGCGAGTCGCGATGGCCAGAAGAACACGGTTATCGACGCGGCACTCAACCTGCGCGACGCGCGCATTGAGGTGACGCCCGTGCTCTGGGAAAAGCCGGCCGGGGCGGAGGGTTCCGCCAAGCTGACTTTGGAGTTCTCCGATGACCGTCCCCGGCGGATCAGCAAGTTCGACATCGATACCGGCGACTTACGGGCAAAAGGCTCAGCGAGTTTCGGTGAAGCCGGCACCGGTCTCGACAGAATATCGTTCAGCGATCTGGCGCTCGACGCGACCGCGTTAACCGGCGTCGAGCTTGACCTGACGGGAAACACTCTTGGGTTGCAAATTCAAGGCGGCGTGTTGGACGTCAGGCCCTGGCTCGCGGATGAACCAGAGTCGAAGGACCTAGCCGCTTCCGGTGCGGCCGCGCCCAGCGAGCCGCCGCTCACGCCTTTGCGGTTTTTAGCGCCGAGCCTCGATGCCGTGATTTTCGGTCCCGACCGCTATCTGGAGCAGGTAAGCATCGACCTTGAGCGCAGCGCACTCGGCTGGGAAAAGGCCTCGATGAGCGGGTCCGTACCGAAGTCGCTATGGCATTCGCAAAAAGGGAAAAGCGGGGCCGATCTGTCGGGTGACGCCCCTAAGACGATCATGCTCGACTACGGCCCGGCGAGCGACGGTGGCAAGCGTCTGCTGATTACGTCCGAGGACATGGGCGCGGTGCTGCGTGCCCTCGATATCGCCGACACCGTTAACGGCGGGCGGTTGGAGATTGTCGGATCGAGTGCCGGGCCTCTGCCGGCTTCTAAGCTGAACGGGCGGATAGAGGGGCACGATTATGTCTTGGTCGGCGCGCCGAACATGGCGCGCTTGCTCAGCGTCGCCTCCTTGACCGGCATCGCCGACGTGCTCAATGGCGAAGGGATCGGTTTCCAGCGCTTTATCGGCGAGTTCACCTTGGAAGATGGCGTTATGCGTACCGACCTGATGCGCGCCTACGGTCCCGCCCTCGGTTTGACCGCAAAAGGGACGATCGACTTCGACCGCGATGAGACGGCGCTTCAAGGCACTATCGTGCCGGCGTACACGGTCAACCGAATCCTCGGCGAGATACCCTTGCTCGGACCCTTGCTGACGGGCGGCGAGGGCGAGGGCGTTTTCGCCGCCACTTACAAAATGACGGGCCCGGTCGACGATCCCCAAGTTAGCGTCAATACCCTGGCCGCCCTGGCCCCGGGCTTCCTGCGCAGTCTATTTAGCGGCAGCAGCGTAGACGACGATGCGGCGGCCGCCCTGCCGGAACGCATGGATCCCTAGGATTGTACCCGGACCAGGGCGTGCCGCTTCTTACCGGCGGACAGCTTGATCGCGCCTTCGCTCGAAAGATCCGCTAACCCCACCGTTTGGGATTCGTTTTTGATCGCGACATCGTTAAGGCGCGCGCCGCCACCCTTGATCAAGCGCCGGGCCTCGCCGTTGCTGGCCGCCAGGCCGGCGGCGCGCAGCAACTCATAGGCCGGGATCCCTTCCACCAGGCGCGCGCGGGCAATCTCGATGCTCGGCAACTCGGCGCCCAAACGGCCTTCCTCGAAGGTTTCGCGGGCGGTCTCCGCCGCCGCCTCGGCGGCGGTGGCGCCATGGCACATCTTGGTCGCCTCGTCCGCCAAGACCTTCTTGGCATCGTTGATCTCGGCGTCCTTCAGGTTTTCCAAACGCGCGATCTCGTCTTGCGGTAACTCCGTGAAGAGGCGCAGGAACCGTCCGACATCCGCATCGTCTGTGTTGCGCCAGTATTGCCAATAGTCGTAGGGCGAAACGCGATCCTCGTTGAGCCACAGTGCGCCGGCCGCGGTCTTGCCCATCTTGGCGCCCGAGGAGGTGGTGATGAGCGGTGTGGTCAAGCCGAACAGACTGGCTTGGTCGGTGCGCCGGCCCAGTTCCACGCCGTTGACGATATTGCCCCACTGGTCCGACCCGCCCATCTGCAGGCTGCAGCTGTGGCGGCGGCTCAGCTCCACGAAGTCATAGGCCTGGAGGATCATGTAATTGAATTCCAGGAAAGTCAGTGGCTGCTCGCGTTCCAGACGCAGCTTGACCGACTCAAAGCTGAGCATGCGGTTGACCGAGAAATGACGGCCGTAATCGCGCAGGAAACTCATGTAGTTGAGTTCGTCCAGCCACGCCGCGTTGTCGACCATGAGGGCGTCGCACGGGCCATCGCCGAAGGTCAGAAACTGCGAAAAGACGCGCTTGATCCCCGACATGTTGCGGGCAATTTCCTCGACGCTCAAAAGCTTTCGGGCTTCGTCGCGGAACGAGGGATCGCCGACCTTTGTAGTGCCGCCCCCCATCAGGACGATCGGCTTATGCCCACTCTTTTGTAACCAGCGCAGCATCATGATGGGCACCATGCTGCCGACATGCAGCGAGTCCGCCGTGCAGTCGAAGCCGATGTAGGCGACGATGGGTCCCGCCGACATCCGGGCGTCCAGCGTCTCCAGGTCCGTGCACTGGTGGATAAAGCCGCGCCACGTCATCTCGCGCAAAAAATCGGAGCTAGGCTCCATCGTCGTGGTATCCCGTTGTTTGCGGTTTGGGTCGGCGCGCGGCCACGGCCACGTCCGGCTTGTCGCGGGCAGGGCGATTTATCACAATCGGTAGCGCTTCACAAACTAGTGTGGTGGAACAGAAATTGGTGGCGTCTAGGATCGTTTTTGCGGCCCTCTGGGTAGGAAGCGTCGTGCCGGCGTTGCGAAGAGCATCGTCAAGCGGCGGTGACGCCCTCCAGAGGACCGCAAAAACGACCCGTCGGGCGCCGTTGCCGGCGCCTCCGGCGGCGGTACGCGG